>NZ_JBVJLY010000002.1:833948-900116 GCF_055584485.1 Amycolatopsis sp. NPDC102522 | reverse complement strand
GCGCGATCCCCGCCGACGCCGCCTGCGCCACAGCAACACAATCGCTGTCCTCCAAGGAAAAGACGGCACCGTTGACCGACTCCAAGACGTCCGGGCCGGTGAGTTCTCTGAGTTGCGCCACAGAGGTGGCTTCGCGTATGTCCACCCATCGAACATACGACCGACCACCGACACTTTTCGATCATCCAGACGCCACAAGGCATTGCCGATTTCCGGCAACAGCCGGAAGCCTCTTCGACTCACATCAAGCCCGACGAGGCAGGCGACGAGTAGAGCCGTCCGGTGTCCGGCCAGGACCGGGAACCGGACACCGAACAGCCCTACCACCCAGAAAGCCCGGACAACCCGGCTCAGTACGTGTCGAGCGCGATCGTGACATCCCCGATCGGCAGCGGGAACTCGCCGACCTTGGTCGCCGCGCCCGTCAGCAGATCGACGGTGGCGAACACCGACGGACCGGACGCCGGGTTGAGTACGGCGAACGCGCTCGCCGAGGTCGTCTTGCCGTTGGTCAGATCGCTGAAGATGTCGAGGCCCGCGACGGGGCCGGTGTTGATGCCGAGCGCTCCGGTCGGACTCAGGAATCCGTTGTTGGCGGGCGCCTGGACGAGCACCTGGTCAGTGGCCGTGCCGATGTCGAACAACGTGGTCGCGGTGTCGGGGCTGAGGTCGTTGTTCGTGTAGGCGGCGGCGGTGACGCCCCGGGTGGGCCCGCCCGCCGGCGGAGTGGTCAGGATGGTGTCTTCGGTGGTGACGTGGTCGCCGAGGTTGTGCCGCAGGTTCTGGCCGGTGTCGCTGATCACCCGCAGCCGGTCGGCGGCCGGGTTGAAGTCGATGTCGAAGTTCTTGCCTTCCAAAGGAACACTCAGTTGCGAGACCTTCGTGACGACGACGTCGGGTGTCGTGGGCGGGGTCGAGATCGTGTAGATGCAGCCGTTGTTCCCCAGCCCGTACATCAGGCCGTTCTGGACCCGGAAATCGATCCCGATCAGGCCGCTTTCCCCGCAGGTGAGGCCCTGTACGAGCCGGACCCAGTTGAGCACGTGGGGCGCGGTGGTGTTGAAGTAGGCCATCAGCTTGCCGTCCGACGAGATCGCGAACGCCCACTGACCGGCGGCCTGTGCCGAACTCGTGTTCGCGGTGCCGACGACGAGTGCCGCCGCGACGGTCACCGTGGTGGCCGTCGCGACCATTGCTCTCTTCAGTCGTTCCTTCATCAGTACTCCCCTCGCCGGAAACTGGTGTGATCACAAGCTATTGGGTGGCACTGGACGGCCATTGGACGTCGATTGGATCCGGCGTCCGGCGCCTTGCGGGTGCCGGGAAGCGGCGGAACAGTGGAACGACGACGGATTCAGGGGGAGCGATGACGATCAAGAACGTTCTTGCCGGTTCGGTGGTCCTGTGGGCAGGCCTCACGTTCGCCGCCACCGACGAGGCGAGCGCCGCCCGGGACTGCGCGTCCGGGGTCAGGACCATCAAACCGGTCGTACTCGAAGAACCCGGGAAATGGACCTATACCTACAACCTTTCGTGGTGCGCGGACGGTGGGGCGATCGTCTGGGTCGCTCCCGCGGTGACAGCGCGGGTGCATTCCGCGGCCTGCCGCTGGATCGGCCGGATAGAGGAGTCGGTGCGGCCGACCAAGGACGAACGCGGCCGGTGGACCGCCTTCGACATGAGCGAGTTCTCCTGCACGGACAACGCGGGCAAGGAACACGGCGTCAACCCGTGGGTCGTCGTCACCTTCGAGCCCGCGGGCGCGTACGACACCACCAGCGGCATCGCCGCGGCGTGAATCAGGCGCGGAGGATTGCCTCGACGGCGGCCGCCGCCCGTTTTCGCAGCGCGCCGTAGCCCGCCTGGCCGGCCAGAGCGAGCGCCTGCCGGGCCTGGCCGAGGTCTCCGGTGGCGGTGGCGAGCCCGATGAGCGCGTCGACCTCGGGGTACCGGTCGCCGGTTTCCCGCAGCAGGGCAAGGGCCTGCCGGTACCGGCGGACGGCGTCCTGCCGATGGCCCGTACGCCGATGCACGCTCGCGAGTGCGACGAGCGCTTCGCCCTCGCCTCGCGGTTCGCCGGTCTCCCGCGCGAGCCGCAGCCCGTCGCGCGCGTGGTCGAGCGCGTCGGTGAGGCGGCCGAGATCGCAGTACACCGAGGCGAGCCTGCCGAGCGTTTCCGCCTCCCCGGCGCGGTTCCCGGCCGCCCGGTGCAGCACGAGGGCCTTGGCGAGCAGTCCGGCCGCCTCGGTGGTCCGGCCGCAGGCGTGCTGCACCTGGCCGAGGTTGGCCAGGTTGATCGCCTCCCCGTAGCGCGAACCCATCCCGCGATACCGGCGCAGGGCCTGGACGTAGTGCATCGCCGCCTTGGGCAGGTCGCCCATCTCCCAATGGACGAGCCCCAGATTGCCCAGCGCGACGGCTTCCCCGGCGGGCCTGCCGGCGCGTCTGCTCAGCTCCAGCCCCCGGGAGAACCGCACCGCGGCGGCCGGAAGCCGTCCGGACTGCCAGTACGCGCAACCGAGGTTGCCCAGCACGGCGGCTTGCGCTTCCACCCAGTCCGAGCGCCGGGCGAGCACGAGCGCGCCGGTGTAGTGCCGGACGGCCTCCCGGTACCGCCCCTGACGGAAACTCAGGTCCGCCAGGCTGAACCGGGCGGACGCGCGGGCGCGGGGATCGCCGTCCTCCTCGGCGGCGGACAGCGCGGCCCCGGCGGCCGCCCGCCATTCCACCTGGCGCACCGACATCCAGAAGTAGCCGCGCAGGGCGTCGGCCAGCAGCCAGGCCACCGGACGAGGCCCGTTCCGCGCCGCGTCCTCGACGACGGCGACGAGGTTGCCCAGTTCGGTCTCCAGCCATTCGGCCGCGTTGTCCTTCGCGGCGGTGGGAGCCGGGCCGTCGGGCACGGACAGCGGAACCCGGAACATGTGCGGGTACACCAGCTTCGCCGCGCTGTCGACGCCACGCAGGTACCACTCGTGCAACCGGCGGCGGGCGGATCCGCTTTCGGCGGGGGACTCCCGCGACGTCAGGCGATCGGCGGCATAACGGCGGAGCAGGTCATGGAAGTGGTAGCGGTCCGGCGCGTGCTGCTCGACGAGATGCGCGCCCGCGAGCGTGTCCAGGATCTCGCCCGCCCGCTCCGCGCCGGTGAGGATCTCGACCGCTTCGACGCCGATGTCGTTGCCCGGCACCAGGCTCAGCAGCCGGAACACCCGGCGGGTCTCGGCGGGCAAGGCCGCGTAGGAAAGGTCGAACGCGGTCCGGACGGCGATCTGCTCGTCACCCGGCACGGTGAGCGCGGCGAGCAGATTGCCCTTGCGCAGCTCGATGGCGTAGTCCTCGATGCCGTTCCCGGGGTAGTCGGCGAGGTTGGCCGCGGCGATCCTCAGCGCCAGCGGCAGATACGAGCACAGCCCGGCCACCTCGGCGGCAGCTTCGCGTTCGGCCCGGATCCACTCGGAACCGAGCACCCGCGCGAGCAGTTCCAGCGCCTCGCCGGGATCCAGCATGCCCAGGGTGAGCCGCCGGGCGCCGTGGAGGGCGACCAGCGCGGTCATCCGGTCCCGGGCGGTCACCAGCACCAGGCAGCCCGGCCCGGCGGGCAGCAGCGGCCGGAGCTGGTCCAGGTCGGCGGCGTTGTCCAGTAGTACCAAGGCCTTCCGGTCGGTCATCAGCGTCCGGTACAGCGCGGACGCGGTCTCCGTGTCCGCGGGCAGGCGTTCGGCGGGGACCTCCAGTGCGGACAGGAACCGGGTGAGCACTTCGAGTGCCGTCGCGGGCGGGCCCGGCGAATGGCCGCGCAGGTTCGCGTAGAACTGCCCGTCGGGGAACCGGTCCTTCACCCGGTGCGCCCAGTGCACGGCCAGCGCGGTCTTCCCCGCGCCCGCCGTCCCCGTGATGGCCGCGAGCGCCACGGCGCCGCCGGAGCCGCCAGCCTTCGGCACCAGTTCGTCCAAAATGGACAGTTCGGTCGTCCGGCCGGTGAACCCGGGCGGTTCGGCGGGCAGCTGCCGGGGGACCCGGGCCGAGGGACGGGGACCGGGCGGCGATTCCCCGTCGTCGAGCAGGGCGGCGTGCGCCACGAGGAGTTCGGGGCCGGGTTCGACCCCCAGTTCCTCGACGAGCCGCCCGCGAACCTCTTGGTAGAGCCGGAAAGCCGTCGCCCGCTGGCCCGCGCCGTGGTACGCGCGGATCAGCCGGGCCTGCGCGGGCTCGTCCAGCGGCTGGTCCGCGGCGGCTTCGACCAGCTCGGTCAGCACTTCGTCGGGGGCGCCGATGGCGAGCATCGCGTCGCCGTACCTGGCGAGCAGCGCACGGCGTTCCGAGATGAGCGCCACGACCTTCGGATGCGTTGTGAGCGAGGGGATGTCGGCCAGCGGTTTGCCGCGCCACCGGCGCAGGGCCTCGCCGAGCAGGGCCGCGGCACGGGCGGTCTCGCCGTCGCGCTGGGCGTCGTTCGCCTCGGCGGCCAGCCCTCGGACGTGGGGCAGGTCGATCTCGACGGCGTCCCAGCGCAGCGCGTAGCCACCGCCGACATACGGCAGGATCTCGCTCCCCGACCGCGACGGCCGATCGGGTTCCAGCAGTCGCCGCAGGTGTTTGACGTGCGTCTGAAGGACGTTCACCGCACTGCGCGGCGGCCGTTCGCCCCAGAGCGCGTCCACCAGGTCCTGCTTGGACATCGCTTCGCCGCCGGCGAGGACCAGCAACCCCAGGACGGCGCGGCGGCCCGGTGGGCCGAGGTCGACTTCCGCCCCGTCGAGCCATACGCGCAGCGAACCCAGCACTTGGATCCGCACAGCCGTCGGCGCCACCGGCAGGAACGTAGCGAGCCGTCACGCGCCGCACAAGGAAGAACGGCGGAAAGGGGCCGCTCAGGCTAACGCGGTTCGGCGGGCAGGAGGTCGTGACCGTTCCAGGTGAACCGGGCCGTGGTGACCGCGTCGTCGCCGTCCCCGCCCGTGATGAGCTGATGGATCCCGACACCGCCTAGCTCGGCGTAGGTGCACCACTCGTGGTCCGACGTCAGCATCAGGTCCAGGTCGAGTGCGGACAGCAGGGCGAACACCTGCCCCCGGTTGGTGGTGTCGACGCCGACGAACACCTCGTCGAGCAGGATCACCCTCGGTGCTTCGGGCGCGGCCTGATAGTGCGCGGCGACGGCGGCGAACAGCGGCAGGTGCAGCGCGATCGCCTTCTCCCCACCGGAAAGCGCGCCGTGCAGCTTCTTGGTCAGCAGCTGCCAGCCCGCCCCGTTCGCGCGGTCCACCTTGACCACGAACCGGTGCCAGGACGTGTAGTCGAAGACCTGCGCGAGCTGCTGCTCCCAGCTGGTCGCGGTGTCGTCGGCCTTCGCCTGTTCGACGCGTTCACGGAAGAACTTGTGCAGCGACACGCGATCCTCGGCGGTCAGCTCGTCCGGATCCTTCAGCAGCAGGTCCCGCGCGGTCTTGGTGCCCGGCGGCAGGTCGGGGGAGACCTGCCAGACCAGCCGGACGGCGACCCTGGACGCGGTCCGCACCCGCTCCAGCCGCGCGTTCATGCGATCGACAAGGTCGTTGGCCTGCCGGATGCGGGCCGCGAGATGGCGGCGGGTGTCGCCGGTCAGCGTCTTGTCGAACAGGTCGCTCTCGCGGCCGGTGATCTCGTGCCTGCTCTGTTCCGCTTCCGCGTAAAGGATCTTCAGCAGTTCGGCCGCGCCGACCCGAAGCCCGTCGACGACGGCGGTGAAGATCTGGACGTCCTCGTCGGTCTCCAGATCGAGTTCCGCGCGCGAGCTGAGCGTGTTCCGGCAGGTGTGCACGGCCTCGGAAAGCCGGTGCAGCGCCTCGCCGAGGTTGCCCGTCGCGTGCGGCACGGACGGCCACGCCGCGGCCACCAGGCGGGCCGTGTCGAGCGCCGCCCGCACCCCCTCGGAGGCGGACAGGGTGGCCTGGAACTTCGGCAGGTCCTCGATGCCGCCGTCGGCGGGGAAGACGCTGGTGGCGAGCTTTCGGAACCGAAGCGCGGCGGCGTCCTGCTTCTTGGCGGCGTCCTCGCGGGCCCGCGCGTCGTTCGTGCGCCGGACGCCGAGGGCGCCCAGCGCCACGGCCAGCTCCTTGGCGTCGGAGTTCGCGGTGCGGAGTTCGCCCGAGAGCTCGCGCAGTTTCGTGCGCAGGCCGTCGATCTCGGCGAGCACCTCGCGCGAGCCGGTGCCGACGGATCCCTCGATCGCGTCCAGCATCGCGGTGAGCTTCGTGCGCTCGGCCTCCGCCTCGGAAGCCTCGTCCTCACGGCGGACCGCGTTCCCCGCCGACCGGTCCGACTGTTCGGCGAACGTCCCGGCCCGCTGGGTCGCCGTGAACAGGTTCCCGTGTTCGTACAGCCAGTTCTCGCCCTGGTCGGAGTAGGTGCGCAGAGCCGTGGCGAGCGCGGCCAGCGGCGCGCGTTCGGTCGGCAGCCCGTGGTCGGACGCCTGGCCGGTCAGCTCGTGCAGCGCGGTCTTGGCCTCGGCCTCCAGCGCGGACACGGCCGTCTCCCGGTGCCGGACGGCGGCGTCGGCGGCGGTCAGGTCGGCCTCGGCCGTGGTCATTTCCCCGGTCGCGGCAAGGAGATCGTCGTGACCGGGGCGGGCGGCGCGTTCGATCTTGATCAGTTCGCGCCTGCCGCGCAGCGCGGCCAGTTCGTCTTCCAGCTCGGCGATGGTCTTCTCGCGGCCGGTGATCTCGTCCCGCAGCTCGGCGATCCGGCTTTCCTTGGCATGATCGCGGGCCGAAGAACCGATGTAGGACGGGGCTTCCTTCGTCCAGCTGCCCGACATGCTGCCCATCCGCCAGCTGCCGTCCGCGCCGATCGCGGCCGGGCCGGTGGGGAGCTCGTCGTCGAACGCGATCACTTCCAGCACCCGCCGGACCTTCGCCGGGGCGACTCCGGCGTCGGGTTCCGGTACGAGGACGTCGGCGAGCGAACGGCCGGAGGCCACCGGCAGCGTCCCGGTTTCGGCGAGTACGTCGTGGCCGTCGACGACACCGTGGGAGTTCACCCAGGCGTCCAGCAGCCCGGCGCCTTCGAGCGCGGCCTCGATTCCGGCGCGCGTGCCCGCCGGGACGGAGTCGGCGAAATCGACCAGCCGCCACAGGGGTCCGCCGCGCATCTCGGTCCGGTCCGTCGTCCTGGTGCGCGGCGACGCGGGAGTGAGGACGTCCTCCGTTTCGAGCACGCCGGCCTCGACGAGGAGTTCGTCGTGCTCGGCGCGCGCGGTGGCCAGCGCGGCACCGGTCGCAGCTTCCCGCCGGATGATGTCTTCGAGCACGGTCTCGGCGACCGCGCTGATCCTGCCCAGCAGCGCGACTTCCGCCTCGGCCTCCCGCACGAGCGCTTCCACGTCGGGGAAGCGCAGCTCGCGGCAGCCGATCGCCCACTCGGCGAGCCGGGTCCGCAGATCGCTCAGCGCGAGTTCGCGGGTCGCCGTCGTGAGGTCCAGTTTCTCCTGTGCGGCCGCGAAATCCGACCGCACCCGGTCCAGATCCGCCTCGGCCTGGTGACGGCGGCCGACGGCGCGTTCGTGCTTGTCCAGCGCCCGGCCGAGGGTCTCCACCTGGTCACGCTTGCCGCGGACGGCGGCCTGCAGCAACGGGCGGAGCCGGGCCGCCCCGCCCAGACCGGCGACGAGTTCGTCGTGCACGCCTGCCAGGTTCGCGCGGGTCGCGGCGGCCCGGACCTCGGTCTCCTGCGCGCGGACGAGGTCGGCTTGGCGCTTCACCACCTGTTGCGCCGCTCGCGACCGCTCCTCGTCGGCGTCCGCCTCGGTCCGGAGCCGATCGGCGTCCGCGCGGAGCGTTTCCGCCTTCTCCGTCGTGGACAGGGTCCGCTGCCGCAGCTTGTCGAGCTCCTGGCCCTTTTGGTACGACTCGGACTCGGTCAGCCCGGAAAGGCGGGCTCCGGTCTCTTCGACGTCCTTTTCGAGCTTCGCCGCGCGTTCCTCGGCGGTCTCCTTCTGCGCGGCGACCTCGTCGTACTCCTCGGCCGAACGGCGGGCGGCCGCGGCGAGGTCGTCGAGTTCGGTGGTCGCGGCGATGAGGTTCGCGGCGCCAGCGCGCAGCACACGCTGGGCGTAGGTCTTCTGTCGCGCGGCGAGCGCGCGGGTCGCGTCGACCTCGGTCTCCAGCGAGCCCAGCCGCTCGCGCTGCGCGTCGAGCCGTTCGAATCCCTCGGCGAGATCGGCGATCTCCTGCTGCCCCAGCGGCGGAAGCGCGCGGGAGAGCAGGTTGGACAGCAGGCTCGGGTCGAGCCGCTGCGAGAGTTTGGGCATCCGCAGCTGGAGCAGCGCGGTGATCAGCGCGTCGTACCGCTGCTCGCTCAAGGTGGGGAACAGCCTCGCGCGGATCTCCGTGCGGTACTCGGCCGCGCCGGCGTGCACGGTGCCCTGTTCGCCGAGGGCCTCCTCCAGCGCGTTCTTGGTCAGCGGCTGGCCTGCCTCGTTGACCAGCGACAGGCCGTCGCCGATCCGCAGTCCGGTGGTGAAGAAGTCGGCGTGCACCGTGCTGGTGTGCGTGCTGGCCTGCAGCCGCGCGCCACAGGTGAACCACTTGTCCCCGGCCATGCCGAATTCGAGCCAGACGAACCCGACGCGCGTCGCGCCGGAAGCGCCTTCGCCCATCAGGTTCCAGTGCATGCTGCGCTCGCTGGTGCCGAAGGTCGAAAGCCGGTTCGCGCGCAGGCTCGCGTCGAACAGGAACGGCAGCAGCAGCTCCAGCGCCTTGGACTTCCCGCTCCCGTTGGGGCCGCGCAGCAGCAGGCGCCCGTCGTGGAACTCGAAGATCTCGTCGTAGTAGCGCCAGATGTTGAGGATGCCCGCGCGGGACGGGATCCACCTCGTCACGGTCACGGCGCCTCCTCGTTGCGGTCGGTGTACCTCGCGGCGGCCGGGAGCGGCCGGACGAGTTCGGCTTCGGCGCGGACCAGCCCGAAACCGGTCAGCACGGCGAGCGCGTCGACGGTCAGCCGTCGCACGCCGTCTTTGCCCCGGTAGGTCTTGGCCCAGCGCGGGAACCGTTTCAGCAGTTTGGCGGTCGCCTTCTGCAGGTAGTCGGTCGTCCGCGGCTCGTCCAGCGCGTCGAGCAGCAGGAGCGCGGCGACCTTGGCGTTGCTCCCGTCGTCCGGGAACTTCTCGTCGGTGGCCAGCCCGTCGACGTCGACGAGCAGCACGCCCTCCGCGCGTTCTTCGAGGACGAAACCGCCCTGTTCCGCGGCACGCCGCAGCAGCTGGCGCCCGGTCGGCGACCCGAGGTACGCGCGCTCCTCCGCGGTCAGCTCGGCGAAGTACAGCACCGGATCGTCGACGAGACGGCGGAAGACGGTGTGCCGGAGCCACAGGTTCCGCTGGACGTCCGAAGCGCTCGGCGTGTCCTCGTGGCGGCCCGACGAGAGGCCGTAGCGCTGCTCGTGCGACACCGCCTCCAGCAGTTCCTCGAACCGCAGCGCGACGTCGTCGGCGGGTACGGCCAGCTGCGACGGCCCGACCGGTGCGGCGAGCATCCGCAGCAACAGCGTCGCGTCGACCCGGAACAGCACCTTCGCGGTGACTTCGTCCACAAAGGACTCAGCGTCGCCGTCGGCCGTTTGGAGGACGCCGTAGGACTCCAGCAGTTTGAGGACGTCCACGAACGCGAGGCGCTCGGCCCGGGAAGCGACGTCAAACGTGGTCACGAGGTCGTCGGCGGCGCTCGCGTGCGCGACGCGGCCGGCGAGCAGGCCGATGGTGGTCACCGGCACCGTGAGCAGTTCGGCCGCCGCCACGCACAGCAAGACGTAACGACGGCGGTCGAAAGCAGCGCGCCCGGACCTCAGCCGCCGGGCGGGACGGCTGGGATCGACGGCCGCGCGGACCTTGACCAGCCGGGCGTAGCCGAGCCGGGGTTCGACGGTGAGCGTCCAGCCGCAGTAGTAGTCGAACCACTGCCGGATGGGTTCGCGGCGGCGCCGGATGAGGTCGAAGGTCTCGGGGGAGCCGCGTTCGCCGATCAGCGGCTTGGCGAGCAGCGCCCGGATCCCGCGTGCGACCTCTTCGCGTTCCGCGATGACCAGTTGGTTCGTAAGGCTCACGCACCGCCTCCGGCCGTGCTGATCTCGATTTCGTAGTCGGGGCCCCGGAAGACGCCGCTCGTGGTGGTCAAGCGGGCCACCGCGCCCTGGGGTGGCGGCCGGAGGACGATCTCGATCTGGCCGTCGGACGTCGTGCTCCGCCGGGTGCCGTCCGCGCCGACAGGGCTGCCCAGCGCCTGCCCCAGCAGGTCCAGCAGCCGCTCGAAAACGGTGTGGTCCAGCTTCTCGAACGCCGAAAGCCGCACGACCCCACCGGTGTCGAGCATGCTCCAGGCGGCTTCGAGTTCGGCGCGCTCCGCGATCGCTTGCTGGACTCGCGCGGCTCGGATCGCGGTGACGTCGCGAACGCGTCCGGTCTTGGTGAACCGCTCGGTGCGGCCCGCCGACCGGAGCAGTTCGGACACCTCGACAGGCGGCGCGTCGAGCCACGACGCCGTCGTGCTGACCACTTCCGGGTCCGCGTGGGCGAGATGCGCGTGCCGCGCGGAACTCAGCCCGAACATCGTGGACCACAGGCGATGCAGGTCCTCCTGCGCGGGGACGACGGTGAACCACCGCGCCAGCTCACGGAAATCCGCGACCGCGCTGCTCGCGCGCCGCCGCGACTCGGTGATCCGGTCCAGCACCTGCAGAAGCGTGACGATCGCCCGCCGCGCGAGGACATGCAGGTCCTCGACCCGCGGCTCCGCGCCGTCCTCGGGCAGGAACCACGCGCGCAGCCCGGCCCAACGCGCCTCGCGGACGTCGAGCCAGCGCTGATCAGGGCTCTGCAGGGCCGCGCCGTTGAGAGCCCGCCGGTGCACCCGCTCGATGCCGTGGTCGTCGATCTCCTTGATGCGGGTGGCGATCGTGTGGGTGTGGTGCTCCAGGTCGTTCAGGAACTCCTGCAGATACGCGACAGTGGCTGCCTTGACCTCGTGGAACGTCACGAGATCGGCTTCGGCGTGCAGGAGACGCTGGAGGTCGCCGTTGAAGCGCTTCGTGTTGTCGCGGAATGCCTCAAGATGGCTCTCGACCTCGGCGAGCGTGCTGAACACGCGCCTGTCGGTGCCGTCTTCAAGCTGCTTCGCGAGCTCGCCGAGCCGCTCACCCAGCGCGTCGAGGGTGGCCGTCTGCAGCGCGCCGGTGGCGTTGAGCACCTCGTTCGCGCGGACCACACCCGCGTACGCCGCTTCGCCCTGCCTGGTCAGCGAGTACTGGAGGTTGCGGCGCTCGTACTCGGACGCCGTCCGATAGTCGCCCGCGTGGTTCTGGACGACGTCGAGGTGGCTCTGGCTCCTCAGCTGGTCCAGCGCCCTGACCAGCTCATCGTCGTCCAGCGTCTCGAGCCAGCCGACCGCTCGCAGTTCCGTGCGGACGTCGTCGATGCCGAGCGCCGTCTCGAGCCGCTCGTTCGCCTCACTGAAGGCATGAAGGATCGCCAGGGGGAGCCCGGATCTGCTCCCGTCGGTGAAACGGAACAGCTCGGGCGGTACACGGAACGGATCCATGCGTCCTCCGGCGGATGGTGCGTGGAGCTACACGTTAGGGGGTCACCCAGACGAGTCCGAACGGCCCATCTTTTTAACGCTGAGTACTCACGTGGTGAAGAGGCTGAGGTGCACGGTGGCCCCGTCGACGGTGACCTCGCGGAACACGCGGCGACCGTCGACGAGCTGGTCGTCCTTCATGACACCGGGCGCGAAGCCGGACGCCTTGAGCAGCTGAGGGACGTCCTCCGGCGGAAGGGTGAGGTCGACGCGGTACATCACGTCGATGCCCCTCTCGTACTTCGTCTCCAGCACCTTGCCGCTCGCGGGCATCGAGATCCCGCCGAACTTGAAGGCATCTTCGGGCCTTGGGGCGTCTTGTGCCGTCGCACAGCCGGCCAGCAGGAGGGCCAGTACCGCGAGCAGGAGCTTCACCCAGTGTGAGACGCGCGGGGGACGTAAGCGTTCCGTCACACTTGGACGGGGATGACAGGGGCGGTGGGACACGTTGTACTGGGTGTCAACGACCAGAGGAGATCAACAGTGAGGGAAAAGGCTGTTCTCGCGGGCGGCTGCTTCTGGGGCATGCAGGACCTGTTCCGCCGGCACCCCGGAGTCGTCTCCACCAGGGTCGGCTACACCGGCGGCGACGTGCCGAACGCGACCTACCGCAACCACGGCTCGCATGCCGAAGGCATCGAGATCGTCTTCGACCCGGCCCGGCTGTCGTATCGGCAGATCCTGGAGTTCTTCTTCCAGATCCACGACCCGACGACCCGCGACCGCCAGGGCAACGACCTCGGCGCGAGCTACCGGTCGGCGATCTACTACGCGGACGACACGCAGAAGCAGGTCGCCGAACAGACGATCGCCGACGTCGACGCCTCCGGCAAATGGCCGGGCAAGGTCGTCACCGAGGTGACCCAGGCCGGCGACTTCTGGGAAGCCGAGCCGGAGCACCAGGACTACCTGGAGCGCATCCCGAACGGCTACACCTGCCACTACGTGCGGCCGGAATGGCAACTGGGCGAGCGCTGATCGTCGCGCTGCACGTCTCTTCCGTGCACGCCTACGAAGGCCGTCCCTCTTTGGGGCCGCGCCCTGATCCGGTGCCGGTCTCGCGCGACCTCGTCGAGGTGCGCGCGGGGCTGGGCCTGGTCGGGGACCGGTACTTCAACCACCCCGCGCATCGCTCGGCCGCGGTGACGCTGTTCTCTTCGGTTGTCCCCGGCGACCCGCTGCTGGCTCGGCGGAACATCGTGCTCTCGGGCTTTGATGTGGACGCTCTGCCCCGGGGGTCCGTTGTCACGCTGGACTCTGGCGATGGTCCTGTGTGCTTCGAGGTGCACCGGCCCGCGAATCCCTGTGGGTGGATGGACGTCGTCTACCCTCCCGGCACTTTCGCTGCTCTTCGTGGCCGCGGTGGGAAGCGCTGCGTGCCGCTGGACGACGGCGTCTTACGCGTGGGTCCCGTAGAGATCTCATAGCGCGAGTTCGGGCGGCCTTATGCCCTTCCTGAGCTGCGACGACAGCTTGTCCGTCTCAAAAACATCAGGTGCGACGACGAACGGAGGGTGTGTCTTCAGCCCGATCTCTCGAAGCCGGAAGTCCTCCAACGCCGCCTGTTCCTCGCTCTGGAGGATCACGCTCCGAACCGCGCTGATCGGGATCGGGCCGGGAATCAACACTTCCGCTTGATCGTCCGTCGGCCACCAAGGCGGGTGCCTGGGTTCGCGTAAACGTTGTCCCACACGCTCGGCGAACATCGCTTCGAAGCCGTCGAGGCCGTCCTGGATACCGCGGCCTGAACGCTTTGCGGCGTTGTGTGGACAGAACCTGGTACCCGGTGTGTCCAGCAGTACCGGATCCACCGACAGCACCACCCACTCTAGGAACTGCTCGTCTCGCTTGCGCGCTTCCCTGAAGTACCAGGCGTTGGGATATTCGAGACTGAAGGAAATATGGCCGAGGTGCCCGTCCAGCCTGTGTTCGTCGGTAGGGCGGTAAGCATCGGCGGAGTCTCGCAGGTATGCGACGTCTTGCAAGGTTTCACTCGCGAGTATGTGCGCCAGGTTCGCAGCCCTGGTGAAGTGACACAACCTGGTGATCCCTCGCTGTCCGACTTCGCTCAGGATCTCGTTCATGAGCTCATCAGTTCATAGAGGCCGGACTCGGCTACGGGAAGCACGCTTGCCAGTCGGCCGTGATGGATGAGGACGACATCGGTGCGGGCCCGCGTCACAGCAACGTACAACTCCCGAGCTTGACGTACTTTGGCCTCGTCCAACCCAAAGGCGTCGATGCTCGCCTCCGGCGGCAGCTCGTCCTCGGCACGGAATGGGAGTACGACGGTGTCAAACTCCAGACCCCGTGCTTCGCTGTATGGGCCGTAGTAGACACCTGGAGACTGGTCCCATTTGGTCATGCCTTTGTGTAGCCTGATCGTTCGCTGCCGGTCCACCAGTCTGGCGATTCGCTCGGTGAGCGCACCATCCCTGGAGAGCACCGCCACGCGCTGGTCCTTCGCCTTGGTATTCCGATCGATGCAGAGATGTGTGGCGTAGCGCGCCGCCACCCTGATCAGGTCGGAATCCGACTCGGCTTCGTCCAGAACTGGAGGCTCACCAGCACGGACGGGCGCGGTTGGTTTCACCAGATCGATTCCGTCGCCGAATCTCGGATAGTCGGATATCGCCTTCGCTAGCTGCGCGATCTGGCGCGTGTTGCGGTAGTTGCGATCGAACCGCACCAGCCTTCCGCCTGTGACCTTGAGCCCGAGGGACTTCCAAGACATCCGGCTACCGTAGATCTGCTGCGCGTAGTCGCCGAAGAAGGTCAGGGAGCCGTCTTCGGGTATCAACGCAGCCAGCGACCGGATCATTTCAGGGGTGAAGTCCTGCCCCTCATCCACCACGACATGTCGATAGCCATGCGCAGCCACTTCGTTGTTGACGGTACGCAAGAGTTCACTCGCCAGACTCGACCAGTCCAGATCGAAGCCCGCGCTTGCCAGCAGCTCCTTGTATCGACGATAAACCTGGTGGACAACCAGCCGGTCTGCCTTGGGCAGGTTCGATCCGCGTCCGATCCGTTCGAGATCCCCGCTCAAGTACTCGTCGAAGTCGTCGATTCCGTTCCCGTCCAGCCAGTCGAACTCGTCCGCGAAAAATCGCACCGGCTTCCTGAAGACTGCGGATCGTTCTGTGGTAACGAGACGAACATCCTTCAAGGCCCGCGCTATCAGGTTGTTTCTGGTGGCAATTCCAGCGATTCGCGGGCTCTTCCCGAAGTGTTCCCGGAGGGCACGGCGCGCGAACAGGTGATACTGCTCGACCGTGATACCGGATTCTTCGTCGACCAGACTCTTCAAGTAAGTGACCAGCGCACCGTTGAACGTGATGAGCAGGGTTGGTCCGCCCAAGCCGGGCACTGTCGCCAGATAGCGAGCACGCCTGACGGCCATGACCGTCTTGCCGCTGCCGGCTACACCCAGTGCGACGCAGTGCCCCTTGCCTCGTAGATAGACGACCTCACGTTGTTGCCCCTGCGGTTCAGGGAGCTTGTACCCCATTCGGGGAGTATTGCATGATGATCAAGCTCTGCTGGCATGTCCTGCAATTGCGAAAACAGCAGAGTTCGAAGCCTGAGACTTCTGATTCAGTAGAAGCCCTATGGTCTGGCACGTCGGTCACAGGCTCTGGAGGCCGTGCTTGATGCGTTCCGGTGTCATGCCGTTTTGTCGCTGGTAGACGTACTGCGCCGCGGCAAGCGGCGCCAAGACCGCGTCCGCCCTGAAATGGGCATCTGCTTTCGGCTCGATCTCGCTGATCAACGCGACCAGGTGGCTGTGGTGCAGCCGATACGCGCCGGTCACGAACCGTGCCATCGGCGTCTCGGTCTCCGCGACCATCAGTAACTCGCCATGCGTCTCAAGCCTGTCGACGTACGCGTCGGTGAACGCCTTCAGTCTTTGGGTCGCAGGAGCCCCCGGCCCGAGCGGCGGCGGCCCGCTGATGAACGCCTCCTGGAACTCGCGCTCGTTCTCGTCGAGCAGCGCCTGCGCCAACGCGCCCTTGTCCGGAAACCGGCGATACACGGTCCCGATCCCGACCCCCGCCTCCGTCGCGACCTCGTCCAACGCGAGCCCGTCGATCCCCTTGGCCGCAACGAGCTTGGCCGCGGCCCGGACGATCTTCTGCCGGTTGCGAGCCGCGTCCGCCCGCTCTACCGGTCCGGATCCTGCGATGGGAAGCACCCTCCGAGCTTAGTCGGTGGACAAGTGGAACTTTCTCCGGTTAAATAAGTGGAGGAACTTCCACTTAAGGAGACTTGGATGTCCGTCGAACACTTCACGAGCGACGACGTTTCGACCTGGTTCCAGCGACTTGACCAGCAGATCTTCCTGGCCGACGTTCTCGCGCAAGACAGTGGCGCATCGATGTCCGTCGGCTTCGGGCGCTACCGCAAAGGCGAGAAGAATCCTTGGAAGATGACCTACGATGAGGCTCTGGTCATCACTTCCGGCGTCTTCACCGTCGAAGGCCCCTCAGGGGCGGTGACGGCTCGGGCCGGTGAGGTGATCTACCTGCGAGCGGGGACCGAGGTCGTCTACGCGGCCGATGAGGACACGGAACTGGTTTACGTCACCTATCCGCACTGGCTGGCCGCCACGGAATCGTCGGCCGAAGCGCGCCGCCTCGACGACTTCCACGAGGCGTGAGTTCCGGAAAACGTGGCATAGCAAGGATTTTAGTGCGGATTCAGCCGTTTCCCTGCGTACGGAGAGAGTCGAGAATCGATTGCTATCCTGCGGCGTAATCTTGATCGCCAAGATCGCTGGAGGGATCCGGAATGGGGCGGAAGAAGCCGGAACCGACCGGCCCTCCTCCATGGACGCAGCGCGACGAAGTGTTGCGATACACCTGTTATCTCGCGGCCATGATGGCGGGTGGGCACGATCTCAGCCAGACGCCGGAAGTGCTCGCACCTTTTCCGGCGGTCAATGCCGATGATGAGCGACTGTGGGCCGTAGGGCAGTTCGTCCTGTCCGACTTTCGAGCATTGGGAGACGGGAGCTGGCAAGTCAGTACGCCGATGGTCTTCGGCACCGGAGCGGTGGGGCTGGGTTTGGTCGCCGGCTCGCTGATCGGCGGGGCCGTCGCCAAGTCCCGGGCGCGCACGGCGGCGCAGGCGGCTGTCGTGCCCCGATGGGTGCCGATAGACCATGGTTCCGTTTTTGCCAGCAGCTACGGCTTCTATATGTACACGCCGCAGGTGTTCCGGTGGCACTGGAGCGCTATGACCGCGGCCAGCATCGTCGCTCCCGCGACGCTGCACTTCACCGGGGACGGCGACAACGGACCGATTTCGTGGCTTCTGCAGTCGGACTACGCGGAACTGCTCTTCGTGACTTGGGCCCTCAATCAGCATCCGCAGCACCCGCAACTGGTGACGGGTGGCTGGCTGCCGCAAGGCTGGCTCCAGCACGCAGGTGTTCACGACCGGCAACCTGACATGGTTCCCGGGCTCATGCCCGCCTTGCCTGCGGCACAAGCTTCGGTGACGGACTAATCAGCGAGAGCTCGCAGGTCGTCCAACAGGGCAGGCAGCATCAGTTCTTCCTCGATGCGCAGGCCGCGTAGTTCCATCGCCGTACGAAGTCCTGTGTCCCAACTGGCTTCCGCCGGTTTGCCGGTCAGCTCACCACCGGTCGCCGTCGCCGCCGCGTACGCGTTGGTGTCGAATCGCCAGGGCTGCCAGGAGATCCGGTCTCGCAATGTGTTGCCGATCCGGATGCCGCCCCAGTCGAAGTCACCGTGATACCTGAACCGGGCACCGTCCGCAGCCAGAAGATCGAGCAGCCGCCACACCGCGGCCGATGGCTGGCCGTTCACACAGACGAGGGGAGGGCATCCGGGGCCCAGCTCATCGGCCGCGGAGGCGAGCACGATCGGGTTCTCGCAGACCGACACGACCCCGGAGCCGACACCGAGAATCGCGGCGTTCAACTGACGTAGTGTCAGCACACACGGCTCTCCGGATTCCTTGGCCAGTGCCAGGATCCGGCCGGTCACCGTGTCCGCGCCACCGGACAAGCCGAGGCACAGCACGGACGAGGACAGCTCGTCACGGTGTACGCCGACCGCGGCCCAGGAAGCACGTCGTTCGCCCGCTGTTCCGTCTCCCGCCGGTGGGGTGCCACGAAGGCACCTCGCCGCCGAGAGGACGATCGTCGCCAAGGGGCGCCCGTCGTCCAGGCCGTGCGCGTCGCCACTGGTTTCCGCGGCGAGGCGCCCCAACGCGATGCCCTTCGAGGGCAGCTCGGTGAGAACGCGGACCGCCGCGCTGGTCAACGCCGAAGCGGCCTCGGGATCGGAAGCCAATCTGCGAACCATGCCGGTGGAGTCCAACCAGCCGCGCCATGTGGCCAGTTCCGGACGTTGTGCGGCCAGGTTGTCCAGGGGCTGATGAGCCGCCGCCCATGCCGCGGCCTCGGTCGGCCGGTCAGGCACGGTTCCGATCAGCAGCTTCGCCACGTCGGCGAGGCCGTCCGGCGCCGCACCGCTGCGGCGGAGTATCGCATCGACTTCGTCCAGAGAAACGCTGAGGGAAGCGCCGGTACCGGCTCGGCGACCAAGCAACCTTTCGATGGCCCTGCGCTGGTCATGTGTCGCCGAGCCGAGGGTGACGATCCCGCTCAACGGCTTGCCGTTGATCATCCGTCGGCGCAAGCGGTCGAGCAGCCACTCGGTTTCTTCGCCACCCAAGAGCCTGCGAAGGCGGTCAAGATCGGCCATCAGGCGCTCGGGACGTACGGAATCGGTCGTTGCTCCTGGACACGTTCGCGGCCGTTCCACCGCCAGGGCGTCACCAGCACGGCGTCGATTCCGTCGCGCCGGGCGAGCTGTGCGATGGCCAGACCGGGTACCTGCGGATAGCAGCCCCATTCGCGTTCGCTGGTCATGACGACATCGAGATCGAACGTGGCGAGCAGACCGAGGCACTTGGCCCGTGAGTCGTCGTCGACGCCGGCGAAGGCTTCGTCGAGCGCGATGAGGCGTGGTGTGTGGGGATTGGCCGATGACGAGTAGAAGGAGGACGCCGCGGCGAAGAGTGGAACCGACGCGGCGAGAACTCGTTCGCCGCCGGACGCCGGTCCGGTCGCCGACCGCCACTGACCGTCCTGGTAGCGCTGGATCGCGAAATCGTGCCAAGAACGGTAGTCCAGTGCGCGAGTCAGCTGTTCGACCCAGCCACCCGCCGCGTCTTCGGCGTGTTCGCGGTTGATCTGCTCTTGGAGGAACCCTCCGACCGCGGTGCGGTCTTCCGCGCTCCAGGCATCGGCGGTCTGCCGTAACAACCGGTCTCGCACCCGGCCGAGACCGTCGGGCGCCGTCCTTGAAATGCGCCACTGCAGCCGCAGGCGCATTCCGGTCGACGTCGGCCGGGCCTCCAGGTCGGTGTTGATGGACCGAACCTGGTCCTCGGCGTTGACGATCAATTCTTGCAGCGTGCCCGCCACTTCGTTGATGAGGTGGTTCTCGAGGATTTCGCGTTCCTTCGCCGAGAGCAAGTTCGCTCGCTGCTCGTTCTCCACCTCCAAAGCCGCCACCAGCGTCGGAATATCTTGAGTGCGCCCTTGGAACAGCACATCGACGACGATGATCCCGTCTCGTACGGTCATGCCGACCGAATGGCCATGCGTCGACAGCGCGTCGGTGAGTAGCTTGTGCTCTGCCGAGACACGTTGCTGCACCAGTTCCCATGGACGGTCTGCGTCGTCCACTCCGTCCAATGCGGTGTTGACGGCCCGCGCGAGGGCGACAGCCGGGTTGGGAGCCCATTCCTTGCCGGCATCGGGGAATTCCAGTTCGGGAATGGCGGTTGTCAGCAGTCCTGTCATCGCGAAGGCCCGCAGCTCACGGATGGCCTCGTCACGTTCGGCCGTGGCGGTCGAGATCGAATCACGGAGTGCCTCGCGGCGCCCATTGGCGGTACCCCGCTCTTCGCGGACAACCTGCTCTTCTGTGCGCACCTGCTTCTCACGAGCGTCCCGCTCGCCCAGTTCCTTGGCGACCGCGGCCAGCTTGCGGTACAGCTCATCGACTCCCGCGCCCGCGGTCTCGATCAGTACACGGTGACGTTCCGCCACGGCTTCGGCGTCGGCGCGGGCTTCGACGGCCGACTCCTGTGCTTCGCCGTGGTGTTCGGCAGCTGCTCGCTGTTCGTCTTCGGCCTTGGCCGATTGCGCCAGCGCTCGAGCCAGTGCCCGCGCCGCGGGCCAAAGCCCGGCCAGGGCCACCCGATAGTCACCGACGGCTTCACGAACTCGAGCCAGCTCCTCGCGGTCTGTCGGTAGCCCGACATCACCGGCGAATTCGACGACCTTTCCCTGTGCCTGCTCGGCTTCGTCAGCACACTCGCCGGAAATTGCCACTGCCTCGCCGAGTCGGACGTCGATCCGGCGCTTCGACTCGTGCTCGTTGGCGAGTTTGACATGAGCGTCGCGGAGTTCGTTGTCTTTCGGCTGAGCTCGGTGTTCCGCGGTGAGGGCAGCTCGCCGCGCGGCCAAGCTGTTCTCGGCGTCCGTCAATTCGGCCAGGCGCCGATCCAGCCGCGCTCCCTCTTCCCGCAGGCGCCGGACTCGTTCCCTTCGGGCGGCTTCGCGGGCGCCCTCGCCCAGGTAGCCGGCCTTGTCCTTGTGCCACGCCCCGCTCAACACGCCGACGGCGAATCTGCCGTCCACTCCGACCCAAGTGTGTGCACCGGGACCGAGGCCGATCGCGCGCAAGACCGATTCGACCACGTCGTCGTTCAGGGCCCCGGCCTGAGGGTCGGCCCGGTCCACTGCCGGAGCCAGCACAGCGGTGAGGCCACCGTCCGTCGCGGGGTCGCAGGGCTTGGCGACCACGTCACCGGTCAGTGTGCTGTGCAGTTCACCGTCCGGCGTTACCCAAGCGTCCAGAATGCCCGCGGCCTCCAAGGCCGCTTCGAGTCCGGCTCGGTGCTCGGCATCGACGCCGGGGACGAAGTCCACGACCTTCCAAAGCGGCGCGCCCGGGCGGCCGGTTCGGGCCTCTTCGTCACGGGTGTACGGCGTCGGCGGTGCGTCGTGCCCGCCCGCTTCGAGCCGGGCGATCTCGTCGGAGATGGCTTGCCGTTCGGTTTCCGCAGCCGTTCGCCCGGCCTCCAGGGTCGCTTGTCCGCGGCCGAGTTCTGTGGTTGCCCGCAGCACGGCTTCTTCCACGGCGGATGCCGCCGGGCTGTCACCGGCGAGGGTCTCGGTCCATGTGTCCAGCGAGTCGAGCAATTCGTCCACATCGGACAAGGTGAACTGCTCTACCTCCGCCAGGTAGGAGCGATAGGAGGTGACAAGCGCCGCACCGTGCTCGGCGATGTTCTTCCCTGCCGTCGTGATCCGTTCGGAGACACCCTGTTGCTCGGCGGTGATCCGGTCCACGCTTTCGCGTGCCGAGCGCAACGCGGCCTCGGCCTGCGTCGCGGCGTTGAGCAGCTGTCGCAGCTGGTCGACCGCCTTGGTCCGCCGTTCGATGAGTGCCTGCCCGGCTCGCTCATCTTCGTCAGCGACGACAGCAGCATGTCCTTCTGCCAGGTACGCCGCTTCGGCGGCCTCCCGCGCTATGTCCTTGGCTTTTTCGAAAATCTCCGAGTCGGCGTCAATCGTCCGCCGTGCTGTTTCGACGTCCGCTTCACGGCGGCTTAGGTTGTGCATTGCTGATACCAGGTCGCGTTCCCGCGAAGCGGCGAATCCGCTGAGCTTGTGGGCCTCTTCCCCCACTCGTTTCAGGGTCTCCGCGTCCCGCATCTCCGGACTGCTCTGCAGCGCGGCGCGACGTGCCTCCAGCTGAGCCTTCGCCGTTGTCAACTCACCGAGCAGTCGTTCTGTTCCGTCGAGTGCCAGTGTCGCCTTTTCGTAAGCCGCCTCTGCTTCCCCCAATTCCCGTCCGAGCTGTTCGTACCTGCTGTGGGTGTGGCGAACAGGTGCCGCACGGCGTTTGGCCGCGATCCGGGAATAGCGCCGGTAATGGTTGAGAAACTGCTCTGCCGCCGTCTTCGCTTCGGCGAGGGCCCGCAAGGTCCCCCGCTCCTCGTCCAGTCCACGGAAAGCTTCCGCGACCGTTGTCACCAGGGCCGGGTCGAGCGGCGGTAACGCCTCGGTGAGCGCTCGGGACAGCAGTTTCTCATCCGGTTTCTTCGACAACTGCGGTTGTCGCAACTGGATCAGCAGATTGACAAGGGCTTCGTAGCGGTGCTGTCCCAGCCCGAAAAGCGCTTCGTCCACCGCGCGCCGGTACTCGGACGCGGTGTCGTACACCAGGCCGTGTCCGTCGACGGCGTCTTTGAGCTTCTCCCTGGTCAAGGCCACTCGGGTGGGGCTCACCAGGGAGAGGTCCCGGCCGATGCGCTGATCGGTGACGAAGAACCAGTGCCGGGCGATGCCGCGTCCGGCGACCGCCTTGAGGCCACAACCGATCGTGCGGTACTCGGCACTCCCGTCAGGAAGGGCCCTGCCGAATTCCAGCCAGGTGTAGCCGAGGCGTTCGTTGTGCGGATGTTTCCCGCCGAGCAGCAGGTTCCATTCCATGCGTTTGTTGCGGTCACCGTCCGGCTCGACCCGGTGCGCCGACAGTTCGCCGTCGAGCAGGAACGGCAGGGTGAGCGCGAGCACCTTGGACTTGCCGGTTCCGTTGTTACCGCGTAACAGCAAGCGGCCATCGTGGAAGTGGAACTCTTCGATGTCGTAGTAGAACAGGTCGACCAGGCCGGCACGAAGTGGCTGCCAACGGGCCGTGTCCGGAACGGGCAAGCTCATTTCCCGGTCTTCCTCTCCCGAATGGTGGGTGCGTCGATCCGATAACGGCCGATCGCAGGCAGCGCACGCACCATCGGCGGAATCCCTTCGGAGTCCTCGACGAGCCGCAGCGCGCGCAGCTTGTGCAACGCGATGGCGAGGAGCTCCTCATCGGCGCCTTCTTCGGTGACTCCGCGGCGCCAGTAGGTGGCGTGTTCACGGGCGATCTTCCTGATATACGCCAGCAGTCTTTCGATCGGCACCGGTCCGTTCCTCGCCGCGAGATACTCGGCGACGAGCAAAGTGGCATGACCATCGGTGCGCTGCTCCGGCATACGCACATCGGTCAGCTCGTCGTCAGGGTCGACCATCGCGATGCCCTCCGCGCGGACTTCGGCGACCAGCCCGGTGGCCTCCTCGATCCGGCGCGTTATCGCGTGCCGCTGGCTCGCCAGGTACGTTCGTTCGGCGTCGGCCAACTCGGCGTAGTAGACCACTGGATCGTCGAGCAGGCGGCGGGTGAGCCGGTGGCGCAAGGCTCGATTGCGCAAGTCATCGGTGTCGGCGACGGGTTCGTGGGAAAGTTCTTCAAGCCTGGTTTCGAAATCGGCGGCGTCGATCGTCGAAGGACCACGACCACTGGTCAAGAGCGAGGCGAGCACTCGGCGCTGTACGTCATAGAGGACGTCTCCGTTGTCGCTCAGATAGGCGTCTTCTTCACCGGCGACACGCTCGAGGACACCCCAGGTGAGCAGTAGCCGGACCGCGGCGACAAGATCCGAACGTTCATCGCGCCTGCTCAGCGTGAACGACACGCCCGCGTTGACAAGCTCGGGTTCACCTGCGGCGGCGAGCACGCCTTCGGCGAGGCGGCCGAGGGTGATCTGTGCGTCGGCTCGCTCCAGAACGGCCAGTGCCAAGCAAAGCAGGACGTACCTGCGACGCCCGAACGGCGGTTTGCCCTTACCGTCCCTCGCCGGATGGGTCTGGTCGGTCAGGGTCGGCGCGGTTTTGAACAAGCGCGCCGACTCCGCGCCGACCAGTAGCCGCCAGCCCGTCTCCGTGGCAAGCCAATCACGAAGGTCTGCCGCATGGCGCCGGACCAACCGCAGCACTTCGTCGTCCGCTCCCGCCGTCAACAACGGCTTGGCGAGTAGCGCCCGCAAGGCTTTCCGCTGTTGGGTAGAAGTTTCCTCGCCAAGCGTGGTCACGCGATCGCCTCAACCCGGCCGTTCCCGATCAGGTCGATGATCTCGATCAGGTGTTCCGGCCCGCGGAGAATCCCGTCCTCGGTTTCGATGCTCACCGTTCCGCCGCCGCGCACGAGCGTCAAGCGAACCTCCATCGTCCCGTCGCTCGTGGTGGTCCGGACCTCGTGATCGCCAGGGGCGCGGGTCGAGAGCGCGTCGCCGAGAAGACCAAGGAAAAGCCGGAACGCCCGTGTGTCGAGCTCACCCAGCGCCGATAGCCGCGTCGGCCCCGGCGTCTCCAGCCGTTCACGCGCCGCGGCGACCTGCTCGGCTTCGAGAGCCGCTTGCTCGGCCAGGATCTGCCGCTGCTCCGCACGGTCCGCGACCCGATTGGGCTGGCCACGACGCTCGTAGGTGCCCGTCCTGCGCAATTGCGGGCTGATGTGCACCCCCGACGCCTGCCGCCACGGCGTACTCGGTGCGGGCTGTTCTTCCTCCCAGACGGCAACGGTTTCGCTGTCGACCGTGAGGTGTCGCGCAGAACTGAGCCCGAACGCCGTCCGCCACAGACGATGCGCCGCTTCATCGTCCGGGGACTCCGCGAACCAGCGAGCCAAAGTACGGAAATCCGCCGAGCGATCGGAACGTCCGGAACGACGCTCGTTGAGCGCGGCCACCGTGTCGATGAGCTGGGTGATCGCCGTGACGGCGGCTCCGCGCAGCAGCCGCGCCTGTGACTGACGTCGAGTGTCGGCCGAGACGAACCAGTCGTGCAGCCCCCGCCACCGATTTCGCCAAGTGTCGTAGCAGCTCTCGATGGCGGCAGCGTTCTCGTGATCGTCAGGCGCGACGTCGGCTGCTTCGCGTTTGGCAGCCACCATGAGCAGCTTCTCCACGCCGGCTTCTTCGATCTTGCCGAGCAAAGTCGCGATCTCCGCGCCCCGGTTGGCGAGGTCGGCGATGAACCGGTTTACGTAGTCGATCAGCCGCTGCTTGTAGGCGACGAACGCTTCCACGTCCCCGTCGGCGAAATCGATCACCCGGCGTAGCGACGCCATGAATGCCTGAGCGTTGTCAGCCAAGCCCGTGAACCGCTCCGCGAGCGCGAGCAGCAGCAAATGCACCTTCGCCGGGTCGATCTCCCGCGCCCTCGCCAGCTCCACGAGCGCCCGCAGTTGCGCGGCGATGTCCTCCAGCGCCACCGACTGCAGCGAACCCCGTCGACCGAGAGCCTGGTCGTAGACCGCGAGCGCTTCTTCAGCGGCTTGACCGGCCGCGGTGAGCTGGTAGAGGTACCGGGCGCGATGGAAGTCGGCGACGCTGGTCACCCGGCTCGTATCCGGATCGGCCCGCAAGTTGCCCCAGTCGACGAGCTTGTCCAGCGCGTCCGCGACCTGCTCGATGTCACCCGATCGGCCCAAGTCGGTCGTGACGTCCTCCGGCCGCATGTGCACGATGAACCGGTCCCTCGCCCGCGCGAACGTCAGCAGGACGTCGCGGTAGAGCGCCGCGTTCGGCGCACTCAGGTGCGCGAACGGCTGCGGCTCCTGTCCGTCGGTCACCATCCCATTATGGAGAGGGCACCGACAGCTTCGGCGCGGCCCCCACCGCACGACTGGTCGGCACGCGCAGCTGCCTAGGTCGCAGGACAGTCGTCCAGTCGTCGCGGCAACTGCGAACCAAAGGCAACCATCGGAAAGTGTCGGACGTGTCTGGTCCACTGGTTGCTCGATCGCGCGAAGTGCCGGCGTACTGGACGAGGGGCTTGCGAATGGCGGAGGACAGTGGGTGGCGCACGCTGCCCGATGGCCGAAGAATCAAACTACGGAACAAAGGTACGGGGGCCGCGGTAGCCGCTGCGGCGGTGATCGTGGTCGGCGTCGCGAGCGGCGGGATGGGCGCGTTGGGAGGTCTCGGCGGCGGCTCTACGGCACCGGCGCTGGAGAGCAACTTGGCAGGCGATGTCGTCGATTCTCTGCCTGGCCGCTCGCTCAAGACGCGTAAAGGCGAGGCGCAGAACTCGGCGAAGCGGGGAAAGACGGACGAGGCGTTGAGCCGTTTCAAGCTCAAGCGACTCGACCGTCAGGTCAAGCATGAGATCGAGTGTGTCGCCTCGTCGACAGGGAAGGTGCGAGAGTTCCTGGTCCGCACGCCCTGTACCTCGTTGGACCGGATGTTGATGGCGGTGGGCGACGGCCATGGCAACGCGGCGGTGGTCTCAGTCGTGCGGGTCGGGTTCCGAAGCAAGAAGCAAGCAACTGCGTTCGAAAGGGTCGAGGCGGTCCACGGCAGTGGGGATATCCGCCCGCTGGAGATCGCCGCCATGCTAGGTCTGGCGAATGTTCGGATCAGTGGCCTGCACTACTCTCCACGTCCGGAGGGACACGGGATGATAGTGGCGGAGACTGACACCGCGACCGGTCATGTGGACCCCGCGACCCTGGACGCCCTTGCCGACGTCGCCGTCTATTTGCCGGTAGGATAGTTGGATAATCGGCGACTGGCCGCACTTCGTCAATGGTCGATGCGAAGCCGTCCACGTTCTCCGGGAGAGTCAGCCGGACGGTGAGAGTCGCATTTCGAAGTGGCTGTCGCATATGGACCCTTTCCTCTTCGCCGATGCTGTATCTATCCAGGTCGTGAAGAATCATTGGGATTGCTGAATCACATTTGCCGAAGTGTCGAGCTTCCATCGTTTTCATCTGCGGCGCCCGAAGCAGACGGTTTCGTTCAGTTGATCTGAGGCCGGAACGACCAGTGTTGATGGTTCCGCGCTACGAGTCTTGTCACCTGATCCTTCATGGTGCGCCCTTCATGTCGGAGGACGCGCGGTTCGGCAAGGCCTCGCCCGCACGTCGAGGGGCGACCGCGCTGAACCGGTCACCTGGCCTCTGTGTGGTTCGAGGGTTGTCCGCGACTCGGTGAGCGAAGCAAGGGTGGCCGTGTCTTGATCTACTCCGTCAACGCCCGGCGGTCGCCGACTGAGTGATCTCTGGTGGCCTCTGAGTACGAGGCTCTGAGATATGTCTGAGACCTTGTAAGATATCTGTAGGCAGGGTACGTTGACCTTGTCGGGGACATGGAAGTTCCCAGGAGCGAGGAGTGGCGAATGATCGACATCACCGTCAAAGTCCCTGATGAGCGCGTCGCCGAGTTCTACTCGATGTTCGGAAGCTGGCTTGCCGAGCCCGCGACGAGCGAGGGCTCGCCGGCGGATGAGCTCGTCGCGTGGAGTCGCTCCGACGGCGAACTGGCCAAGATCGTCTGGGGAAAATTGAGCAAAACCGCCAAGGCGCTTTTCTCGATTTTGATGAACAAGCCTGGCGCGAAATTCAGCGGCGACGAACTGGGTCTGCTGCTTGAGCTTTCCAACGGAAAGCATGGTGTAGCCGGAATTCTCGGGTGGCCCGGCCGGCACTGTCAAGGGGCTGGGCGGACATGGCTGTGGAGATGGGAATATCCGGAAGGCGAGAATGTGCGCTACTGGATGACCGATGAAGTCGCCGACCTCTTCCGGCAGGCGCGAGATCACTGAGTGCGTCCTGCTGTCTGTGTGCCCCCGGCAGGATTCGAACCTGCGACACCCGCTTTAGGAGAGCGGTGCTCTATCCCCTGAGCTACGAGGGCATGTACTGCCAGGCGCAGCCTACCGCGTAGCTATGCGAAGGAGTACGGGAGGGCGAAGTCGTCCCTGAGGGGACCAAGCGGCCAGCCCGGTGAAGTCCCGAAACCCCCCGAACGGCGGTTGCGCACGAGCAGGCCGGGAAACCTGCGGCCGAACAGGGACACTGGCCGCCTAGTGACACTCGACCTGCGGATCCGTCCCCGAGCACGCACACTCACACCCAGGAAATCAGGGTCTGAATCGAAAGCTAGATCGACACAGATGACCCGCACGGGTCACTCGTACGTGTCTGGTTTCGAAACCCTGAACAACAGTAGGTAATCTTCGTTAACGGGACGCGAGACGCCGCTCCCCCGGCTGCCGGAGGGCTTCGTTGATCAAGCTCATGTTCGCCGACGACGAGGAACTGGTCCGTTCGGGCCTGCGTGCCATGATGTCCGGCGCTGCCGACATCGAGATCGTGGGCGAGGCGAGCGACGGGAGATCAGCGGTCGAGGTCGCCCGGCGGTACCACCCTGACGTCGCTTTGCTCGACATCAAGATGCGGGCGCCTGACGACGGCATTCGCGCGCTGAGGGCGATTTTGGCCCTGCCGGATCCGCCGACCGTGGCCATGTTGACCACGTTCGACATCGACGACTACGTCAGTCTCGCGCTCAGGCTCGGGGCCAACGGCTTCCTGCTCAAGGACATCGATCCGGCGGCGTTGCTGCGGGCGGTTCGTGACCTCGCTCGCGGAGGCGCGGTGCTGGACCCCGGGGTCGCGGCGCGCATGGTCCAGTCGCATCGGGACGAGCAGCGGGCCGCGCAGCCGGCGCGCAAGCTGCTCGCGTCGTTGTCCGAACGGGAGCGTGAGGTCGTCGGGCTGATCGGCCAGGGGCTGTCCAACGCGGAGATCGGCGGGCGCCTGCACCTGTCCGAGGCCACGGTCAAGGGCTACGTCTCGGCCGTCCTGTCCAAGATCGGCGCGGCGAACCGGGTGCAGGCCGCGCTGCTGGCCTACCGCGGCGGCCTGCTCGACCAGTAATGATCCTCACCGCGCTCGAGCTCCTCGGCTTGATCGCGTTCGCCGCTTCGGGGGCGCTCGCGGCGGTGCGGTCCAGGTTGGACGTCTTCGGAGTGGTCGTCGTCGGGCTCACCACGGCGCTCGGCGGCGGGATCATCCGCGACGTCCTCCTGGGGATCACGCCGCCCACGACCTTGCGGACGTGGCCTTACCTCGCGGTCTGCGGCGGGACGGCGCTGGTCGTGTTCGTCTTCCATCCGCAGATCGCGAAGCTGCGGCGCGGCGTGCTGCTCGCCGACGCGCTCGGGCTCGGGGTGTTCGCGACGGCGGGGACCACGACCGCGTTGAACGCGGGCGCCACTCCCTACGCGGCGTGCCTGATCGGGATGACGACGGGTATCGGTGGCGGCGCGGTGCGTGATCTCCTCCTGCGGGAAATCCCGCTCGTGCTGCGGAAGGAGATCTACGCGGTCGCCGCCCTCGCGGGGGCCGTGCTCGTCGTGATCGGTCACTCTCTGCGACTGCCGCCGGGGCCGGTGACGGTGATAGCAGCAGCCGTCGTAGTAGGGGTGCGAATGCTCGCTTTGTGGCGCAGATGGAACGCACCTGTTGCAAAAGGGCCCGAGACCGGCTGAAACGTCTTGTGGACTGTCGAATTCTCTTTGTTTGTTCTGTGTGTGTTCTTAGGCGAGTCTCAGCACTCTGCGTAAGACTGTCGCCATGCGCATCCTCGTAGTGGACGACGACAGGGCCGTCCGTGAATCACTCAGGCGATCCCTTGAGTTCAACGGGTACCAGGTGGAGATGGCCGGGGACGGCGCGCAGGCCCTGGAAGCGATCATCGCCAACAGACCCGACGCGATGGTCCTCGACGTGATGATGCCGCGGCTCGACGGCCTCGAGGTCGCTCGACGCCTGCGAAGCACCGGTGATGACCTGCCGATTCTCGTGCTGACGGCACGCGACACCGTTTCCGATCGGGTGTCCGGTCTCGACGCCGGCGCCGACGACTACCTGCCGAAGCCCTTCGCGCTCGAAGAGCTTCTCGCGCGCCTTCGTGCGCTTCTGCGTCGTGCGATCCCGGATCCGCAGGCGGGGCAGAACGCCGAGATCCTGTCGTTCGCGGACCTCACCTTGGACCCGGGGACGCGTGAGGTGCGCCGGGCGGGCCGGGAAATCAGTCTCACGAGGACCGAGTTCGCCCTGCTGGAGCTGTTCCTCTCCTACCCGAAGCACGTCCTGACCCGCAGCCGGATCCTGGAGGAAGTATGGGGATACGACTTCCCGACGTCGGGCAACGCGCTGGAGGTCTACGTCGGCTACTTGCGCCGAAAGACCGAGGCGGGGGACGAGCCGAGGCTGATCCACACGGTGCGGGGAGTGGGCTACGTGCTGAGGGAAACCCCGCCGTGACCGACCCGGTCCAGGTCGTCGACGCGTCCGAAAAGGATCCGCGCGGCGACCGCTGGGGCACGCGGCGCTTCTCGCTCCGCGGCCGCGTGACGCTGCTCGCGGCCGCTTCGGTGGCGGGCGCGGTGGCGCTGGTGTCCCTCGGCGCGTACCTGGTCGTGCGCGACAACCTCTACCAGCAGGTGGACGACAACCTCCTCGCCCGCGCGCAGGCCGCGGTCGACTCGCCGCAGGTGCAGACCGAACTGCAGCAGGTGCCCGGCGCCTTTCTGGCCAGCGCGGACCTGCAGATCGGCCAGCTGACGGTCGGGCAGAAGGTCCGGCTGACCTATCCGCAGTCCGGGAGCCGCCCGCCGTACGGCGAGGACGAGATCGCTGTCGCCTCCGGGGACAAGGCGTTCTCCCTGCGCACCGACCCGAAGACCGACAGCCGCGTCGTCGCCCTCCCGCAGGGCGCGGGGCAGGCGATGGTGCTCGCGCAGTCGCTCGGCCCGACCAAGCGGACCTTGAACGAGCTTTCGGTGGTCCTGTTCCTGATCGGCGGCGCCGGGATCCTGGTCGCCGCGGCCGCGGGAACGGCCGTCGCGAGAGCGGGCCTGCGACCGGTCGACAGGCTGACGTCGGCGGCGGAACGCGTCGCCACCACGGGTGACCTGCGGCCGATCCCGGTCAGCGGCGACGACGAACTCGCCCGCCTCACCCAGAGTTTCAACACGATGCTGGGCACGGTCGCCGAATCGCAGGAACGGCAACGGCAGCTCGTCGCCGACGCCGGCCACGAACTCCGGACCCCGCTGACGTCGCTGCGCACCAACCTGGAGCTGCTCCTGTCCGCGAGCAGGCCGGGCGCGCGGACGCTGTCCGACGAAGACCGCAGCGACATCGAGGCCGACATCCGCGGCCAGCTCGACGAGCTGACCCAGCTGATCGGCGACCTCGTCGAACTCGCGCGCCAGGACGAGCCGCGGATCGAGCACGAGCGGGTCGAGATGGCCGACGTCGTCGAGCGCGCGCTGGACAGGGCGCGCCGCCGCGCGGGCGAGATCGAGTTCGACGTCTCGCTCCAGCCGTGGGTGCTGACCGGCGACAGCAGCGCGCTGGAACGCGCGGTGCTGAACCTGCTGGACAACGCGGTGAAGTTCTCGCCGGAAGGTTCGACGGTCGGGGTCCGGCTGTACCCGGTCGGCGACGGCACCGCGGTGCTCGAAGTCGAGGATGCCGGACCGGGGATCGCCGACGAGGACCTGCCGAAGGTGTTCGACCGCTTCTACCGCTCGTCCGAGGCGCGGACGTTGCCCGGCTCCGGGCTCGGGCTGGCCATCGTCCAGCACGCGGCGCAGCGCCACGGCGGCGACGTCTACGCGGGGCGAGCTCCCGAAGGCGGCGCGCTGATGACCCTGCGGCTCCCGGGAGCCCCGGCCTGATGGGCGATTACGACAAGGGCCTCGAACTGCTCCGGCTGCTCGGCGGCGTCGAGAACCCCGCCGTGCTGGAGCTGTTCGAGGCCGTCCAGGCGACGGACTACGGCAAGGAGGCCGTCGCGTTCGTCTACGGCGGCGTGTACCAGCGGCCGGGGCTTTCGCCGGCACAGCGGCAGCTGGTGACGGTCGCCGCGCTGGAGGCCCTGGGCTACGCGGAGGCGCAGCTTCGGTTCCACGAGAACGCCGTGGCGAACGTCGGCGGTGACCTGGGTCAGGACGACGAAACGACCCGGCGGCTGAGGCGGATCGCGGTGTTCACGGCGAAGGGCGGGGTGGCGCCGGAGCTGGCCGTCGTCCTCCAGGAGGCGCGGGACGCGGGAGAGCTCGGGGAGGCCGTCGAGGCGATCCTGCATCTCGCCGTTTACGTGGGTTTCCCCGCCGCGCTCAACGCACTCGGCGTCGCCCGTACCCTGACGAGTGATGAGCACCGAGAACGCGCCTGAGATACCGCCCCGCCGTCTGCTGTGGACACTGCTGGTGGCCGCGGTGCTGCTGGTGGCCGACCAGCTGACCAAATGGTGGGCCGTCGACGCCCTCACCGATCGCGCGCCGATCCCGGTGATCGGCGACTTCATCCGGTTCCGGCTGCTCTACAACCCGGGCGCGGCGTTCTCGCTGGGCTCGGGGTCCACCTGGATCTTCGCGATCCTGGCCGCGGCCGCGGTGGTCGCGCTGCTGTGGATCTCGCGCAAGGTCCGTTCGGCGGGCTGGGCGATCTCGCTCGGTCTGCTGCTCGGCGGCGCGACGACGCATCTGGGCGACCGCCTGTTCCGCGAGCCCGGCTTCGCGCGCGGCCACGTCGTCGACTTCATCGACTACAACGGCTGGTTCGTCGGGAACGTCGCGGACATCGCGCTGTTCTTCGGCGCGGTCTCGCTTTTCGTGCTCAGTTTCCGCGGCGTCCCGATCGACGGCGTCAAGCCGTCCGAAGAGGCTCCGGCCGAGTAGTTTCCGCCTCTCCGGCACGCAAAGTCCGTGTTTGATCGTGTAGGATTTTGTGTAGTTGATCCAGTGTAGTCATCGGAGGCTTCGTGCTCGCGCGGCAACGACAGGCGGTGATCCTCGAGGAGGCGCGCCGGACCGGGGCGGTCCGGGTCAGCGACCTCGTCACGAGGCTCGGCGTTTCCGACATGACGGTGCGCCGCGACCTCGACGTACTCGCCGGCCGGGGGCTGGTCGAGAAGGTCTACGGCGGCGCCACCTCCATCGTCGGCAAGAGCACCGACGAACCCGGTTTCGAGGCCAAATCCGTGCGCCAGCGCGCGCAGAAGGAAGCCATCGCCGCCCTCGCCGCCGGACTGGTCCGGCCGGGCACCGCGATCGGCATCTCCGCGGGCACCACCACCTGGACCCTGGCCAGGGCGCTCGACGAGGTCCCCGGCCTGACGATCGTCACGAACTCCATCCAGGTCGCCGACGTGCTGCGCGGCGCGAACCAGCCGGATCGCACGGTGGTCCTCACCGGCGGCGTCCGCACCCCGTCGGACGCCCTGGTCGGGCCGGTCGCCGTGCAGAGCCTGCGTTCGCTGCACCTGGACGTCGTCTTCCTCGGCGTGCACGGGATGGCCGACGGCCCCGGTTTCACCACCCCGAACCTGACCGAATCCGAGACCGACCGCGCGCTCGTCGAAGCGGGCCGCAAGCTGGTCGTGCTGGCCGATCACACCAAGTGGGGGATCGTCGGCATCTCCACCATCGCCGGGCTCGAAGAGGCCGACGTCGTCGTCTCGGACGACGGTTTGTCCGACAGCGCAAGGGAAACGCTCACCGAGCAGGCGGGTGAGCTGATGATCGCCGAAACGGCGGAGACGGCTGAGGCTGAAGAAGCGTGAAGCGCACGGTTAGGCACCTGGCCGACGGCCGGGAGATCATCTATTTCGACTCGCCCGGCGCGCCCGAACGCACCGCCGAGGACACCCGTGACCTCCCCCGGGTCGCGGCGGCGTCGGAGATCCGGCGCGACCCGCTGACCGGGGAATGGGTGGCGATGGCCGCGCACCGGCAGACGCGGACCTACAAACCGCCCGCCGACCTGTGCCCGCTGTGCCCCACGAAACCCGGGAAGCCCAGCGAGATCCCGGAGCCGGACTACGACGTCGCGGTGTTCGAGAACCGCTTTCCTTCCTTCTCCCGCAACGTCCTCGGCGACTCGTCCACAGTGGACGGCGCGGGGCTGGTGCCGATCGCGCCGGGCGTCGGCCGTTGCGAGGTCGTCTGTTTCACCAGCGACCACGACGGTTCTTTCGCCGGGCTGACGGCGAAGCAGGTCCGCGCCGTCGTCGACGCCTGGGCCGACCGCACCGTAGAACTGTCCGCGATGGACGGTGTCGAGCAGGTCTTCCCGTTCGAGAACCGCGGCGAAGAGATCGGCGTGACCCTGCATCACCCGCACGGTCAGATCTACGGCTACCCGTTCGTGACGCCGAAGACCGAGCGGATGCTGGAGGTCGCTCGCGCCTACGAGGCCGAACACGGCCGTCCGGTGATGGGCGACGTCCTGGCCGCCGAGCGGGAATCCGGGGCGCGTGTCGTGGTCGCGGGCGAGCATTGGACGGCGTTCGTGCCGCCCGCCGCGCGCTGGCCGGTGCAGGTCCAGATCGTGCCGCATCGCCAGGTGCCCGACATCCCCGCGCTGACGGAAGCCGAGCGCGACGACTTCTCCGACGTCTACCTCGAAGTCCTTCGCCGCTGCGACGGGTTCTACGACCGGCCGTTGCCCTACATCGCCGCCTGGAACCAGGCGCCCGCCAAACGCGATCGCGAGCTCGGCTGGCTGTACCTGGAGGTCTTCTCGGTCCTGCGCTCCAAGGACAAGCTGAAGTATCTGGCGGGTTCGGAGTCCGGGATGGCCGTGTGGATCAACGACGCCACGCCCGAGCAGATCGCGGACAGGCTGCGCGCCACCCACTGACGGGGCCATACTCATGTGCGATGCACAGCTTTGGCTCAGGAACTTCTCAGGACCATCCCGCAAGGTGAGGACATGACCGAGAACGACCCCAGCGGCCAGGACGCCGAGAAGGCGCGGCCCGCCGGCACGCAGCCGGACGCGGAGCAGAGCGCGAGCTGGGCCGCACAGCCCGCCCCGCAGCAGGCTGACGCGACCGGCCTCGGCGGCCATGCCACTCCGCAGACCGGAGCGCAGCAGGCCTACACCCCGGAACAGCAGTACAACCCGTGGTCGCCGCAATCCCAGCAGGCCCAGACCCAGCAGGCGCCGTACACCCAGGGAAATCAGATCCCCGGGCAGCAGCCGTTCACCCAGCCGGGTCCGTCGGTCTACGCGGTCCCGCAGCAGCGGCAGGCGCAGAAGTCCACCTCGGGCAAGCTGCTCGCCGGTGTCGCGGCGATCGCGCTGGTCGTCGGCGGTGTCGCGGGCGGCACGGTCGGCTACCTGACCGGCGACGCTTCCGGCGGTTCCTCCGTGAACGCGCTGGACGCGCCGAAGCCCGCCCAGCAGACGGGCAACCTGCCCGCCGGTTCGGTCGAATCGGTGGCGCAGAAGCTGTCGCCGAGCGTGGTCGAGCTGCAGGTGTCCGGCCGGTCCGGTGCCGGTGAAGGCTCCGGCTTCGTGCTCAGCACCGACGGCTACGTGCTGACCAACAACCACGTCGTCGAGGTCGCCGCCGCCGGCGGGCAGATCCAGGCGGTGTTCCAGGACGGCAAGAAGGGCACGGCGACCGTCGTCGGCCGCGACCCCACGACGGACATCGCCGTGGTGAAGGTCAGCGGCGTCAGCGGCCTGACCCCGGTGGAGCTCGGCCGGTCCGACGACCTGCGGGTCGGGCAGCCGGTGGTCGCCATCGGTTCGCCGTTCGAGCTGGCGGGCACTGTCACTTCAGGCATCGTCAGCGCGCTGAACCGGCCGGTGAGCGCCGGTGGCGGCGGCGACCAGACCACGGTGATGTCAGCGGTGCAGACCGACGCGGCGATCAACCCGGGCAACTCCGGCGGCCCGCTCGCGAACATGGCCGGACAGGTCATCGGCATCAACTCGGCGATCTACAGCCCGAAGTCGGCCCAGGGCCAGAGCGGTGAAAGCGGCGGCAACGTCGGCATCGGCTTCGCGATCCCGATCGACCAGGCGCGCCGCACGGCCGACGACATCATCAACACCGGCCAGGCGACGCAGACCTTCATCGGCGCACGAGTGCAGACGGCGCCGACGGGTGGCGCGCAGCTCGGTGAGATCTCGCCGGGCAGCCCCGCGGAGAAGGCGGGCCTCAAATCCGGTGACGTCGTGACGAAGCTGGACGACCGCTCGATCCCCAACGCGGACGCGCTCGTCGCCGAGATCCGCACCCGGGCACCGAACGACAAGGTCAAGTTCACCCTCGGCGGTGACAAGGTGGTCGAGGTGACCCTCGGCGGCCAGCCCGTCACCCCCAACTAGTTCCGCACAGACGCTCGGCCGCAGTGCGCGGCCGAGACCAAACCCCGGCTCGAACCCCCAGCGGGCCGGACCCAGAGGCCACGCGCGACCGGCTGCCAATCCCGGTCGCGCGTGGCCCTTTTAACGCGCTTTTCGGGGGAGGAGCGCGGCCACGAGGACGCCGAGCCACACGACGGCGAGCGTGACGAGCAGGCCGGTGACGGTGTCGGCGTCGTGCAGGCCGGGGTTCCGGGCGCCGCCGAAAGGCCGCCACAGCAACGGGAACGCGAGCAGCGTCAGGACACCGGTGAGGACGGCGCCCGTCTTGACCGGGGTCTTCCAGCGTTCCGGAAGCAACCTGCTCAGGGCGAACCCCACGGCGCCGACCAGGGGCGCGATCAGCAGGTCGTGCACCAGCGGGCCGCCGCCGAGCCAGCCGAGCGTCCCGAAGACGTCCGGGCGCAGCGGGAAGGCGTACTCGGAGAACAGGACCGCGCCCCAGGCGAGCGCGCCGAGGCCGGGCAGGAACAGCAGTAGCCGCAACGTCTTCACAGCGTCTCCAACCGGGTGACCCATTTCGTCTGCAGGACGCCGGGCCGGTTCGGGGCGATGATCCGGCACGGGAAGCCGTGGTCGGCGTCGAGGACCTCGCCGTTGAGTTCGAGCGCCAGCAGGGTGAGTTCGTCGGCGGTGTGCTCGCCGGGGAGGTCGCTGATCCCGTACGGCCCGGCCTTCTCCAGCGAGAACACGCGAACCGGGGTGCCGGGCGCGCTTCCGGCGTGCCGCAACAACTCCGGCAGTGAGACGCCGCTCCAGCTCGCGGACTCGCTCCAGCCTTCGACGCACGCGATCGGCAATTCGGCGGAGGTCCGAGGGAGCGCGCGGAGTTCTTCCAGCGAGTAGGTCTTCGTGCCCTTCGGCGTCACCACGGACAGCCGCCAGTTCGGGTCTTTCGCCGTTGTCAGGACGCCGGCCGCCTCGGCGGTCCGGTTCACCGGCAGGCCCTGCGGTCCCTTGTCGCTACGCCAGGACAGCCCGGAGACGGTGCGCAGCAACGGAACCGTCGCTCCGGCCGTCGCCACGACGGCGACTCCCGCGGCCAGCCAGGTCGTGCGGAGGAAGGCGCGTCGGGACGGTTCGGGCGCCTTCGTGACCGAGCGGCGCACGATCGGGAGTTTCACCGCGATATGCACGAGGATCGAGCCGATCGCCACCCACGCGACCGCGTAGTGCAGCTGCGGGAAGTAGAAGTTCCACGGATAGTTCTGCGCGACGTTGAACAGGCCGGTGACGAGTTCGAAGAAGGCGGCCGCGGACAGCACCAGGATCGACAGGCGTTCGAGCGCGTGCGGTAGGGAGCGGATCACCGGGCGCTCGAACAGTTTCGGGAAGACGCTCCAGAGTTTGGCCAGCAGCAAGGGAATCGACGCGATCCCGGAGATCACGTGCGTACCCTGGGTGACCCGGTACAGCCACACCGGGCGGCTCGGCCAGCCGAACCACGACGGCGGATGCTGGACGAGATGGCTGATCAGGCCGGTGACGAAACACAGGGTGAACGTGACGGCGAGGGCGAGACCGATCCGGGACGTCACCCGCTCGGAAGTCTGGTTCATGCTTTCTCCAGGCAGGCGAACCAGCGATGGTCGCGGCGGGTTTCCCAGGCGACGCGGAACGCGGTCCGGGCGGCGAGCCAGGCGATCGCTTCGACGCCGACCCACGCCCAGGTGAACCAAGAGCCGCCGTCGTCCGGGCGCAGGCGGACCTGGTCCTGGCGGATGCCACAACCGGGTGGGTCGAGTTCGACGAGTACCGTGCCGCCGTCGCCGATCAGTTCCGCCATCCGGGCGAGGAGCCGGAGCGGGTCGCCGCCGATGCCGATGTTGCCGTCGGCGAGCAGGGCGTGCCGCCAGCGGCCTTCGCCGGGCAGCCGGTCGAAGACGTCCCGGTGGAGGGCGGCGGCGCCCCGGGCGTGCGTGAGCCGCACGGCGGTGGCCGAGATGTCGACGCCGAGCGAGGCGACGCCGCGTTCGGACAGCGCGGCGGTGAGCCTGCCGGGGCCGCAGCCGACGTCGAGGGTCGGGCCGTCGCAGGCGTCGAGGAGGACGTCGTCGCCCTCGCAGGGAATGGCCGTCCAGCGGTCCACCGGCAGGTCGACGCGTTCGCCGGTCGCGAGTTCCAGCCAGCAGCGGTGGCCGAGCAGACCACGATCGAAGGCGGTCACCGGACTTCGGCCACCGCTCGGGCGAACCGGCTCTCCGGCTTGAGAGCAGCGACCCGTCGCGCGTCCGCGAAAGTGTCCACATCGGACAGTGTCGGCAGGGTCCCCGGATTCAGGCCGACGTCGGCGAGCGCGCGCAGCGTTTGGCGGCCGGTGTCGTCGCGGGACATCGGGACCCCGGCGAGAGCCTTGGCGTGCAGCGGATCCTTGAGTCCCAGCGCCCACCAGCCGCCGTCGTCCGCCGGCCCGAGGACGGAATCTTCGAGCCGGTCCGCGGCCTCGGCCAGCAAAGCCGGGGTGACCTGCGGGGTGTCCATCCCGATCTGCAGCACTGGTTCCCCGAGCAGGGGAGCGTCGGCGTGGGCGTTGACGAGGCGGAGGTCGAAACCATCGCCGCGTTGGGGGATCACCTCGGTCTTTTCGAGTGCTACAGCGATTTCCGCGCCGCGTGCGGCTTTGCCGAGATCGCCGGTCAGCGCGACGACCACGCGGGCGTTCGGGGTCCGCAGGGCGGCGTCGAGGGTGTCGAGCAGTGAGGCGGCCGCGATCTCGGCGGCCTGCTCAGGCGTCGCGGGCGGGCAGAGCCGCGTCTTCGCGAAGCCGGGTACGGGCGCCTTGGCGACGATCAGCAGGCAGAAGCTCATCGGCTCAGCACCCGCCCGAAATCCCTTGCCGCGCGGAGGGTGCCGCGCAGCGAGCCGGAGACCTTCGACTTCGTGCCCTTGGCGCGCTCGCCGTAGGAGACGTCGAACTCGGCGACCCGCCAGCCCGCGCGTTGTGCCTTGAGCAGCAGTTCGAGCGGGTAGCCGAAGGCGCGATCGGTGACGTCGAGGTCGAGGAGCGCCTGCCGCCGGACGGCTCGCAGCGGCGCGATGTCTCGGACCGGCAAGCCCTTGTATCGCAGGAGGGCCGAGATCAGCGCGTTGCCCGCTCTCGCGTGCCATGGCCAGACGTTCCGGCCGGTCGGCACTCGACGTCCGACAGCCAGGTCGGCATCGGCCAGCCCGCGCACCAGCGCCGGGAGTTCGGCGAGGTCGAGCGAACCGTCGGCGTCGGCGAAACAAACGACGTCCGCCGTGGCCGCTTCGAGTCCGGTGTGCACCGCGGCGCCGTAGCCGCGCCGGGGTTCGTGGACGACCTTCGCCCCGAACCTGGCCGCGATCTCGGCGGAACCGTCGTTCGATCCGTTGTCGACCACGATCGCCCGATAGCGTTCGGGCAGGGCCGCCAGTACCCCTGGGAGGGCACCGGCCTCGTCGAGACAGGGGAGTACGACGTCAACCTGGTCATCGTTCACCCATCGCACGTTAAGTCCGGGATGGACGGACGAAAACCCTTGTCGTGCTTACCGAATCATGACGTCGGCGAAGTTCTTACCGAGTTCTGACGGACCGCGTCTTCGCGCCGTCGCAGGGCTGGAACGCGGTTATGGTGCCGGTGATGTCCACTGTCACCGCCCCTACCCGCACGGGCCGCCGGGCCGATCTGATCGCCGTCGGGCTGGCGATGCTCGTGGTCGCCGCCGCGATCGCGGTCGGCCTCTATTACAACCGCCCCGGTTCCGGCGTGGTGATCTACGCCTTCGCGCCGCCGCTGTTCGGGCTGTGGCTGCCGCATGTGGGGCCTGGCTCGGTCGCCGCCGTCGTGCTCGCGCTCCTCGTCGTCACCAAAGGTCCCTTGCTCGCGGCCCGGCTGAGCTGGCGCCCGCTGCTCGCGCTCGGGTACGTGACCGCGCTGGCGTGGACGTTCTCGCTGGCGATGATCGACGGTTGGACGCGCGGCTTCACCGGCAGGCTCACCACGGAGCACGAGTACCTGCACGAGGTCCCGGGGATCACCGACATCCCGAAGATGCTGAGCGAGTTCTCCTCGCGCATCTTGGACTACCAGCCGGACTCGTGGACGACGCACGTCTCCGGGCATCCGCCGGGCGCGACGCTGGTCTTCGTCTGGCTCGACAGGCTCGGCCTGCACGGCGGCGCCTGGGCCTCGACGTTCGTCGTGCTGGTCGGCTGCCTGGCCGTGGTCGCGGTGCCGGTCACGCTCTCCGCGCTGGGCAGGCAGGACGCCGCGCGGACGGTCCTGCCGTTCGCCGTCCTGACCCCGGGCGCGATCTGGCTCGGTGTCTCCGCGGACGGGCTGTTCGCCGGGGTGACGGCGACCGGGATCGCCCTGCTGGCGCTCGCCACGCGGCGCCGGATCCTCGCGCTGCCCGGCGGTCTGCTGCTCGGTTTCGGGCTCTTCCTCTCGTACGGCCTCGTGCTGTTGGGCCTGATCGTGCTGGCCGTCGTCCTGCTGACCCGCGAATGGCGGATCCTGCTGCTCGCCCTGGCGGGTGTGGCCGCGGTCGTCGTGGCCTTCGCGCTGAGCGGGTTCTGGTGGCTCGACGGCTATCACCTGGTGGTCGAGCGCTACTACCAGGGGATCGCGACGCTGCGCCCGTACTCCTACTGGGTGTGGGCGGATATCGCGGCGGTGCTGATCGCGATCGGCCCGGCCGCGATCGCCGGGACGCGACGGGCCGGGGCGGCGTTCCTCACCGAGCCGAAACGGTCGTTCCGCGACCCGGTCGTCCTGATCGTGCTGGCCGCGGCGCTGACGATCGCGTTCGCGGACCTCTCCGGCCTGTCGAAGGCCGAGGTCGAACGCATCTGGCTACCGTTCGAGGTGTGGCTGCTGCCCGCGGTGGCGCTGCTTCCGCAGGCGGGACGGCGGTGGTGGCTCGCCGCGTCGGCGGCCACGGCGCTGGTGGTGAACCATCTGGTGCTGACGAGCTGGTGAGGTGGACCGTATGACAGAGCAGGGCCGCGTGCTCGTGGTCGACGACGACGAGACCGTGCGGGACGTCGTCCGGCGGTACTTGGAGGTCGCGGGTTTCGACGTCGACGTCGCCGGGGACGGCACCGAGGGGCTGCGGCTGTTCTCGGCGACCGGGCCGGACCTCGTGGTCCTCGACGTCATGATGCCCGGGCTCAACGGGCTCGAAGTGTGCCGCCGGCTGCGGCAGGTGAGCCAGGTGCCGGTGGTGATGCTGACCGCGCTCGGCGAGGAGGAGAACCGGATCGCCGGCCTCCAGCTCGGCGCCGACGACTACGTCACGAAACCCTTCAGCCCCAAGGAACTCGCGTTACGTGTGGCGTCGGTCCTGCGGCGCGCGCGGATGCCGCGGCCGGAACCGGCGGCGCGCCTGATCGCCGACGGGGACCTCTCGTTGCAGATGACGGCGCGGCAGGCGACCCTCGGCGGCGCCGAACTTCCTTTGACGAGCCGGGAATTCGATCTGCTCGCGTTCTTCCTCACCCATCCCGGCGTGGCGTTCTCCCGCGCCGACCTGCTGGAGAAGGTCTGGGGCTGGGACTTCGGCGACCAGTCCACCGTGACAGTCCACGTCAGGCGACTGCGGGAGAAGATCGAGCGGAATCCGGCCAAACCCGTCCGCGTCGCCACCGTGTGGGGCGTCGGCTACCGGTACGACCCGGTGCGGCCGTGATCGGCGCCGGGGAGTCGCTCGGCGAGATGCTGGCGCACGCCTGGCACATCCTGCCGTTCGCGCTGATGTTCGCGGTGCCTGTCGTCCTGCTCGGCTGGCTGGCGCTGTATCTGCTCAGGCGCGGTTCGCTGGCGGGCACGATGACGATCCTCGTGCTGATCCCGGTGCTCGCGACGCTGATCGCCGTGCTCGGGATCAGCGGGTTCATGTTCACCCCCGCGCTGACCACGATGACGCTGGTCTGCCTGCTGGTCGCGCTGGTGACGGTGCCCGCGGCGCTCGTGCTCGGCCGCATGATCGCGCGCCGCAGCGTGTGGGAGCGGGAGGCGCGGGAACGGGAACGCGCGGCCGAGGCGTCGCGGCGCGAACTGGTCGCGTGGATCAGCCACGACCTGCGCAGCCCGCTGGCCGGGATCCAGGCGATGGCCGAGGCCGTCGCGGACGGTGTCGTCGCCGAACCGATCGAGGTCACCGGCTACGCGCGGCGGATCAGCGGCGAGACCACGCGGTTGTCCGGCATGGTCGGCGATCTGTTCGAGCTGTCGCGGATCACCGCGGGCGCGCTGGAACTGACCATGGCCGCCGTGCCGCTGCGCGACGTCGTGAGTGACGCCGTCGCCGCGCAGGCGCCGCTCGCGCAACAGAAACGCGTGCGGATGATCGAGCAGGCCACGGTATGGCCGGTCGTCTCCGGCAGCGACCCGGAACTGGCGCGGATCGTGCGCAACCTGGTGTCCAACGCCGTGCGGCACACCCCGCCGGACGGGACGGTGGCGGTGCAGATCGGCATCGACGGCGGTGAGGCGCTCCTGGCGGTCTCCGACTGCTGCGGCGGGATCCCCGACGACGAGATCGGGCGCGTTTTCGACGTCGCGTTCCGCGGGACGCCGGCGCGGACGCCCGAACGTGGCGGGCTGGCGAGCGGCGGCGGGCTCGGGCTGGCGATCGCGAAAGGCCTTGTCGAGGCCCATCGCGGTCGCATCGGCGTCCGGAACGACGGTCCGGGATGCCGCTTCGAGGTCCGGCTGCCGCTGGCGATGCCCTGACCCGTGTCAGTGCCGTGTCACCGCTGTGTCAGCGCGGATCGCGATGGTTACCGGCATGACGAACTCAGCGAGCACAGCCAAGACGATGTTCCGGCGGGCGGGGGTCACCGCGGTGGCCGCGGCACTGCTGGCCGGGGCGGCCATGCCCGGAGTGGCCGCGGCGGACTCCGGGCGGGACCGCCCGGACCTGCGGGCGACGGTCCAGGACATCGCCGCCTCCGGATTCGCCGGGGCGCAGCTGCGGGTGCACGACCAGCGGGGCGACTGGACCGGCAGCGCCGGGGTGCGTGAGCTGGGCTCGGCCGCCAAGCCGCCGACGAACGGGCGGTTCCGGATCGGCAGCAACACCAAGACCTTCGTGTCCACCGTCGTCCTGCAGCTGGTCGGCGAGGGGAAGGTGGGCCTGGACTCCCCGGTGGCCGGCTACCTGCCCGAGTTCGGCATCGACCGGCGGATCACCGTGCGGATGCTGCTGCAGCACACCAGCGGCCTGTTCGACTACACCGGCGCCGTCCTGCCCGACGGGACGGTCGTGCCCGGAATCCCCTTGGCGGGCAAGGAGTTCCTGGACAACCGCTTCCACACCTACCGGCCGGAGGAGCTGGTGCGGTTCGGCCTGTCCAAGCCGCCGCTGTTCGCGCCGGGAACGGACTGGAACTACACGAACATCAACTACGTCCTGGCCGGGCTGGTGATCAAGAAGGTCACCGGCAACCCCTACGGCGACGAGATCCAGCGGCGGATCCTGCGGCCGCTGGGGCTGCGGGACACCGTGGTGCCGGGCACGTGGCCGGGGATCCCGGGCCCGCACGCCCACGGCTACTACCGCTACGAGGAGGCCGGGCAGTGGAAGACGGTCGACATCACGAACCAGAACCCCTCCTGGGCCTCCAGCGCCGGTGAGCTGATCTCGACCACCAAGGACCTCCACACGTTCTTCTCCGCGCTGCTGGGCGGAAAGCTCCTGCCCGCCCCGCTGCTCGCCGAGATGCGCAAACCGCACCCCAAGGGCGGCTACGGCCTCGGGCTGTACGTCCAGGAAGCGAGCTGCGGCACCATCCTCAAGGGCATGGGCGGTTTCCACGGCTACGGGACGCTGATGGCGAGCACGCTCGACGGCAGCAGGACTTACGAACTGTCCATGACCTACGGCGACTCCGCCGCGGACCTGGGGCAGGCGTACTTCAAGGCGGACCAGACACTCACCGACAAGGTGCTCTGCGGCAAGTAAAGGCGTCAGAGCCGCAGGAAACCCATATCCGGGAAGTGGGCCGGCGCGATGATCGCGCCGGTCTCTTCGGCTTCGGCGAGGAAGCGCAGCCGGGTGCGGAGCGCGAGATCCGGGTCGACGTCGCTGAGGAAGCTCACCCGCGTGTCCGTCAGCTGCGCGGGCGTGTGCAGGACGTCGCCGAGCAGCAGCAGACGCTCGTCGTCCGCGGTGATGTCGAGGACGTAGTGGCCCGGCGTGTGGCCGGGGGCGTGCCGCGCCACGATCCCGGGCGCGATCTCGACGTCGTCGCCGCTGATCGCCTCGGTCAGGCCCGCGCCACGCGCGGTCTCCATGCCGACACGGCCCCACTCGCCCGTCCCGGCGGGCTCGATCAGGGCTTCCCAGTCGAGCTGCCCGAAGACGACCTGAGCGCCGGGGAAGGTCAGCTCGCCTTCGGGCGCGATCCAGCCGATGTGGTCGTTGTGCAGGTGGGTGAGGAAGACGGTGTCGATCTCGCCGACCGGGCAGCCCGCCTTGTCCAGCGCGGCCGCGAGGTCGCCGCCCGTGCCCATCGGCGGCGTGGGGTCGCCCTTGGCGGGCGTCATCCCCTTGGGGAAGGCGAACTCGCGCGGGCCGAGACCGGTGTCGACGAGGATCGTGCGGCCGTTGCCGCGGATCAGATACGCGCCGGTCGGGACGTGCACGGTGCCGTCCTCGTCGAGGACGTCCGGGTGGGCTTCGGGGTCGAGGCCGGGGAAGAACGCGAGCGGCAGCCTGATCAGGCCGTCCCCGAGTGCTTCGATCTCGATGTCTCCGATGGTGATGCCCACCAAAACCCCCAAAAAAGTCGATTCCGTTGCCGGGAACGACAACCGAGCGGGGGCCGGGTCTGTTCCCGGTTTCAGGAACCGACCGGTTCCCGCAGTTCAGCGGTGGCGAACCCGGCGATGCCTTCGGCGAAACCGGTCCGCGCGGTGAAGCCGAGCAGCCGTTCGGCGCGGGCGGGGTCGGCGACGACATGCCGGACGTCGGCCGGCCTCGCGCCGCCCGCGATCTTCGGAACCGGGCCGTCGCAGGCCTTCGCGAGCTCTTCGGCGAGTTCGCCGACGGAGTGCGGCTGCCCGGAGCAGATGTTCAGCGGCGTCAGGTCGGCCTCGGGGCCGTCGGTGGTCAGCGCCAGGACGTTCGCCCTCGCGACGTCGTGGACGTGCACGAAGTCGCGCTGCTGCTTACCGTCCTCCAGCACGACGGGTGCCTCGCCGCGCAGTAGTGAGGACCGGAACAGCGACGCGACGCCCGCGTACGGGGTGTTCTGCGGCATCCGGGGGCCGTAGACGTTGTGGTAGCGCATGGCCCAGACCGTGCCGCCGGTCTGCCGGGCCCACGCCGCCGCCAGGTGCTCCTGCGCGAGCTTGGTGGCCGCGTACGTGCTTCGCGGCCGCAGCGGCGCGTCCTCGGGGACAAGCCGCCAGTCGAGCTCGGCGCCGCATGCCGGGCACGCGGGCTCGAAGCAGCCCGCGTCCACATCGGACTGTTTCCGCGGCGACGGCGGGACGATCCCGTGGATGGGGCATTCGTAGCGGCCTTCGCCGTAGACGACCATCGACGACGCGAGCACCAGCTTCCGGACCCCGGCCCGGTGCATCGCGGCGAGCAGTACGGCTGTCCCGTAGTCGTTGTTCAGGGCGTACGACGGCGCGTCGGACGGGTCGACACCGTGGCCGACGACGGCCGCCTGATGGCAGACCGCGTCGACCCCGTCCAGCAGCTCGGCGACCAGCTCGGTGTCGGTGACGTCGCCGCGCAGGAACCGGTGGCGGCCGGTGTACGCGGGCGGGCGCGGCGACCCGTGGGCGGTGCGCAGGAGGCTGTCGAGGACGACGACCTCGTGACCCTGATCGGACAGCAGATCGGCGATGTGGGAGCCGATGAACCCGGCCCCGCCGGTTACCAGTGTTCGCACCTTCACGACGCTAGGGGCGATCTTAGCCGTGAGCCCCGTATCGGCGGCTCACGTCAGGGAATCGTCACAACTCGTGGCCCCTGACACCGCGGGAGCGAAGATCAGCCGAAACCGGATACGGTGTGCCTATGGAACGGAGCGCACAACGGCTGGGCCGCGCACTGGTGGTCATCGTGGACGACCGTGTCGCCCACGGCGAACACGAGGACAACACGGGACCGCTGGTCACGGAGCTGCTCGAAGAGGCGGGGTTCATCGTCGACGGTGTCGTGGTGGTCGAGGCCGAGACGGCCGCGATCCGCAACGCGCTCAACACCGCGGTGATCGGCGGCGCCGACCTGGTGATCACCGTCGGCGGCACCGGGGTCTCCCCGCGCGATCGCACACCCGACGCGACGGCCGGTGTGCTCGACCGTCCGATCCCGGGCATCGGCGAGGCCCTGCGCGCGTCCGGCCTGGCCGCCGGCGCGGTGGACGCGGGCATCTCCCGCGGGCTCGTCGGCGTCTCCGGCAGCACGCTGGTGGTCAACCTCGCGGGTTCACGCGCGGCCGTCCGCGACGGCATGGCGACGCTCTCATCGCTCGTGCCGTACGTGATCGACGAGCTTTCCGGGCTCGAAGAGGCCTAATTCTTGGCGGCGGGTCCGGGCTCTGTCCCGGGCTCGCCCTTTTTGTCCTGGTGGAGCACTCCTTCCACTTTTTCGGTGACCTGGCCGATCTTGTCCTCGAACCGGCCGCCGGTGACCTTGTTCGCCCCGGCAGACGCGACCGTGACGCCCTTGGCCGCGACGTCGCCCGCCTTCTCGGCCAGCGGCCCGGCCTTCTCGCGGACTTCGCCCGCGACCTCTTCCGCCTTGTGGACGGCCTGTGCGGCCAGTCCCTTCGCTTTGTCGACAATGCCCATGTGCTGATGGTCCCACCGGTCGGCGGGTCCCGCGACCGGTGCGAAAATGACGTCATGCCAGGTGAAGACAAGGACAAGCGCCCCGCCGCGGCAGCGAAACGCCGGGTCGACGAGATCTTCGGCGACGTCCTGCCGGACACGACCTCCGACGAGCGAGAGCCGGGGCAGCGAGCCCCGGACTCCGACTCGTGGTTCCTGGAGAACCGGCCGCCTCATCACGACCGGTGATCCGGGTCAGCCCTGGCGGTTCTGCTGTGCGCGAAGCAGGTCGCGGATCTCGGTGAGCAGTTCGACGTCGGTCGCCTCCGCCGGGCCCGCCTCTTCGCCGCGCTTGCGCCGCTCCTGGACGTGCTTGACCGGCAGCACGATCACGAAGTAGACGACACCGGCGACCAGCACGAAGTTGATCGCGGCGTTGATCACGCCACCGAAGTCGAGGAACGTGGCGTCGTTCGCGGACAGGATGTTGAATCCCAGCCCCTTGGCGGCGTCCGATCCGCCGATGGTGTTGATCAGCGGTTTGATCAGGCCGTTCGTGAAAGCCGTGACGATCGCTGTGAACGCGGCGCCGATGACCACCGCGACCGCGAGGTCGACGACGTTCCCGCGCATCAGGAAGTCCTTGAAACCCTTGAGCAAGACGCTCTCCTCTTCACCTGGGGACGGTTCGCCGACCGTCCCTTTTTCTTACCGGGGGGACGCAGGCGCCCGCCGCCACCGGGCAGGCGCGAGCTAGCGGAGGGTAACCGTTAAGGACCGTTCCAGCGAAGTGGCCGCGACCCGTGTCGCGATCGCGGAGGGCAGGGAAAGCAGCACCAAAGGTCCCTTGCTCCCGCCGCCGGAGGCTTTCGGGTCACGGATGCCCTGCTCGCCGACGGCCGCCACGACGGCCATGCTGGCCAGCACAGACGCCTCTCGCCCGGCCTCGGCGGCCGCGACGACGTCGACCCGCTGACCCGGCCTGAGGAGCTCCGCGACACCCGCGTCGGCGAGCCTCACCGGCACAGTCGAACTCTCGGGATCACCCGATCCGGGGATGGCCGCGTCCAGCAGGCGGACGTCGGTCAGCGGTTCGCCCGCCCGCGCCGCACCGACGAGCAGCCGTCCCTCCACTGAGGTCGGCAGGCCGGTGGCGCCCTGTGGACGGACGTCGTCCGGGAGGTCGACGAGCTTGAGGTCCCCGGCACGCAGCAGCGACCCGGCCGGGAGGTCACGGGCGGAGACCACGGTCGCGATACCGGGCGCACCGCGCGCCGACGCGGGCAGGAAGAGCGCTATCAGGCCGCTGAGCAGCAGGGACAGGGCAAGCCAGCGGCGGAGCAGCCGCGCGGGCCTGCCGTGGAGTCTTCGCAGGACGGGCAGATCGTGAAGCACGGGATTCCCCCTCGTCGATCGGTGATGATCTCGACGCTAGGGGCGGTGCGCCGCCCTGGAAAGAACGAAAACCCCCGGCTGTGGATAACCGGGGGCCTGTGGACAACTCGGGACGTCAGGAAGCGGCGGCGGCCGTTTTCGTCGTACCCGTGGAGGACGATGCCGAGCTCTTCGACTCGCTCTTGGTCTCCGACTTCGACTCGGTCTTCGACTCCGACTTGCTCTCGGACTTGGCCTCGGTCTTGGAAGACGACGAGCCCGAGGTCGTGTTGGCCTTCGAGTCACGCGAATCGTTGCGGTAGAACCCGCTGCCCTTGAAGACCACGCCGACCGAGCTGAAGACCTTGCGAAGCGGGCCCGAGCACTGCGGGCACACGGTCAAGCTCGCGTCGGAGAACGACTGCACGGCCTCGAAAGCGTGGTCGCATTCCTTGCAGGCGTATTGGTAGGTGGGCACTGCTGCTCCTTCGTGCATTGGCACTCAGCCGACATGAGTGCTAACACAACACGGTACCGGGGCATTCCGACGCAGGTCAAACAAGGTTTCCCAAGGTCACATGAGGACCTGGTCACGCCCCCTGTTCCGTACCTGTTCCGTGTTGGACCGAGATCGGCTTTCGGTCGGCTACGGGCCGTCGGAAGCTGGGCGATCTCCGATGGTGTCGGCATGTCCGGCGAGTCATCGGCGGCCTACTTGTCAAAATTAGAACATGTGTTCTATTGTCGAGAGATGTGATCGACCGGCTCGGGGGCGACGTCGCCTTGATCGCCGAAGAGATCGGGACGACCGTTAGGGTGGCCTGCGTGCAGGATCGGCGCATCTATCACTTCACCGACCATGCCAACTTGGCGGGCATCGTGGCAGATGGCGGGTTGTTCGGCGACTCTCAGATGATGGCCAGTGGTCGGGCGTTCACCGAGTGTGCGCACGAGGGGGTCAAGAACGACAGGCGGACAAGGGTGGTGTCCTGTCCTCCGGGTGGTGTGGTCGCGGACTACGTGCCGTTCTACTACGCCCCGCGGTCGCCCATGATGAGCGCGATCAGCAATGGCAAGGTGACTGGCTATACCTCGAACCAGGATTTGGTCTACCTGGTGTCGTCGTTGGAGCGGGTGCGAGAGGCCGGTCTGCGGTGGGCATGCACGGACGGCAACGCGCGAGCCGCGTTGACGGAGTTCTGCAACACCTGGGACGGCCTGGAAGCCAACACCGATTGGGACATCATGGAGGCCCAGTACTGGGCGAACACGCCTGAGGACGGACAACGCCGCAACAGGAGGATGGCGGAATTCCTGGCGCACGAATTCTTCCCGCTGGATCTGGTACTGGGGGTCGCGGTGAAGTCGGAACGGGTGGCTTCGATCATCCGTCCACAGCTTCCCGCGTCGACGGACATCAGAGTCCTGCCTAGGTACTACATTTGAGAGGGAGGCGAAAATGATCGAGGAAGCGACAGGAAACCTGCTCGAGGCGGATGCCGATGCCCTGGTGAACACGGTGAACACCGTCGGCGTGATGGGCAAGGGCATCGCCTTGCAGTTCAAACGTGCTTTCCCCGAGAATTTTCGCCAGTACGAGAAGGCGTGCAAGAGCAAGCAGGTCCGCCTGGGTGAGATGTTCGTCCACGAGTTGGACACGATCACCGGCCCGCGGTTCATTGTGAACTTTCCCACCAAGGGGCACTGGAAGGCGTCGTCGAGGATCGAGGACATCGCGAGCGGTCTGCGGGATCTGCGGCGAGTGATCGAGAAAAATGAGATGACTTCGATCGCGGTGCCGCCGCTGGGCTGTGGTAATGGTGGATTGGACTGGGCGCAGGTTTACCCGATGATTCGGGACGCTCTTGGCGACCTGGAGGGGGTCCGGGTGCTGGTGTACCCCCCCGCCGGGGCGCCCGCCCCGGAGAATATGCCGATACGGACCAAACGGCCTGCGGTAACGCGTGCGAAGGCGGCGCTGTTGCTGGCATTCGAACGTTATCGTGATCGAAGCATCGACTCAGGTCTGTCCGATACCGGAGCGATCTCGTTGGTGGAAGCCCAGAAGGTCGCATACTTCTTGCAGTTGGCGGGTGGCAAGAAGACGTGGACATTCACGCCAAGCCATTTCGGTCCATACGCGCAGACGATCGACCAGTTCGTCAGCAGCGTCGAGGGGCATTTCCTTCACGGCTTCGGAGACGGTAGCAGCGGTAGCAAAGCCACACTGACTCTCGTGGACAGCGCTTTGGATGAGGCACGCGAAGTGCTGGGTGAAGACGAGGCCTTCCAGCGGACCCTTGAACGGTTCGACGTCATCGTGGAAGGGTTCGAATTTCCGTATGGGATCGAGCTGCTGTCCACAGTGCACTACGTAGTGGCCCACTCTGCCACCGTGCCGTCGTTGGACGAAGTCGTGCAGGCGATCGGGCGCTGGTCGGCGAGGAAAGGGCGGTTGTTCAAGCCGCGGCAGGCGCAGACCGCGTACCGGCACCTGCAAAATGTCCAGCTTGCGGACGCGAGCATCGCTATCTAGAACAGTTCGCCGATTCGTCTTCTCGGCGGAAGATCTTTCGTGAAATTCGATTCTGGCGGCGTGGGATGAGGAGCGCTGGGGTGGAAGATCCCTTCGACGGCAGAAACCCGACCAGTCACGAGCGCATGACCGGCCTCCCCTGGGACGCCTCCTACCACGACGGCCCCGCTCCCTGGGACTTCGGCGGCCCCCAACCCGCCGTGGTCAGGGCCGCCGGGAGGTTCGCCGGAACGGTGCTCGACGCGGGCTGCGGCTCCGGCGAGAACACGCTCCACCTCGCGTCCAGAGGGCTCCAGGTCCTGGGCATCGACGTCGCCGAGACGGCGCTCGAGACCGCGCGAAGGAAGGCCCGTGAGCGAAACCTCGAGGCCGAGTTCAAGACGGCCGACGCGCTCCACCTGGAGCGGCTCCAGCTCAAGTTCGACACGGTGCTCGATTGCGGGCTCTTCCACGCTTTCGACGCCGACGAGCGCGTGGCGTACGTCAAAAGCCTCGAAGCGGTCACCAAGGGCACGCTCTACATCCTGTGTTTCCGCGACGGCGAGAACGCCGGGCCGCATCCCGTAAAACGCGAGGCGCTGACAAAGCCCTTCGGTGCAGGATGGCGCGTGAAGACCATCGCGGAGGAGCGCGTCCGGACCGGGTTCCACGACGAGAACGGCGCTCCCGCCTGGTTCGCGACGATCGAAAGAGAGCCGTCGGATGAGTGAGTTGCGAGAGCTGCTGGCCGATGTCGCCGCCCGCGCGGCCGATTACCGCGAGAGCGTGGCCGACGGGCCTGTCTTCCCGGACGACACGACGGGTGTTCGCGAGAAGCTCGGCGACCTGCCCGAGAAGCCGGTGCTGCCCGCCGACGTGGTCCGGCGGCTGGCCGATGCCGTCGAGCCCGCGCTGGTGGGGAGTACGGGGCCGAGGTACTTCGGTTTCGTCACCGGTGGCGCTCTCGATGCCGCGACGGCGGCCGACATGCTGGCGACCGGCTGGGATCAGCCCGCGTTCAACAAGGTCACCTCACCGGCCGCCGCGATCGTCGAGGACGTGGCGGGCGAGTGGCTCAAGGACGTCCTCGGCCTGCCGTCCCACGCTTCTTTCGGCTTCGTGACCGGAGGGCAGGGAGCGAACACGGTCGGCCTGGCCGCCGCCCGGCATCACGTGCTGGCGAAGGCCGGCTGGGACGTCGAGCGCCGCGGGCTGCATGGGGCGCCGCCGCTGCGGGTCATCGCCAACGAGGAGCGGCACGCGACGATCGACCGCTCCCTCCGGCTCCTCGGGCTGGGGACCGACGCCGTCAAGCCGGTGCGCGCGGACGATCAAGGCGCCATCGACATCGCTGATCTCGAGAAGGCGCTCGACGGGCCCGCAATCGTTTGCCTTCAGGCGGGGAACGTGAACACCGGGGCGTTCGACGATTTCGCCGCCGCGACGGACATCGCCCACCGGCATGGTGCGTGGGTCCACGTCGACGGCGCGTTCGGCCTCTGGGCGGCCGCCGCTCCCGCGCTCAGGCGGCTGACCGCAGGACTCGAAACGGCAGACTCCTGGGCGGTCGACGGCCACAAGTGGCTCAACGTCCCCTACGACAGCGGGTACGCCTTCTGCGCCCATCCCGAGTCGCATGTGGCCGCGATGTCGCTCACCGCCGCGTATCTGACCGGCCAAGGGGACGGCGGCGTGCGGGCGCCGAGCGACTTCGTGCCGGAGTCGTCCCGCCGGGCGCGGGGGTTCGCCACGTGGGCGGCGCTCAGCGAGCTGGGCCGCACGGGGATCGCCGAGCTGATCGAGCGCTGCTGCGCGCTGGCCCGCAGGTTCGCCGAGCAGCTCACCGAAGCGGGCATCACCGTCGTGAACGATGTGGTGCTGAACCAGGTTCTCGTCGACTTCGGTGACGACACCGAGCGCGTGGTCGAGGCGGTTCAGCGGTCCGGCGAATGCTGGATGGGCGCGACCACCTGGCGCGGCCGGCGCCTGATGCGCGTCTCTGTGTCCAACTGGAGCACGACCGAAGCCGACGTCGACCGCAGTGTCGCCGCGATTCAGGCCGCCCGCGCGTCCGTCGCGTCCAGGGGATAGGCGTAGCTCGCACCGCCGAGACGCCGCGTTGTCGCGTGCAGGGCGGCGTTGGCCTCGCGCATGCGCCGCAGCGTCGTGAGGTCTCCGGGCGGCGCTGTCCGCTGGACGCCGAACAGCACGGTGTACGGATCCCGCGCGGTCGGGACGCGGGGAGCGGACACCCGTGCGGTCGGGAACAGATAAAGGAGCACGCTGCCGCCGGCGCCGAGCATGTCGGGAGTCAATCCGGCCAACGCGTCGCCGAGCACCTTTTCGGCGTGGGCGCCGGGAAGCAGCACGTTCGCCCGGGGATGCGGGTGGTACCACGACCCCGTCGACCGCAGCTGTGCCTCGATCGGCAGGATCCGGTCGACGAACTCCCGGTACGTCGCTTCGATGATCTCGGCCGACTCGTGCCGGAGGTCGTCGATCGGCGGCGACTGCGAGGAAACCGCTTCCAGGACGAATCGCCAGCGCCCGTCCACGAACTGCGCCTGGCCGTCGACGTGATCGAAGCGGAGCTCGTCCACCAGCCGCCGCTGATCGCCGAGATAGGCGCCGAGATCGTGATACGTCAGGCGATGCCGCCGGACCTTCGAAGGCGCGCGGGTCAGCGCGACGGTGGCCCGCGTGATGATCCCGTGCCGCCCCTGCGTCCCGCGCACGGCGTCGAAGAGCGCCGCGTTGCCGGTGGGCGAGCAGGTCACCAGTTCCCCGTCGGGGGTGACGACGTCGAGGTCGTGGACGTTGTCCGCTTGCGAGCCGTACCGGTGGCTCGCGCCGCCGAAACCGCCGGTGGACAGCAAACCGCCGACCGAGAGTTCCAGGTAGTCGGGGAGTACGGGCGGGACGGTGCCGGTGCGCAGCGTCGCGTCGACGACCGCGCGCCAGCGGGCGCCCGCGTCCACGCTGATCCGGTCCGGGCCGAACGGGCGGACCCCGCCGAGTGACGACATGTCGATGACGATCCCGGCGTCGACGAGCGCCTGCCCGTCGACGGAATGTCCGGCACCCCTTGCCACGACAGGGATTCCGTGCTTCCGGCCGAACCGCACCAGGGTCGCCACGTCGACGGCGGTGGCCGGGAAGGCGACGGCGAGCGGACGGCGGTGGACGTGGTCGCCGAAGTCCCGCTCAGCGTCCGCGAGGTCACGGTCGCGGACGCTGAGCGTTCCGGCGAGTTCGGGCAGTTCCACGGCTCCGCGTCCGGGGATCGCCAGCCGAGGTTCGAAATCGTGGTGTGCCACGGGATGCGACCTCCGGTCCGGGGAACTGCCTTCTCCTCGGACAACGACGTTAAAGGTCGCGAACACCCGCTGGCCTCTCCACGATTGCGAGCAGTCGTGGATAAGCCTCGCCACACCTGTCGCCCCTAGCCTGACCGAAGGGCGAAGGGAGCACTAATGTCGGTCGACGACGCGGGACGGCTCGGGCTGAGGGCGTTGGCGGATCTGGCGACACCGATGGCGGTCCGGGTGGCGGCCACCTTGCGGATCGCCGACCACCTCGCGGCCGGGGCGCGCACCCCGGCGCAACTCGCCGCGGTCACCGGCACGCACGCGGGGGCGCTGGACCGCCTGCTGCTGCACCTGGTCACCGTCGGGCTGTTCACCAGGGACCACACGGGCGCCTACGCGGTGACCGAGGTCGGCGAGCAGCTCCGTGACGGCCACCCGCGCAGCAAGCGGAAGTGGCTGGACATGAACGGCGCCATCGGCAAGGGCGACTTGAGTTTCGTCGACCTCGCCCACGCGGTGAAGACCGGCGAGGAGTCCTATTCGGTGCGCCACGGCGTCCCGTTCTGGGACGACCTCAGCGGCGACGCGGAACTCTCGGCGTCCTTCGACGCGCTGATGGGGCACCACATCGCGCTGGACAACTCGGGCATCGTCGACGCCTACGACTGGGCGAGCCTCGGGCACGTGGTCGACGTCGCGGGCGGCAGCGGCGCGCTCCTGGAAGCCTTGCTCATCAAGCATTCCGGGCTGCGCGGCACGCTGGTGGACCTGCCGGGGCCGGCGGCGAACGCGCGCGAGCGCTTCGCCGGAAGCGGCCTGGCCGAGCGGGTCGACGTCGTGCCGGGAAGTTTCTTCGACCCGCTGCCCGACGGCGCGGACGCGTACGTGCTTTCGGCGATCATCCACGACTGGGACGACGGGCCGTCCGTCGAGATCCTGAAGCGCTGCGCGGAGGCGGCCGGGGACGACGGCGTCGTGCTGCTCGTCGAGGCGATCGGTTCCGACGGCGAGACCCCGAACACCGGCATGGACCTGCGCATGCTCATCTACAACGGTGGCAAGGAGCGCGGGCTTTCCGAGCTGGCCGAGCTGGCCCGGATGGCCGGGCTCAAGGTGCGTGGGACGCACAAGGTGGGGCAGAAGTCGTATATGTCCATTGTGGAACTGGTCAAGGCCTAGCGAGTTCCGTGAAGGCCTCCTTCCCTGCCTTGAGAGTAGGGAAAGAGGCCTTCACGGACTTTCAGGCGGCCAGGCGTGAAGCGATGTCGGCCCGCAGTGCCTTCTTGTCCACCTTGCCGATTCCGGTGGCGGGCAGGGCGTCGACGACGACCAGGCGTTCCGGAAGCTTGAACCGGGCCGCGCCCGCGGCGAGCATCAGGTCGTGGACGTCTTGCAGCGCCACAGGTTCCGTGGCGACCACATAGAGACAGACGACCTCGCCGAGCTCCGGATCCGGCATGGCGACCGCGGCCGCGTGATCGACCCCGGCCAGCTCGACGGCGAACGACTCGATCTCCTCGGCGTTGATCTTCTCCCCGCCGCGGTTGATGACGTCCTTCTCCCGCCCGGAAACCACCAGATAGCCCTCGGGCGTCACACGGACGATGTCGCCGGTGTTGTACCAGCCGTCGGCGAACGACCGCGCGTTCAGCTCAGGGGAGCGGTAATAGCCACGAGTCGTGTACGGGCCGCGGACCAGCAGGATTCCCGGCTCACCAGGGGGAACCGGCGCGCCTTCTTCGTCCACCAAAAGGATCTCGTCGTGCGGTGAGATCGGCTTGCCCTGGGTGTGCAGCACCAGCTCGTCCGGGTCGTCGAGCCGCGTCAGGCACAGAAGTCCCTCGCCCATCCCGAAAACCTGCTGCAGCGTGCACCCGAGCTTCGGCCGCACCTGCGCCGCCAGAGCGGGATCGAGTTTGGCCGCGCCGATCTGGATCATTTCCAAAGTGGACAGATCGATCCCGGGTTCGGTTTCCAGGTACTCGATCCACCGGTGCAGGATCGCCGGCACCGCGGACGTCGCGGTGATCCGCTCGCTCTCGATCAGCGGCAACGCCTGTTGCGGAGCGGGCGACGGCGCGATGACGACCCGTCCGCCGGACAGCAGCGCGCCCAGGATCCCCGGCCCGGTGTTGGCGAACCCGTGCCCGAGCGGAAGCACCACCAGATACGAGGTGTCCGGCCCGAACCGGCAGATCTCCGACGCCGTCTTGATCATGTACGTCAGGTCGTTGCCGCTGCGCGGGATCAGCTTCGGCAGCCCCGTCGTCCCGCCCGAAAGCAGGAAGGTCGCGACGGAATCACCGTTCGGCGCGGCGGCGTCGAGCGCCTGCGTAACCTCGACGGGCTCGTCCGCGACGAACAGCCCGCGCAGGTCGATGTTGCCCGGTGCGACGTCCTCGCCGACCACGAATACGAGCCCGTCCGGCAGTACCTCGCGAGCGAGTGCCTGATGGTCGAATCCTTTGTAGACGTCCGGTACGACGATCGCGCTCGCCTCGGCGTTCGCGAGGATCCCGCCGATCTCGTGCTCGCGGAACTGCGGCATCGTCCACACGGGAACAGCGCCGAGCCGCAGGCAGGCGAACGTGGTGACGACGAATTCCCAGCAGTTCGGCAGCTGGATGACGACGCGGTCGTCGCCGCCGACACCGAGCGCGCTCATCCGGATCGCCGCGCCGTCGGCCTTGGCCAGCAGCTCCCCGAACGTCATCCGCACGTCGCCGTCCACGAGGCAGACCTCATCCGGGTACTTGCGCGCGATCTCGGCCAGCTGTGTCCCCAGCGACCGGCCCTCCCAATAGCCCTCGGCGAAATAGCGGTCCGCGGTGGCGCGCGGCCACGGCACGACCCCCGACCCCGTCGACCGCCCGGCTGATCCCGGCATGGTTCCTCCTCGCTGTGGGTCCCGGCTGGACACTAGGGACGCGGTGCGCGCCGGGGCGTCTCGAACCTTGCGCTCGCACTCGAAGGTCGCTCGAGGATCACGCGCAAGCAGTCGAGGAGATGCCGGAGTCAGGCGGCAGGGCAGACGCTGTCCGTACAACGAGGCGCCGGAATCTTGTGTTGTCTCCGGTCGGGCGATCTATATCGAGGAGCGAGGACTTGAGCGAGAACAAAGCACCCGACGAAGCCATTGCGATCATCGGTATGAGTTGCAGGTTCGCTCCAGACCTCGACTCTCCGGAGAAGTTCTGGGAGTTCCTCGCCGATGGTAAGAGCACCGTCAGCGACATGCCCGAAAAGCGATGGAAGTCCTACGCGGCGAGCAGCCCCCAGGCGACCGCGATCCTGAGGGGGACCACGATCCGCGGCTCCTTCCTCGACGACATCGAGGGATTCGACGCCGACTTCTTCGGCATTTCCCCGCGCGAGGCGGACTTCCTCGACCCGCAGCAGCGGTTCATCCTCGAACTGGCCTGGGAGGCGCTGGCGGACGCGGGTGTCCCGCCGCTTTCGCTGCGCAACTCCGACGCCGGTGTGTTCGTCGCCGCCAACTCGAACGACTACGGCCGCCGCCTGCTGGAGGACCTCCCCCTCACCGGCGCGTACGCCGTCAACGGCACGACGTTCTACGGGATCGCGAACCGCGTTTCCTACTTCCTCGACGTCCGCGGCCCGAGCATGGCTGTCGACACCGCCTGCGCCGGCTCGCTGACCGCGCTGCACATCGCGGCGCAGAGCCTGCGCACCGGAGAGACGTCGATCGCGCTCGTCGGTGGCGTCAACATCATGGCCACCCCGGCGCTGAACGTCGCGCTGGAGGGCGCGGGCGCGATGTCGCCGGACGGCACCAGCAAGGCCTTCGACAAGAACGCCGACGGTTACGGCCGCGGCGAGGGCGCCGGCGTCATCGTGCTGAAGCTGCTTTCGGACGCCGTCCGCGACGGCGACCCGATCCAGGCCGTCATCCGCGGCAGCGGCGTCTTCCAGGACGGCCGGTCCGAGGGCATGATGGCGCCGAACGCCGACGCGCAGGCCCATATGCTGCGCGAGGTCTACGAGCGCGCGGGCGTCGATCCGTCCACTGTGGACTACGTCGAGGCGCACGGCACCGGCACGCCGACAGGCGACGGTGAGGAGGTCGAGGCACTGGCCGCCGTCATCGGTTCGGTGCGGTCGGCGGAAAACCCCTGTCTGGTCGGTTCGGTGAAGCCGAACATCGGGCACGTCGAGGGCGGTTCCGGCATCACCGGCGTGATCAAGACCGTGCTGGCCCTGCGGAACGAGCAGATCCCGCCGAGCCTGCACACCGAGCCGAACGACGCGATCTCGGACCCGAGCTCGGGGCTGAAGCTGGTCGGCGAGAACACCCCGTGGCCCGCCGGCGAGAACACCCGCCGCGCCGGTGTCTCCAGCTACGGCGTCGGCGGCACCATCGCCCACGTCGTCCTCGAAGAGGGCCCCGTGCAGCCGGAAACCAAGGCGGGCAAGGGAACCAGCGACGGCACCCGGAAGGTCTTCCCGATCTCCGCGATGTCGGAAGCGGGCCTGCGCGCGCTGGCCGGTTCGGTCGCGGACTGGATCGACGCCAACCCCGGCGCGTCGCTCGGCTCGATCGGCTACACGCTCGCGCGGCGTCGCTCGCACCTTCCGCAGCGTGGCACCGTCATCGCCGCCTCCACCGAGCAGTTGGCCGAGCGGCTCCGCGCGCTCGCGGTCGACGAACCCGCGTCCGGCATCCTGCTGGCCCGCGCGGGTCAGCAGAGCGATGGCGCGGTGTGGGTCTTCTCCGGGCACGGTTCGCAGTGGTCCGGCATGGGCCGTCAGCTGCTCGCCGAGCACGCGGGATTCGCCGCCACGATCGACTCGCTGGCCGGTGTCTACCGCGAGGAACTGGGCTGGACGCCGCGTGAGGCGATCCTCGACGGTGGTCCCTGGACCGCCGCGCACGTCCAGGCGCTGACCTTCGCCATGCAGGTCGGCCTTGCCGGGGTGTGGCGCAGCCGCGGCGTCGAGCCGGGCGCGATCATCGGGCACTCCGTCGGCGAGATCGCCGCCGCGGTGGCCGCAGGTTCGCTCGACCTCCTCGAAGCCGCTCGCTTCGCCTGCCGCCGCGCGGCCGCGTTGCAGCGGCTGGAGGGCGACGGCGGGATGGTGCTGGCGAGCCTGTCGTTCGCCGAGGTCCAGGCCAAGCTCGGTGAGCGCCCCGACCTCGTCGCCGCCATCTCCGCCAGCCCGACGTCGACGGTCGTCTCCGGCGACAAGGGTGCCATCGCGGAACTCGTCACGCAGTGGCGTGAAGAGGGCATCGACATGCGGGTCGTCGACACCGACATCGCCTTCCACAGCACGCATGTGGACGCGGTGCTGGAAGAGGTCGCGGCCGCGGCGCGTCAGCTCAACCCGCGGACGCCGTCGGTCAGTCTCTACAGCACCGCGCTGACCGACCCGCGTTCCGGCGTGGCTCGCGACGGCGACTACTGGGCGGGCAACCTGCGCAACCCGGTGCGCTTCGCCGAAGCCGTCGAGGCCGCTTTCGAGGACGGGCACCGCGTGTTCGTCGAGATCTCGTCGCATCCGGTCGTCTCGCACTCGATCATCGAGACCGCCGAGAGCCTCGGCATCGACGACCTGGCGGGCTGCGCGACCTTGCGTCGCAACACCGACGAGGTCGGCACGCTGCTGCACAACCTCGCCAAGCTGCACGTCCAGGGCGTCGAGATCGACTGGACACGCGACTTCGCCGAGGGTGAACTGCTGAGCATCCCGGCGGCCGCGTGGCAGCACAAGCCGTACTGGATCTTCCCGGAGACCGGTGCCGACGCCGGCCTCGGCAGCGGGCACGACCCGGAGAGCCACAGCCTCTTGGGCGGCCGGATGACCGTGTCCGGCGCCCCGTCGCGGCAGGTCTGGCAGACGCGGCTCGACATGGACAGCCGTCCGTACCCGCAGAGCCACGGCCTGGTCGGGGTCGAGGTCACCCCGGCGGCGTCGATCATCAACACCTTCGCCCTCGCGGCGGAGGAGGAGATCGCGCCCGCGCTGACCGACATCGTGCTGCGCACCCCGCTCGCCGTGCAGCCCGCCCGCATCGTCCAGATCGTCAAGGAGGGCCGGTCGCTCGCGCTCGCCACCCGCGTCGCGGACGAGACCAGCGCCGACAGCGACGAGTGGATCACGCACACCACCGCGTCGATCGACACGAGCGCGAAGGTGCCGGAGGGGCGGATCGAATTCGCCACGATCCGCGACCGGCTGCCCAGCGGGTCGCTCACGAAGGCCGACGAGATGTTCGGCCGGATGGGCGTCGAGGGCTACGCGTTCCCGTGGGACATGAGCGAGCTGTACTACGACGACGTCGAGCAGCTCGCGCTGATGGACTGCGTCGCGCCGCCCGCGAAGCTGGCCACCAGCTGGGCGCACGTGATCGACGCCGCGCTCACGATCAGCGCGATGGTGGTCTCGCCCGGCCACGCCACCGTGCTGTGGATGTCGCGCGGCATCGAGAAGGTGGCGTGGAAGGGTGAGCCGCCCGCGCGGATCATCGTGCACGCCACGCGTTCGCCGAAGTCACCGGAGGACACTGTCGACGTCCTGGTCGCCAACGAGAACGGCGACATCGTCAGCGAGGTCATCGGGCTGAAGTTCGCGGCGGTCGAGCACCTGGGCACCGCGGTCCTGCCGCGCGACCTGGTGCACGAGGTCACCTGGCACGAGCTGCCCGAGGCCACGCTGGCTTCGGAGCTCGACCAGATCGTCGTGGTCGGCCCGCCCGCCACCACGGGCACGCTGGTGGAGCAGTTCACCGCCGCCGGGGTCTCCGCCACCGCTGTCGAGGTGGCGATCGACGGCGAACCGCTCGACCTCACCGCGGGCATGTTCGCGAACCCGGGCGCGGTCGTCGTCGCGCCTTCGCGGGCGGCGGAAGGCGAGCGGCTGGAGGACTCGACCGAACGCACCACGTGGTCGCTCATCCGCACCGCGCAGCGGATCGCGGAACTCCAGGCGACGTCGAAGGGCAAGGTCGCGACCCAGCGGATCTGGGCGATCACCAGCGGCGTGCGTCAGGGCACCGACGAACGCTCGGTCGCGCACGGCCCGCTGTGGGGCGTCGGCCGCATCATCGCCGGTGAGCACCCGGAGCTGTGGGGCGGCACGATCGACGTCGAGCACTGCACGGCTTCGGACCTCGGCTCGCGGCTGATCGAGGTCTTCCGCGGCCCGGCCGGTGACGAGGACGTCATCTCGCTGACCGGCGAAGGCGCGGAAGTGGCGCGGTTGAGCCAGATCACCCGCAGCGCCGACGGTTCCCCGCTGCACTGCTCGCCCTCGGGCACGGTGCTGATCACCGGCGGTCTCGGCGGACTCGGGCTGGAGGTCGCCCGCTGGCTGGTCGACCGCGGCGCCCGCCGTCTGCTGCTGGCCGGCCGCCGTGGCCTGCCGCCGCGCGCGGACTGGGCTTCGGTGACCGACCCGGACGTGAAGCACCAGATCGACAGCGTCCTCGGGCTTGAAGCGCTGGGCGTCACGGTCGGCGTGCTGGCGCTGGACATCACCGACGAGGACGCGGTCGCGTCGGCGCTCGCGCCGGGCGCGCTGGGTCTTCCGCCGATCACCGGCGTCATCCACGCCGCCGGTGTGGTCAACGACGCGCTGGTGGACAAGGTCGACCAGGACGGGCTGCGCGACGTGTTCGCGCCGAAGGTCGGCGGGGCGCTGGTGCTGCACCGGCTCTTCCCGGCGGGGTCGCTCGACTTCTTCGTCCTGTTCTCCTCGTGCGGCCAGTTCGCCCGCCTCTCCGGGCAGGCGAGCTACGCGGCGGCCAACTCGTTCCTCGACGCGCTGGCCACGCACCGCAACTCCGGCGGCACCCAAGACACGATCAGCCTCGGCTGGACGGCGTGGCGCGGTGTCGGTCTCTCGCAGGACATCGCGACGACCATGCTGGAAGCGAATTCCCGCGGTCTGGAGGCCGTTTCCGCTTCGGAGGCGTTCCGGGCGTGGGCGTTCGGCGACAGGTTCTCCTCGGACTACCAGGCTGTGCTGCGGGTCCTGCCGACCCCGCCGCACCAGCGGAAGCTGCCGATGTTCCGCGAGCTGACCGTGGTCGACGAGAACGCCGAAGCCAACGCGGGCAACGGGTTCACCGTCGACTTCGCGAACCTGTCCGAATCCGAGACCCGCGAGAAGGTCACCGGCGACGTCCGCGAGCAGGTGGCGGCGGAGCTGAACCTGGAGGCCGGTGACATCGAGCTGAAGCGGCCGCTGGTCGAGCTCGGCGTCGACTCGGTGATGACGGTGGCGCTGCGGGTGCGGCTGCAGCGGCGCTACGGGCTGGACCTCCCGCCGACCATCCTGTGGGCCAAGCCCACCGTGGCCGCGGTGTCCGACCACATCCACACCAGCCTCGCCGAACTGGCCGAGGCGAGCGAAAACCAGGCCGACGCGGCCTGATCCCCGAGCCGAAGGGCGTGGGCGGCCTCGATGGCCGTCCACGCCCTTCGGCGTCAGAAAGGTGTCCCATGGCCATCGAACCGATCACGCGGTTCCTGCTCGCCGTCGGCGCGATCCTGCTGGTCAGCCATTTCTGCGGGGAGGTGCTGCGAAGACTGGGGCAGCCGCCGGTGCTCGGCGAGATCGTCGGCGGGCTCCTGCTGGGTCCCTCGGTACTGGGCCTGATCTGGCCGGCGGGCGGCGCGTGGCTCTTCGCGCCCGAGGTTCTGTCCAGTTTGGACAAAGCCGCGCAACTGGGCCTGGTCGTGTTCATGTTCCTGCTCGGCTGCGAACTGCGGACCGACCGCATCGAACGCAAATCCCTGGTCGGCGCGGTGGTGCTCGGCGGGATGGGGCTCCCGTTCGCCGCCGGGATCGGCGTCGCGTTCGCCGCGTCGTCCGTGCTGGCCGGTGCGGACGCCCCGAAATCGGGCTACGTACTCTTCTTCGCGCTCGCGATGGCCATCACCGCTTTGCCCGTACTGGCACGGATCCTGGTCGACCTCAAGATGGAACGCACCGGGCTCGGCGCGCTTTCGGTCACCAGCGCGGCGATCGGGGACGGCGTCGCCTGGCTGACGCTCACCCTGATCCTGGTCGGCACCGGCGTCCACGGCAGCGGAAACCCGGCCACGACGGCGATCCTGGCCGTGGTGCTGGTCGTCGTCACCCAGGTCGTCGTGCGCCGGGTGCTGAGCGCGCTGGTCACGCGGATCCAGTCCGAGAAGGTCATGACCGTGGTGCTGCTCGTGGGCGCGCTCGGTTTCGCCGTGATGACCCAGATCCTCGGGTTGCACGCGCTGCTCGGCGCCTTCCTGTTCGGCACCGCCGTCCCGAGGGACTGCCCGCTGGTCGAGCGGATCAGTGAACAGCTGCGCGGCTTCACCCTCGTCGTCCTGCTGCCGTTGTTCTTCGCGCTGGTCGGGCTGAGCACGTCGATCGGCCTGCTCGGGTCGAACGTGTCGCACTGGCTGCTCTTCGCCGGGGTGCTCGTGGTCGCGCAGCTGACGAAGTTCATCGGCGCGGGCGGCGCGGCGCGGCTGGCCGGCCTGCCGGGGAACCAGGCGATCCAGCTCGGCACGCTGATGAACTGCCGCGGCGTCACCGAACTCGTCGTCGCCACCATCGGGCTGAAATACGGGCTGGTGAACCAGCTGGGCTTCACGATGCTCGTCCTGGTCGCCGTCGTCACCACGGCCATCACCGGACCCTTGATGCGTTATCTCACCCGTCGGGAGCCCTTCGAAGTTGTCGGCAATCAAGAAGACGTTCGTTCCCGCGACGGACTGTCACGCTCGGTGTCCGAATGACCAAGGAAAACGAGGGACGGAGGAGCAGTGCAACCGCATCCCTGTGACTGCAGCCCGATGTGCGTGTTGAGGGCGACCAATCCGATGCAGATCCGGCCGACCCGCACGGGCGGCAAGACCTTCGCCTCGGCGTCGGCCTACTGGAAGGCCGAGCCGGGGAGCGCGGATCTCGCGGGGCGGATCGTCCGGTACGTCGTGCTGGCCAACGACCCCGCGGTGCCGGACGTCGCCGCCGACTACTGGATGCACAGCGAACGCTTCTATCGTGCCGTCGTCGACCCGCTCGAAGCCGAGATCGGCCACGATCTGTCGTACCGGCGGCTCGTCGCGCAGCCGACCGACACGTTCGCGGAGCGGCGGCTCGAAGAGCGCGTCGTCGCGTTGCTCGACGAAAACCCCTCGCTGGCCTCGAAGCTGGCTCAAGAGGCGGACGCCGCGGACGACAACGTCTACATCAACTACTTCCGCGGCAGGCTCTACGAACCGGAGTCCGAACCCGCCGGGCTCGACAGGCTGACGGAACTCGCCCAGGGCGTGCGCACGCGGCCTTCCGGAACCGGTGACGAGATCCTCGTCGTCGTCCCACTGTCCGATCGGGACGGTGCGGGGCGGATCCGGAACCTGACCGCCTGCCTGCTCGCGTTGCGCGACCAGACGTTCCCGTCGGACCGGTACCGGGTGACCGTCGTCGAGTTCGACGAGAAACCGCGCTGGAAGCACATCGTCGAGCCGCTGGTCGACCATTACGTGCACATCCAGGGCGAGGGGCTGTTCAACAAGTCCTGGACGCTGAACGTGGGTGTGCGCGAAACCCTCGGCGCGGCGAGGACGCTGTGCCTGCTCGACGCCGACATCCTGGTGGACCGGGAATTCCTGGAGCGCAACCACGCGCGGTTCGCCGACCAGCGCGCCGACGCGCATCTGCCGCATACCGAAATGCTGTCGCTGGACGGCCCTTCGAGCGACTGGCTGATCGAACGCCGCTGCGGCGAGAACACGCCGGAAGCACCCTTGGCTGGCGCGCGCGGGCTGCTGCTGCGCGACGTCCCCGGCGCTTGCCTGTGGACGCGGCCGGAGATCTTCCAGCGCATCGGCGGCTTCGACGAGCGCTACAAGGGCTGGGGCGGCGAGGACGAGGACATGCTCTACCGCATCTCCGCGGCGGGCGACGTCACGCAGTACGACGACGTCTTCCTGCACCTCGCGCACCGGCGGCCGCCGATGCGCAACGCCGAGGGAAAGCCGTTCAACGCGCACGTCGAGGTCGGCAGCTGGACCGGCGAGGCGGGCTTCGGGGACACGTCCGGTGTGGCGAGCGGCGATGAGTAGCGGGCTGGAGATCCATCCGGTGAAGGACGTTCGGCGCCAGCGGATCGCGATCTCGGGGATCTTCCTGATGATCGGGATCATGCTCGGCTCGTGGTTCGCGCGGGTGCCGCAGCTGCGGATCGAACTCGGGCTGAACTTCGCGGAACTGGGCATGGTACTGCTCAGCCAGACCGTCGGCGTGCTGCTGGCGATGCAGCTGGCCGGGCATCTGTCGAACCATCTCGACAGCCGTGCGGTCATCCGCGTCACTTCCCTAGTCCTGCCGTGGTTCCTGCCGCTGATGGCGGCGATGCCCGGCGCGGTCACCGCGGGTCTCGGCATGCTGACCTGGGGCGTGATCGCCGGTCTGCTCGACGTGTCGATGAACGCACAGGGCGTCGAGGTCGAACGGCGGGCCCGTCGGCCGGTGCTCAACAGCCTGCACGCGGTGTGGGGCATCGGCGCGCTGCTCGGATCGGGCGGCACGGTGCTGGCCGTCCGGGCGGACGTCTCGCTGAGCACCCACTTCTGGGTCGTTTCGGTGGTGCTCGTCGTGATCGCGCTGTTCAGCGGCCGTTGGCTGCTGACGGAATCCCGCACCGCTTCGTCCTCTGCCGCAGCGAAGCCGCCGAAGGTCGGCTTCTTCTCCGGCTGGACCCGCGCGGTGATCATCCTCGGCGGCCTCGGCGCGGCCGTCGCGCTGTGCGAAGGCGCGGTGTCCAGCTGGGGCGGCGTGTTCCTGAGCGAACAACGCGGCGCGGCGGCGAACATCGCGTCACTGGGCTACTTCGCGTTCATCGTGGCGCAGACCGGAACCCGGCTCATCGGCGACAGGCTGCACCGGCGATTCGGCGCCGTGGCGCTGGTGCGCTGGAGCATGGCGATGACCGCGGCCGGCGTCCTGCTCGCCGTCATGGTGCAGAGCGTGTGGTTCGGGCTGGCCGGGCTCGCGATGGCGGGTGTCGGGCTCGCCGTGGCGATCCCGATCATCTCCAGCGCGGTCGGGCACGGCACGAAGTCCAACACCAGCCTCGCGATCGCGCGGTACAGCACGCTGCACAACGCGGGAGTGCTCGCGGGCCCGGCGATTTTCGGGTGGCTGGCGCAGACGTTCGGGATCAGTACCGCGCTGACTTTGCTGCTGGTTCCGCTCGGGGTGATCTGCGCGTTCGCGGCGGCTACGGCTCCTGCTTCGAGTGCTTCCGGGGCTTCGGCTCCGGAGCCTGGGCCTGAACCTGAGCCGGTGGTTCCTCGGGCTGCTTAGGGTCCGTCTTGTCTCGTCTCGTGAGTGGTGCGGACGGTTCTAACCGTCCTCACCACTCACGAGGCTTGAGGGGTGACGTCGCGGACCGGCCGATCTCCGGAGCCTGGCCCTGCGCTGCTCACCGGCGGCCGGAGTTCGTGCCGCCGCACTTACCTTGACCCGCTCCGACCTCCCCGGCGCCGTCACCTGAGCCCGCACAAGCCGTGGGGACCGCCGCCAAACTGGCGACGGTCCCCACGGCATGCCTGCGTCCACGCTCGGTCGGCCGGTCGGTCCAGTGGGGGGGGGGGGGGGGGGTGGGGGGGTGTGGGGGCGGGACACAAAAACCACCCCCCCCCCCCCCCCCCCCCCCCCCCCCGCCCCCCCCCACAGAGATTGTGGGGGCGGCAAG
>NZ_JBVJLY010000002.1:556628-833938 GCF_055584485.1 Amycolatopsis sp. NPDC102522 | reverse complement strand
GCTAACTTTAACCCACCCACCCACCCCCCTTTGTAACACCCGCGCCCCGCGGCCCCCCCACCCGTTTGCCTTACCCCTCAATACCCCGAAACGCCACTCACGACCACCCGGACCGACGCGTCACCGCCGCTCTGACCACCTGAAGTATGTGAAGGCCTCCTTCATTGCGCTAGGCGCAATGAAGGAGGCCTTCACATACTTGGGGAAGGTATGAAGGCCCCCTTCCCCCGGCTGAGCCGAGGGAAGGAGGCCTTCACGGACCGTACCGAAGACGCCTTGGCTGGAACCGAACCAGAACGTCAGGCGGCCTGAGCCTGAGCGGCACCCGAGATCGCGGCGTACCCACCGGCCACCAGCGCCTGCGCGGCACCGGCGTACCACTCGGCCTGCTCAGGCGCGTCGGTCGCGAGCCCGTCGACGTACCGGTTGAACAGCGAGAACAGCGAAGCGATCAGCACGGTGTCGTGGATGTCGGCTTCCGAAGCGCCGGCGGCCTTGGCGTTGTCGACCAGGGCGGAAGTGACCGAGTGGCCGCTCTCGCGGGTGGCCAGCGCGACCTTCAGCAGCGCGCGCAGCTTGTCCGAGATCGGCGCGGCGTCGATGTCCTGCTTGGCCGAGTCGACGGTGGCGGCACCGCCTTCGATCTGCGCGGCGGAGAAGGCGCCGTGTGCTTCGGCGCAGAAGTAGCAGTCGTTCTCCTTGGACACGACGGCGCCGATCAGCTCACGCTCGCCGGTGGTCAACGAGCTCGGGCCGCGCAGCAGGGTTTCGACCAGTTCGCCGAGCGGTTTCGCGGTCTCAGGGCGGAAAGCGAACAGGCCGATGATTCCGGGCTTGGTGGGATCCACCGTGATATGCGACATGCGTCCTCCATGGATCGACGTAGAATCCGATGGTCCGCCCGGCGCCCCCGCGGAACAATATTCCCGATTGCTCAAGCACCCGAGCATTCAGGGAGACGTACACGCCCGCCCGCCGTGGAACCGTGGAGAGCACGAACTTCAGCGGAGGGCGGGGTCACGATGCAGGCGCAGGTGCAGACGACGTTGCGCGTCGCGGCCAAGGACGTCGTCGCGGACGGTGTCGTCTCACTGGTCCTCAAGGCCGAGGACGGGGCGCGCCTGCCCGACTGGACGCCCGGCTCGCATATCGACCTCGTGCTGCCCGGCGGGCTGACCCGCCAGTATTCCCTGTGCGGAGATCGGTGGAACGCCTACGAATACCGCGTCGGCGTCCTGCGCGAGACCGACGGCCGGGGTGGTTCCGCGTACGTCCACGACAAGCTCAAGACCGGTGACACCGTCGGAGTGAGCCGCCCCCGCAACAACTTCCCTTTGGTGCCCTCGAAGAACTACCTCTTCATCGCGGGCGGGATCGGGATCACCCCGCTGCTTCCCATGATCCACCAGGCGGAGCTCACGAACGCGGACTGGAACCTCGTCTACGGCGGCCGCACACGGAACTCAATGGCCTTTAAAGAAGAACTCGCGGCGTACGGCGAAAAGGTCCACATCATTCCCGAGGACGTACAGGGCCGCCCAGATCTTCAGTCCTGGCTTGGCGAAGTCCGTGACGGCCTCCGTGTCTACTGCTGCGGTCCGGCAGGGCTGCTCGACGCGGTCGAGAACGCTTGCGCCCCTTGGCCCGCGCCCACCTTGTGGACCGAGCGCTTCTCGGCGCCGGAGCAGGGCGCGCCGGTGCGCGACGAGCCGTTCGACATCGTGCTGGCGCGACGTGGTGCGACGGTCACCGTCACCCAGGACATGACCGTGATCGACGCGATGCGCACGGTCGGCGTCGACCTGCTTTCGTCCTGTATGGAGGGTGTCTGCGGCACCTGCGAGACCACGGTCCTCGACGGCGTCGTCGACCACCGTGACGCCCTGCTCACCGCCGAGGACCGCGCGGCGGGGGACTGCATGTTCCCCTGCGTCTCACGTTCGTGCACCGACCGGCTCGTACTGGATCTGTAAGCCCCGGAGGCCGTGATCATGACGTCGTTGCCCGTCATCGACATCGACCCGTTCGGCACCGAGGTGCTGACGGATCCGTACCCGCTCGAGCGAGCCCTGCTCGACGCCGGGCCGCTCTCCTACCTGAGCGCGCACGGCATCTACGCCGTCGCCCGGTACGACGCGGTGTACGCGGCTTTGCGCAACTGGCAAGGGTTCCAGTCCGGCGCCGGGGTCGGGCTCTCCAACTTCCGGACCGAGAAACCGTGGCGGCAGCTGAGCATCGTCGTCGAGGCCGACCCGCCGCACCACGACGCGCCGCGCAGGGTGCTCGCGAATCTCCTGGGTCCCCGTGCGCAGCGCAGGCTCCGCGCCGAATGGATGGCCAAGGCGCACAAGATGGTCGGCAAGGTCCTCGACGGCACCCCGGGCAGCACGGTCGAGTTCGACGCCGTGACGGCGATCGCGGAGAAGTTCCCGCCGCGCGCCGTCGGTGACGCGCTCGGGCTGCCCGAGGAAGGCCGCGAGAACCTGTTGCCCTTCAGCGACTTCCTGCTCAACGCCTTCGGCCCGCGCAACGAACTCGTCGCCGCGGGCGCGCCCCACGCGAAGTTCCTGACGACGTGGGTCATGGAACACTGCCAGCGGGACAAACTCACCGAGGACGGTCTCGGCGGGCAGATCTGGGCGGCCGCCGACCGCGGCGAGATCACCCACGAGCAGGCGCCGGGTGTCGTGCGGTCGCTGTTCGCCGCCGGGTTCAACACCACCGTGCACGCGCTCGCCGCCGTCATGCACGCGCTGGTCACGCATCCCGAGCAGTGGGCCCGGCTGCGCGCCGAGCCGTCGCTGGCGCGGATCGCGTTCGACGAGGCCGTGCGCTGGGCGTCCCCGGTGCAGACGTTCTTCCGCACCGCCGTGGGCGACATCCCGGTCGGCGACCACGTGGTCCCCGACGGCGCGAAGGTGCTGATGTTCCTGGGCGCCGCCAACCGCGACCCCCGGCGCTGGGCCGACCCGGAGAAGTTCGACCTCTCCCGGGACCCGTCCGGGCACGTCGGTTTCGGGTTCGGGCTGCACCAGTGCGTCGGGCAGAACCTTGCCCGGCTCGAAGCCGAATGCCTCATCACCGCGCTCGCGGAGCGCGTGGAGACGCTGGAACTGGCGGCACCGGGGGAACGCCGCCTCAACAACACCTTGCGGGCCTGGCATTCCATCCCGGTCCGCGCCCGGCTCGCGAACTGAGAGGCAAAGCGGAAATGAGCGAAACCGAGGGACAGGCCGAGCTGCTCGCCATCGACGCCGAGTACCTGTGGCATCCGTGGTCGCCGAGCCGGGTCAGCCCCGACACGCTCGTCGCGGTGTCCGGCAAGGGCTGCGAGGTCACCGACGCCGACGGCCGCACGTATCTGGACGCGAAGTCGTCCGGCTTCAACGCGACGCTGGGTTACGCCTGCCGGCCGGTCGTGGACGCCATCGCCACGCAGGTCGCGAAGCTGATGACCTACGACATGGGCGAGGGTGCCAACATCCCGGCGATCCGCCTGGCGCAACGGATCGGCGAACTCGCCGGCCCGGCACTGACCCGGACCTTCTTCTGCAACAGCGGTTCCGAGGCGATGGAAGCCGCGATCCGCATCGCGCGCTTCTACCAGGCCGTGCTCGGCACACCCGACCGCGGGCTGATCGTCTCGCTGCGCAACGGTTACCACGGCGCCACGATGGCCGGCGCCGCGACAGCCGGGGCGCCGTCGCCGATCTCCGACGACCTGACGCCGGGCGGGTTCATCACCGTCCCGGGGCCTGAAGAAGGCATCGGCGCGCTGAAGGGTTTCCTCGCCGACCACGGGACGCGCACGGCGGCCGTCCTCGTCGAACCGGTCCAGTCGCGCGGCGCGTACGTCATGCCGGAGGACTACCTGCGCGGTGTGCGGGAGCTGTGCGACGAGCACGGGATCCTGCTGGTCCTCGACGAGGTGACGACCGGTTTCGGCCGCACCGGGCGGATGTTCGGCTTCGAGCACGCCGGCGTCCAGCCGGACATCCTGGCCACCAGCAAGGGGTTGGCGGCCGGCTACATCTCACTCGGCGCGGTCACCACCACCCAGCACGTCTTCGAAGTCTTCGACAGCAACAAGAAGATGGCCGGGTTCGTGCACGGGCACACGCATTCCGGGCACGCCACCGCGTGCGCGGCCGGGCTCGCGGTGATCGACCACATCGAGTCCGAAGGCCTCCTCGCGAACGTCCGGGCCCGGGGCGAGCAGCTGCTCACCGCGCTGGAACCGTTGCGGGAGCTGGACTGCGTGACCGACATCCGCGGCCGCGGCCTGATGATCGCCGTCGAGATGGACAGGTCCCGTCGCGCCGCACACGTGCGAAAGATCATGCGCGACAACGGGGTCCTGGTCCGGCGCACGGTCAAGAACGTCGTGCTCGCGCCGCCGCTGATCCTCACCGCCGACCAGGCGGACCGGATCTCGCGTGAACTGCTCGCCGCCGCCGAGAAGGCCGCCCTCGTCGAGTTCTGAGGGCGGCCCCTCCGGGGGTCAGAGCAGGATGTCGCCCAGCAGCTTGGCGAAACCTTCCGGGTCCCAGATGAAGCCGCCGTGATCGCCGGGGAACTCGACCACCTCGACGCCGAGTTCTTCGGCGAGCGCGGCGCAGGTCCGCTTGGTGAGCAGGCCGCCGGAGTCTGCGCCGAGCCCGACCACGACCCGGAACGGCCCGTCGCGCAGCGCGTCGAGTTCAGGGGCGTAGCGCGTGGTCGTGCGGAGCTCGTGGACGAAGAACCGGCGCCCGTCCTCCTGGTCCTGCTCGGGGGAGTCGCTCGGCGGCGGGCCCGCCTCGTCCTCCTCGAAGCCCGAGGTGCCGAGGAACTTCGTCCAGGCCGCTTCGAGGCCGTCGGTCTCGAACGCCTTCACGATGCCGTCGACCTCGGCGTGCTGCTCGGCCGCGTCGGGCAGCAGGGTCAGCGCGGGCGGCTCGTGCGCGACGACCGTCCGGATCCGGCCGGGGTGGCGGGCGGCCAGCGCGAGGGTGGTCATCGCGCCGCCGCTGGAGCCGAAGACGTCGGCCGTTTCGGCGCCGAGGTGGTCCAGGATCGCGATGACGTCTTCGGCGCGCTTCTCCGGGCTCGAATCCTCGTCCGGGTCGTCCAGGGGGCTCCGGGAGATGCCCCGGGGGTCGTGGGTCACCACGGTGAACCGGCTCGCCAGCGCGTCGGCCAGCGGGGCGAAGGCGTCCGCTGCCATCGGGGAGCCCATGGCCAGCAGCACTGGTCCGTCGCCGCGGACCTCGTAGTGCAGCCGGCCGCCGGGGATGGTGATCTCGTTCGTGCTGGTCATCTCGGTCGTCCTTCCTCGATCTTCCGCCCGTCGGGTGGCGGCGTCACAAGGTGAGACTCCGAGCCGGGCGCGAACTCATCGCTCGCGCCCGGCGATTTCGGACATTCACCCGATAGTGGTCAGCCCGCGGTGAAGATCTTGCCCATGATCCGGCGGGAAAGCGCCCGCGGGGAGTAGGCCAAGAACGCCGTGAGCAGGCGTGCGACGGTTCCGGGCACGGTGATCGTGCGCCCGTTGTCCCAGGCCTTCAATCCGCCCCTGACGACCTCTTCGGCCGTCGTGAAACCAGGCGTCTTCTCGACCGTGTCGCCGAGCCCGGCGACGTCGCCGAACTCGGTCGAGGTCGCCCCGGGGCACAGCGCCATGGCCCGCACACCGGTCCCCGCCAGCTCCGCCGAAAGCGACTCGGTGAAAGACAGCAGGAAGGCCTTCGTGGCGCCGTAGACGGCCATGTTCGGGGTGGCGAAGAAGCCCAGGTTCGACGCGACGACGATGATGCCGCCCGAGCCGCGCGCGACCATCTTCGGCACGGCCTGCGTGACGAGATCGACGTTCGCCGTCACGTTGAGCTGGATCATCCCGAGGGCGTCGGCCGGATCCGATTCGTGGACCCGGCCTCTCGATCCCCGGCCGGCGTTGCAGACGACGAGATCGGCGCCGCCGAGTTCTTCGGCCCGGCCGAGGATCGCTTCGGCCGCGCCCTTGGAGGTGACGTCACGGACGAAGGGGACGATGAAGCCGTTGGAGCCCTTCGCCAGCTCTTCGAGCCTGTCGGCGCGGCGGGCGACGGCGAGGACGCGGTAGCCGCGGTCCCGCAGCACCCGCGTGAACTCCGCGCCGATGCCCGAAGACGCGCCGGTGACGACGGCCAGTGGCGCGTCGTGGACGGACCCGCCGGTCATGACCGCACCAGCGAGGGCTCGCCCAGTCGCACCGGGACCTCCTTGTGGCCGTTCATGATGAACGTTCCCTGGCCCTCGAGTTCGTCGACGCCGACGGCGAGCTGCAGGTCCGGGTAGCGGGCGAACAGCGCCGGCAGCGCGATCCTCAGCTCCAGCCGCGCCAGCGGCGCGCCGAGGCAGAAGTGCGCGCCGTGCCCGAACGACAGGTGGGTCTTGTCGGCGCGGGTGGCGTCGAACTGCCCGGCGGTCTCGCCGTGGTTCTCCGGGTCGCGGCCGATGGCGGTGAAGCCCATCAGCACCGGGTCGCCCTTGCGGATGGTGACCCCGGCGACCTCGACGTCTTCGGTCGCGTACCGCAGCGGCAGCTGCGCGACAGGGGCGTTGACCCGCAGCGCCTCTTCGATGACGTCGTCCCAGGAAACCTGGCCGCTGTCCAGCAGTTCCTTCTGCTCGGGCTGGCTGAGCAGCGCGACGACGGCGGCGCTGAGCGCGTTCATCAGCGTCTCGGAACCGGCGCCCAGCATGAGGTGCAGGGTGCCGACCATCTCCTCGTCGGTGAGCCTGCTGCCGTCCTCTTCGCGCGCGGCGAGCAGGAGACTGGTCAGGTCGTCGCCCGGGTTCTCGCGTTTGAACTCGGCGAGGTCGGTCAGTTCCTGGTGCCACAGCTCGACGTTGGCCTCGGCCTCGTCACCGGTGGTGGTCGTGGTGACGTTGACGCCGGCGCCGCGCAGGGCCGACGCGCGGGCAGACTCCGGCACGCCGAACATGTCGCAGATGACGCGGGCGGGCAGCGGGGTGGCGAAGCGGCCCTTGAGGTCGATGACCTCGTCGGCGCCCGCGCCGGAGAGGCCGTCGAGGAGGTCGTCGACGATCTTCTGGATCAGCGGGCGGGTCAGCTCGACCTGCTTCGGCGTGAAACCGCGGGAAACCAGCTTGCGCAGGCGCATGTGGTCTTCGCCGTCGTTCGTGGTCATGTTGTCCATCAGGAGCCAGCCGATCAGCGGCCAGTTCGCGGGGATCTCACCCTCGGTGTACTTGGTCCACTTCTGCGGGTCCTTCGCGAACCGGTTGTCGCCCAAGACCTGACGGGCCGCCTGGTAGCCGGTCACGGACCACCCGATCACCCCGCCGGGCAGTTCGACCTGGGTGATCGGACCCCGCGCGCGGAGAGCCTCGCTCTCCGCGTGAATGTCCGTACCCGCGATGTCCAAGGTGTAAGGGCAGCGGCTTTCCATCGGATCTTCTCCTCAACGCTCGAAAAGGGTTGTGCTTACTGGGACCGGAAGAACACCGTGAGCAGCGGGGCGCCCGCCTTCTGGTTGAACAGATGCCCCTCGTTCATGCACACGTACTGGCCGTTGGGGAGCCCGTCGGCGAGGGCGTGGCAGTTGTCGATCAGCCAGGAAGGGCTTTCCCGGCCGCCGATGACCAGGGTCGGCACCCCGATCCCGGGCAGTTGGTCGAACGGGACGGACTCGTGGTTCGCGTCGAGGATGGAGTCGTACAGCGTCGTCGGGGCCATGGCCTCGAACGACGGCCAGATGGGAAGGGATTTGAACCCCTCGATGGTTTCCGAGCTGAACCGGACGTTCTCCTTCAGGAACAGCGCGACGGCGTCGGTGCGGTGATCGGCGGCCACCATCCGCTCCAGATCGTCCATATAGGACTCGGGGAGCTGATGGCCGCCGTAAGTGGGTTCGTACAGCGCCATCTTGCCCATCGGGACGCCCTTCGCCGCCGCCTGCATGGCGATCAGGCCGCCGGTGCAGTTGGCGAAGATCGCCGCCTCGGGGCCCGCCGCCGCCAGGACCGCCGCCAGGTCTTCGACCTCGCGATCGACCGTGTAGCCCGAAAGGCCGCCGTTGTCCTCGCTGTTCCCGCGGCCGCGGCGGTCGTAGTTGTAGACGGTGAAATCCTCCGAGAGCAGCTCGGCGAGATCGGCGAACATCGCCTTCTCGTTGAGCCCGCCGCCGAGGATGATCACCGGTGGGCCTTCCCCGGACTTCTCGAAGGCGATCCTTGTCCCGTCCGCCGAGGTCACGTGTTCGAGTACGAGACCGCGTGTCCCGAACCCGATGTTGTCGAGACTGGCCGCGGTTTCCTGGTTCGCCATCACGAATCTCCCGCCTGTCGAAACCCGCTTCCCACGCTAGGTCGCGCTCACCTCCATGCCATCTCCCTGCTTGCCCGCATGCTTCGCGATCGGGCCGCCCGGGTGGGGCGAACCCGACATAGTGCGCAAAGGGTATCCGCCTTCAAGATCGCTCCGCTTCTCCCAGGTTGCGAACAGAATTCGTTGACAAGCAACCTCGAAGATCCGTAAATTCATTACCGGAAGCGCCGGGGAACAATACGAAAATATCCCCCGCCATTCATTCCACCCTCACCCCGATGAAGGAGTAAACAGTCATGCGCAAAAGCGTTTTCGCGAAAACCGTCGCCGGTACCGCCGCCGCTCTCGGCATGCTTGTCGCCTTCCAGGCGCCCGCGTCGGCCGACGCCCCCTCGGCGACGGTGACGCCGTCGTCCGGGTTGGCCGACAATGCCGTGGTCCAGGTGGGCGCGTCGGGGCTGACGGCGGGGACGGCCTACACCGTCGGCGAATGTGCGGAAGTGTCGCCCGGCGTGCTCGCCTGTAACGCCTCGGGCCGGGTCGACGTGACCGCCGCGGGCGACGGAACCCTTTCCACTCCGCTGACCGTGAAGAAGAGCTTCGAAGGAATTCTTTTCGACGGCACTTCGTACGGCACCGTCGATTGCGCGGCGGTCACCTGCGTGATCGGTCTGGCGGACGCCGCGGGTAACGGACCCGCCGGTGTCGCCCTTTCTTTCCAGTAGCGACGGAAAGCGTATGGACACGGGTCGCCACGCGGCGATCCGTGTCCTTATGTCCGCTTGAGGTGAAACTCATGATCGAGACGGTGTAACTCACCGGGAAGGAGTGAACCGGACCCTGCCCGATCGTGCGATCGGAACCTACGCTCGTTTGCGCAGCTTGATGGGGGTTTCTGGACCGCAAAGGAGCATTTCCGTGGCACGTCCAATCAAGAAGATCGTGATCGTCGGCGGCGGGACAGCGGGCTGGCTGTCCGCCGCGTACCTGAATCGCGCCTTCGGCAGAAAGGTCGACATCACCCTCGTCGAATCACCGCGGATCCCGCGGATCGGGGTGGGTGAGGCCACGGTCCCGACGCTGCGGACCACCTTCGCCTTCCTCGGGATGGAGGAAGAGGACTGGATGCCGAAGACCAACGCGGTCTTCAAATCCGCCGTCCGGTTCAACGACTGGCGCAAACCGCACGAGGGCCGTGACAGTCACACGTACTACCACCCGTTCTTCGATGTCCCCGAACCCGCGGTGCGGAACTACGAGAAGCCGTTCCACAAGCGATTCGGCCGCGGTGTCTCGCTCGCGCACTTCTGGCTGAAGCAAAGGCTGGCCGGGGACACGCGTGTGCGCGAGACCTTCGGCGACGCGGGAATGGCGCTGCAGCGGCTTTGCGAGCTGAACAAGGCCCCGAAACCGTTGCCCGGTACCGACGCGCCGGACCCCGGCTACCGCTATGCCTACCACTTCGACGCCGCGCTGATCGCCAAGTACCTCCGTGACCTGGCGACCGGCCGCGGCGTCAACTTCGTTTCGGCGGACGTGACGTCGGTGATCGTCGACCCGCGCGGCGTGATCGAGAAGGTCGTCACGGACACCGCCGGCGAGATCGAAGGCGACCTTTTCCTGGACTGCACGGGATTCCGGGGCCTGCTGATCAACCAGACGCTGAAGGAACCGTTCGTCAGCGCCAACGACGTCCTGCTGTGCGACGCCGCCGTCGCGCTCCCGGCGGAGCACCAGGAGGGCGGGCTGCGGCCGTACACCTCCGCCACCGCGAAGCCGGACGGCTGGATCTGGGAGATCCCCCTCGCGGACCGCGACGGCACCGGTTTCGTCTACTCCAGCGCGTTCACCACGCCGGAGAAAGCCGAAGCGAAACTGCGGGAACACCTCGGCGGCCGCGACTACGACACCGCGGGCAACCACATCAAGATGCGTGTCGGGCACAACCGCCGCTCGTGGGTGAACAACTGCATCGCCGTCGGGCTTTCGAGCTGCTTCGTCGAGCCGCTGGAGTCCACCACGATCGCGCTCATCGAGTACCAGCTCGCGTTGCTGGTGCTGCACTTCCCGGATTCGGACTTCGACGAGCGCCGCAAGACCCGGTACAACGAGCTGATGGTGAGCGCGTTCGAGGATCTGCGCGACTTCATCGTCATGCACTACAAGCTCACCGACCGCGACGACACCGAGTTCTGGAACGCCGTCCGCGAGGCCCCGATCCCGGCGAGCCTGGAGGAGAAGCTCACCGAGTACGCGGAGAGCGTCATCATCCCGGACGGCAGCCAGTTGCGGCTGTTCGAGACCCGCAGCCTCTGGGCGATCCTGTCCGGAATGGACTTCGACTTCAAGAAGGCCCCGCCGTCGGTCGGCCTGATGAACGACGCCGCCGCGTGGGAGATGTTCGAGCAGATCGACAAGGAGCGCGAGATCTACTCCGCCGGTCTGCCCAGTCACCGCGAGTACATCGAGGCCCTGCACCGAGGCCACTGAACACCCGAGAAGGCCCCCTCTCCCAGTTGGAGAGGGGGCCTTCTTCGTGGTTCCCGGTCAGCCCGCGAGCGGGAGGTCGTCCCGGTCGCCGCCGTCCTGGCCGTCGACACTGCGCAGATGCCGCTTCCTGTCGCCCTTCAACAGGGTCATCGTCACGACGAGCCCGATGACGGCGAAGATCACGCAAGCCACGAACGAGGCCTGAAGCCCGGCGGTGAACTCCGCGGGCCCGCCCGGCGCGGCGGTGAACGACGTCGACACCGAGGTGACCACGGCGACGCCGAGCGCGCCGCCGATCTGGAACGAGGCGACATTGATCCCCGACGCCGCCCCGCTGTCGGCCTGCGGGACCTTGGACAGCGCGGCCACCGAAGCGGCCGCCATGCCCGCGCCGAGACCGGGCCCGAAGACGACCAAGCCCCACAGGATGTCGGCCCCGTAGCTGCCGTTCACCGGCACCTGGGAAAGCAGCAGGCAGCCGGCGCCGAGCAGCACGAGACAGGCCGCGACGACCGGCCGGACACCCAGCCTGGTGACCACGGACTGGCCGACGTACGCGCCCACGAAAGCCAGGGTCGGCATGACCGACTGCAGCACGCCGAACTCCAGCGGGCTGTAGCCGAGGACGACCTGGCCGTACATCGAGATGGTGACCGAAAGCCCGAAGGCCGCCATCCCCATCGCGACGGTGACGAGGTTGCCGCCCGCGAGCGCCGGGCGCTTGATCAACGCCAGCGGCACCAGCGGCGCCGACGAACGCTTCTCCACCGCCACGAACAGGGCGAGCAGCCCGGCGGCGACGGCGAACAGGATCAGCGTCGGCGCGCTCGTCCAGCCCCACACCGGCGCCTGCACTACGGCGAGGATGATCGCGACGAGTGCGAGTGTGCTGATTACGGCCCCCGCGACGTCCTGGCTGCGGCGTTCGCCGGAGTCGCGGCTCTCCTGCAGGAGCACCGGCGCGAGCAGCATGACCAGCACCGCGATCGGCACGTTGACGTAGAACACCCACTGCCAGCCCAGGGTCTGGGTGAGCAGCCCGCCGACGAGCAGGCCCGCCGTGGCGCCGATCCCGCCGATGCCGGACCAGCCCGCGAGCGCCGTGTTACGGCTCTTGCCCTCGGGGAAGGTGTTCATGAGGATCGACAACGCCGTCGGCACCATCAGCGCCGCCGCGATCCCGCTGAGCGCCCGCGCCGCGATGATCACCGCCGGGCTCCACGCCAGACCACAAAGGACGGACCCGACGAGGAACAGCGCCGTGCCGAGCACGAACACCCGGCGCCTGCCGAAGTGGTCGGCCGCCCGGCCGCCGAGGATGAGCAGCCCGCCGAAGGTGATGAGCTTCGCGCTCAGCACCCATTGCGCGTCGGCGGGCGCCATCCCGAGATCGGGTGCCAGCGACGGCAGCGCCAGGATGACACTCTGCGAATCCAGCAGGACCGCGAAGTTGGCCGCGCACAACAGGACCAGCGCGGCCCAGCGGAATCGGACGGCGTTGCCAGCCGCCTGGAGATGACTCACCGGAACTCCTTGTGCTTGTAGCGAAGGGAGCGGATCAGGCCGCGGGACGCTCGGCCTCGCCGGTGTCCGTCTTGGCGGTGGGCAGAGTGGTCACGGTGGCGTTCTTCTTGCCACCGCCGGAGAACAGCACCCGGCGCATCATCGACGGCTTCATCAGAGCCTGCGGCGGGTCGATCAGAGAGATGGTGCGCATGAACCCGCGCGCCACCACCGGGTCGTGCGCGGCGGCCGCCATCACCTTCGTCATGTAGGCGTTGCCGATCTTGGTCGCGACGGTGCGCTTGCCGCGCACGGTCTCGTAGCCGAGGTCGGCGGAGGCGGACATCATCCACGGCGAGTCCGTCTCCTTGGCCAGGTCGCGGAAGTAGCCGCGGAACGTCGGCTCGACACCCTTCTCCAGGTGCTTGCGCAGGACGTTCGCGCCCATTGCGGCGACGGTCATGCCCTGGGCGTAGACGGGGTTGAAGATGCACGCGGCGTCACCGAGGATCAGGTAGCCGGCGGGGAAGCGGGTCAGCTTCTCGTAGTGACGGCGGACGCTCGCCGGGAACCGGAACGAACCGGCGGGCGCGCGCTGCTCCGCGTTCTCGATGGCGTTGTAGACCTCCTTGACCGGCAACGTCTTGGCGTAGGCCAGGAAGCCGTCGTGGTCGGTCGGCGCCCGGTCGCCCGCGATGCCGGTGAGGGTGAGGGCGTAGCGGTCGGCCAGCCGCGCGAAGATGCCGCCGCGCGGGAAACCCGGGGTCGCCGTCGGGACCAGCGCGATGTCCTCGCCGAGCGGGTCGACCGGCAGCGGGCCGACGAAGTCCATCGTCGTGTAGGTCAGGTCCATCTGGACCTTCTCCTCCGGCGCCTTCTCGTAGCCGAGCTCCTCGAGCCAGCGCGGGGACCGCGAGCCGCGGCCGGAAGCGTCGACGATCAGGTCCGCGCTGATGACCTCCTCGCCACCGCCGTCACGGCTCTGCACGCGGACACCGGTGATGCGCTCGTTGCCCTCGCTCGCGACCAGTCCGACGATGTCGGTGCGCTCACGCAGGACGACGCCGGGGCGAGGCAGCGTGCGGGACCGCAGGAAGTGCTCGATCACCGGCCGGTTCGCGGCCACACAGGCCATGCCGGTGTCGGTGACGGCGAACATTTCGCCGTTGAAGTAGTAGTGGCAGGTCGACCCGTAGTCGCCGACCGGGACACCGGCCGCGATCATGTCGTCGACGAACCCGGGGAACAGGTCCTCGATGATGATCCGCCCGCGTTCGAGCAGGGCGTGGATATGGATCGCCCACGAGATCGCCGGGCGCAGATCCGTCCCGGCCGCGGTGAGGTCGTCGCGTTCGATGACGGTCACCTGGCTGTAGGCGTCGGAAAGCACGCGGGCGGCGAGCATCCCGGCGATGCTGCCCCCGAGCACGACGGCGTGGTCGCCGATCTTCGTTCCCATTGGCGTGTGCCTTTCGGTGGTCAGGTGCGTGGACGAATACGAAAAACGCTAGGCCCGTCGGTGGCCGCGCACTTCTCCCGCTTTGCGTAGCGCTTCTCCGGGGTTGCGAGCTTGTTCCGCGGCGGTGTTCCGGTGCCCTGTGAACGCGTAGTTTCCGTTGTGGACCTCCGCGCCACGAGGAAGGAGCACGAATGGGTTCGGCGTTCGTCGTCCGTTATCAGACGACCACGGAATCCGCCGGTGAGAACGAGAAACTGGTGGAGGCCGTCTTCGCGGAATTGGCGCGGGAGCGGCCGGATGGGCTGAGCTACGCGTCTTTCAAACTCGACGACGGGGTGAGTTTCGTCCACGTCGGTGTCGTCGAGGGCGACGGGAACCCCCTCGCCGCGTCGACCGCGTTCCACGAGTTCCAACGGGGCATCCGCGAGCGTGCCCCGGAAGGACCGGTACCCAGTGGGGCCACGCTCATCGGCTCCTATGGCTTCTCCAGTGCCGAAAACGGAAACCGAAACGAGGAGAGAGACCGATGACCGCTACCGCCGACACCGCCACCGGCGTCGCCGCCCTGCCCGGCCAGATCGTCGCCGCCTGGGCCCGCCACGACGCGGAGGCCTTCGCCGACGTGTTCGTCGAGGACGGCACGATGATCCTGCCCGGCGTCCACGTCAAGGGCCGCGACAACATCGCGAAGTTCATGGCCGGCGCGTTCGCCACCGCCTACCAGGGCTCCCAGGTCACCGGCACCCCGTTCGACGCCCGCCAGATCGCGCCCGGCGTCGTCGTGCTCTACACCGAAGGCGGCGTCATCCAGGCCGGCGACACCGCGGTCGCCGAGAACGCCAAGGTGCGTGCTTCGTGGACCGCCGTCCTGCAGGACGGCGAGTGGAAGCTGGCCGCCTACCAGAACACCCCGCGGGACTGACTTTCCCGCATACGAAAGCCGCTTCGCGACCTTGAGGGTTGCGAAGCGGCTTTCGTGCGTTCGGAGTGGTGGGGGCGGTGACGTCTCGGTCCGGTGGGTCGTGAGTGATAAGTGTCGTTAGAACGACACTCATCACTCACGACCAACTTGACCCGCCGCTCACGCGAGTCACGCCTATCTCACCGGAAGAACTTCGTCAGCAGCTCGGCACCCAGCGTGTCGTCCATCAGGTGCCCGGCGGTGTCCATCGTGACGTACTCACCGCGCGGGATCCCGTCGGCGACGGCCTGGCACATGTCCTTCATCCACTGTGGACTCTTGTTCCCACCGAGTACGAGACTCGGCACCGTGATGGCGCCCAGCTCCTCGACCGGGACGCGGTCCGCGTCGTCGGACAGGATCGAGTCGTACGGCATGGAATGCGCCATCGCCTCGAACGCCGGCCAGATCGGATGCGTCGAGAAGAACTCGATCTCGTCCTCGGTGAAGAGCGCGTCCCACTTCAGGAACAGTGAGACGGCCTCCTTGATCTTGTCTTGCTCCAGCAGTTCCATGAGCTGCTCGGTGTAGCCGGGCGGCACTTTCGGGCCGCTGTACGGAGGTTCGTACATGGCCAGCTTGAGCATCGGGACGCCGCGCGCTGCCGCCGGGACGGCGATCATCGAGCCGGTGCAGTTCGCGAAGACGTGTGCGGTGCCGCCCGCGGCCTCGATCACCGCGGCCAGGTCCTCGATCTCACGGTCCACTGTGTACGGTCCGACGCGTTTGTCGTCGCTGTCGCCCCGGGCACGGCGGTCGTAGTTGTACACCGTGAAGCTCTCGGACAGGCCTTCGGCGAGTTCGGCGTGCATCGCCTTCTCGTTCAGGCCGCCGCCGATGATGATCACCGGCGGCCCGGTACCCGACTTCTCGTAGGCGATGGTGGTGCCGTCGGCGGACGTCACCTTCTCGATCGGGAGGTCGCGGTTGCCGTAGTCGAGGTTCTCGATGTTGGCGTCAGTCACTGGTGCCCCTCGCGCGCAAGGCCTGCTTGAACTTCCGGAGGTCGTCGAGGAAGAGGTCCGGCGCTTCGAGGCCGGGGAAATGCCCGCCCCGGTCGAGCCGCCGCCACTGCACGATGTCGGAGAACGCCCGCTCCGCGTAGGTGCGGATCGGCTCCATGATGTCGTACTTGTAGGCGGCCACCCCGATCGGCGTCGAGATCGGCGGCAGGGGAGCGACGAACGTCTTGTACTCCTCGAACCGCGGGTGCGCGACGGCCAGTTCGGGGTGCGGCGTCGCCGACGTCCGGGTGAAGGCCGCGTTGTCGCAATAGAAGTGCGCCGCGTTGCCGGCCGAGCCGGTGAGCCAGTACAGCGTCACGGTGGCGAGCAGGTCGTCGCGGTTGAAGACCTCTTCGGGCGAGTCGACGGCGCCCGACCAAGCGTGGAACTTCTCGATGTACCAAGCGAGTTGCCCGACCGGTGAGTCCGCCAGACTGTAGCTCAGCGTCTGCGGCCGGGTCGCGTGCTCGACCATGTACCCCGGTGCGGGGAGCATGTACGGGTCGAGCAGTTCGAGCTCTTCCTGGCTCAGGCCTTCGAGATCACTCGCGTCGGCGGGCTGGGTCACGAGGAAGTTCACGTGCGCGGCGAGCACGTTCTCCGGCTTCATCGCGGCGAGGATGATGGAGATGAACGAGCCCCAGTCCGCGCCCTGCACGATGTATTTGTCATAGCCGATCTCGGCCATGAGCTTGCCCCAGATCTCCGACATCTTGGGCACCAGCCAGCCGTGCTGGGTCAGCGGCGTGGAAAAACCGAAGCCCGGCAACGTCGGGATGACGAGGTGGTAGGCGTCCTTCGGGTCGCCGCCGTGGGAGCGCGGGTCGGTCAGCGGCCCGATGAGGTCCAGGTACTCGATGATCGAACTCGGCCAGCCGGTGGTCATCACCATCGGCGTCGCGTCCGGCTCAGGCGACCGCACGTGCAGGTAGTGGATGTTCGCCCCGTCGATGTTCGTGACCACCTGGGGGAACTGGTTGATCTTTGCTTCCGTCGCGCGCCAGTCGTACTCGGTGCGCCAGTACTCGACGAGCTCCTTCAGGTAGGACTGCGGAACACCGCGCGTCCAGCCGAGGTCGGGAGTCGCGGCGGGCCAGCGGGTGTCGTCGAGCCGTCTGCGCAGGTCGTCGATGGCTTCCTGCGGAACGTCCACTTTGAACGATGTCATGACTTGGTCCTTAGCACGTCGGTGATGGCGGTGGAGATCTCCGCGGCCTGCTCCTGCTCAAGTACGAGCGGTGGGCCGACGACGAGGGTGGGCCCGTAGTCGCGGGCCAGGACGCGGTGCTTGACGCGCAGGTCGTCGATGATGGCGACCATGCGGTCGAACGGCATCGGCTCGCCGGTGTTCGGGTCCGCGGTCAGTTCGATGCCGACCATCGCGCCGTGCACGCGGACGTCGTGCACGATCGGAAGGTTCCGGATGCCTTCGAGGCCCTCGGTGAACCAGCTCTCGATCTTCTTGGCCTGGCCGAGGATGTTCTCCCGCTCGATGATGTCGAGATTGGTCAGTGCCAGCGCGCACGCGACCGGATGTCCCGAATAGGTCAGCCCGTGGAAGAAGAACTTCTCGGGGTTGCCGACCATGACCTCGCCGATCTCGTCGCGCATGAGGACGGCGCCGAGCGGCGCGTAGCCGCTGGAGATCCCCTTGGCGGTGACGATGATGTCCGGGCTGTAGTGCGCCGAGGCGAACCAGTCGCCCGTGCGGCCGAACCCGGTGATGACCTCGTCGGCGATCAGCAGGATGCCGTACTTGCTCAGCAGCGTGCGGATCCGCGGCCAGTAGTCCTCCGGCGGCACGATGACACCGCCGCCGCCCATCACCGGCTCGCCGATCATCGCGGCGATCTTCTCCGGCCCGACGCGCAGGATCTCGGTTTCCAGTTCCTGCAGCAGGAAATCAGTCGGGTCCTGACCGCCGAACATCTCCGGATGCGACACCATGGGCGGGCTGACCTTGGTGACGTGCGGCATGGTCGGCCCGGCGCCGAAGTGCATGTCGTCCATGCCGCTGACCGAGCCGCCGGCGAGAGTCGTTCCGTGGTAGCCGAACTGCCGTCCGATGATCCAGGTCCGCTCGGTGTCGCCGCGTTCGAAGTGGTACCGCCGCGCGATCTTGAGCGCCGCTTCCGTGCCGTCCGAACCGCCGCTGGTGAAGTGGATCTTGGTCATCCCCGCCGGGGCGAGTTCCGCGAGACGGGCGCCGAGCCGGATAGCCGGTTCGTTCGAATATTCGCGCCACAGCGAGAAGTACTCCAGCTTCTCCGCCTGCGCCGCCGCGACCTCGGCGAGTTCGGTACGCCCGTGACCGACGGCGACCACCCAGTTGCCGCCGGCCATCCCGTCGATGAACGGGACGCCGGCGGCGTCCCAGACCACGGATCCCTTGCCGCGGACGAAGATGTTGCGTTCGGTCCGCGTCGGGTTCTGGTGCGGGTGGATGAGGTGCTTGCGGTCCAGGGCCTGAAGCGCGGCCGCATACTCCGCGCTCCCTTGCGCCTCACTGGCGATGGTCATTTCGGCGTTCCCTCCGCGGATTCCGGCAGCAGACACGAACCACGCTAGGGGAGACGGGCAAAGCGGTCTTCTCGCTGATTGCCGCAGGATTCAGGAATTCTTGCCGCAACCGAGGAGAAACCGGGCGCCCGTCGATCTTGCTAAATTCCCGTTATGGTCGATTTTGTGGTGGTTGGGGCCGGTGCGTCCGGTTGCGTCCTCGCTAACCGGTTGAGCGCGGACCCTTCCGTCTCTGTCGTTCTGATCGAAGCCGGGCCGTCCGACGATCATCCGAACTTCGAGATCCCCGTCGCCGGTGGGAAATTCTTCAAGACCCGGTACGACTGGGACTTCGACACCCACCAGGAGCCGCACTGCGAAGGGCGGCGGGTGTACCTGCCGCAGGCGCGTGTGGTCGGTGGCGGGAGTTCGGTGAACGGCGGTGCCTACGTCCGCGGCAACCGCGCCGACTTCGACGAGTGGGGTCAGCCGGGCTGGGATTTCGCCGGGGTACTCCCGTACTTCCGCCGCTCGGAGGACAACGAACGCGGTGAGGACGAGTTCCACGGCGTCGGCGGGCCGCTGCGGGTCAGCGACGGGCGGACGGGGAACCCCAGTTCCGAGGCGTTCACTGCGGCCGCGCTCGAAGCGGGCTACCACCACAACGCCGACTTCAACGGTGTCACGCAGGAAGGGTTCGGCGCGTTCCAGGTCACGCAGCGAAACGGCCGCCGGGCCAGCACCGCGTCGGAGTTCCTGCGTCCCGTGCTGGACAGGCCGAATCTCACCGTCGAGACCGACCTCGAGGTGCACCGGGTGCTCGTCGAGAACGGCCGCGCGGTCGGGATCGTCGGCAACCGGCTCGACGAGATCGTCGAGATCCGCGCCGAACGCGAGGTCGTCATCAGCGCCGGCACCTACAACTCGCCGAAGATCCTGATGCACTCCGGGATCGGTCCCGCCGACCACCTCCGCGCGTTCGGTATCGACGTCGTCCTCGACCTGCCCGACGTCGGGCAGCAACTCCAGGACCACCCGCACGTCTGGCTGAGCTTCGGTCACGACAAGCCGGTGAGTCTCCTCGCCGCCGGCGACCCCGAACACACTCAGGCGTACGAACGCGACGCGAGAGGCTTCCTCACCTCGGGCGGCCCGGAGACCGGCGGTTTCGTGACGACCACCGGCGACGCCCCCGACCTGCAGTTCATCTGCATGCCGTTGATGATCTCCGACGGCTTCCTCTCGCCGCCTTCCCGGCACGCGCTTTCGTTCGGTGCCTCGGTGGCGAAGCCGCGTACGCGCGGGAACGTGACACTGTTCAGTTCGGAACCGACGGCCAAGCCGAAGATCGTCCAGAACTACCTCGCCGACCCGGCCGACCTCGCGATGGCGATCGAGGGAGTGCGGATCAGCCTGGAACTCTCCCGGCAGGTCGCGCTCAAGCCGTACACGCTCGACGCCATCGCCGCTCCCACCTCCGGCACGGACGCGGATCTGGCCGCTTTCACGCGACGGAACGTGCTCACCGGCCACCATCCGGTGGGGACCTGTGGAATGGGCCGGGTCGTGGATGCGCAATTGCGGGTTCGTGGAATAGAATCACTCCGTGTCGTGGACGCTTCCGTCATGCCGACGATCGTGCGGGGCAATACCAACGCCCCGGTCATCGCCATCGCCGAGAAGGCCGCGGACTTGATTCTCCACCCGGGCGCGGAAGCGCATTGACCGCATGAACTACGACGAGGAAGATCTGAGAGTATGGCTGAGAAGACTGCACCGCATGCAATCGACGTGACTTTCACGGCCGAAGTCATTCCCGACGGAAACAGCGGCTGGCCGTGCGTGAACATGCCGGACTCGGCCGAGTTCTTCGGCACCGGCAAGGCCGTCAAGGTCAGCGGAACCGTCGACGGTCACGACTACGAGGCGAGCATGCTCCCGATCGGCGGCGGCGTGCACATGATGCCGCTGCGCAAGCCGTTCCGGAAGGTCATCGAGAAGGAGATCGGCGACAAGGTCACCGTGCACCTGACCAAGCGGATCTCCTAGCAGTACGACGAAAGGGCCGGATCGGGGATTCCCCGGTCCGGCCCTTTCGTGTGGGGCTATTCGCCGCCGGTCCAGATCGGCCGCAGTTCGACGCTCTGTCCGGGAGCGGCGAACTCCTCGGCGATCTCGTCGGCGCGGGCCTGGTCCTTGGCCTCGATCAGGAAGAAGCCGGCGAGGTGGTCCTTCGTCGACGAATACGGGCCGTCGCTCTTCTTCTTCGAGCCGTCCGAACCGACCTCGTAAAGGCTCGCCTTGGCCGGGTCGCCGAGTGCTTCCCCGCCGACCAGCTCACCGTTTTCGTGCAAACGGCCGAGTAACGCCTCGAATGCCTCGAAGTGCTTCTTGCGCTCGCCCTCGGGGAGACCGGAGAACTCCGGGGTGAATTCCTCCACGGGGTGTCCCCACGGCTCGGGGTGCGAGTAGAGGAGGACCATGTACTTCATTCTTTTCTCCTTCTTACTTCCGCTTGTAGGCTGCCATCGTGGCGGAGCCGAATCCGGCGATCAGCACGACACTGGCGACGAGCACCCAGATGATCTCGCCGACGTTCGGGTTGCCGCTCATCAGGCCTCGCATCGCGGTGACCAGATGGGTGATGGGGTTCCAGCTGACCGCGGCTTCGAGCCAGCCGGGCATCGTCGACGGCTGCACGAACACGTTGGACAGGAAGGTCAACGGGAACAACGCCACCATGCTCACGCTCATCACGGTCTTCTCCGACCGCATGGACAGGCCGAGGAAGGTCCAGATCCAGGAGAGCGAGAACGAGAACACCAGCAGCAGGGCCACGGCGCCGACCGTACCGGCGATGCTGCCCAGGTTGTAGCCCATGATGAGACCGACGCCGATGATGACGACGCAGCCGATGAGGTAGCGCAGGAAATCGCCGAGCAGGTAGCCGACGATCGTGGCGGGGCGCCAGATCGGCAGCGTCCGGAACCGGTCGAAGACACCCTTGGCGATGTCGCTGTTCACCGCGACCCCGGTGTACATCGTGATCATCACGACGGTGATCGCGAGGATGCCAGGGAGCAGGTAGTCCAGGTACGCCTCGGTCGAACCGCCGATGGCGCCGCCGAAGAGGTACGTGAACATCACGGTCATGATGATCGGGAAGCCCGTGACGTCGAACAGCTGCTCGGGCAGGTGCTTGATCTTCAGCGCGGCCCGCCAGCCGAAGGTCAGCGAGGCGGAGAGCGCGCTGGGGCGCTTGGGCCGGTCGACCGACGCGAGTACCGCGTCGAGCGCGTGGACGTCGGCGGGCCGGGTCTCCTCGGCCGCCTCGGTCGTTTCGGTCGGCTTGATGGTGGAAGTCATCGGTTCGCCCCCTCCTTGGCGGCGTTCTCCGGCGTCGCGGGCCGGTCGGTGAGCGCGAGGAACACCTCGTCGAGGCTCGGCTGCCCGAGCGAGAACTCGTCGACGACGATGTCCCGCAGCGAAAGTTCGTGCAGTGCCTTGGAAGCCCACTCGGCCATGCCGGCGTCGCCTTCAACACCCGGGATACGGGCGCTGACCAAGACCTCGTCGTGCTCCGAAAGCGTGGGCTGCTCCAGGAAACGGGCGAGCACGTTCTGCGCGTCCGTCCGCTGGTTGGAGTGCCGCAGGCGCAGGTGGATCGCACCGACGCCGATCGACGCCTTCAGCTGGCCGGGCGTGCCCTCGGCGATGACCTTGCCGTGGTCGACGACAGCGATGCGGCTGGCGAGCTGGTCGGCCTCGTCGAGGTACTGGGTGGTCAGCAGCACCGTGGTGCCGCGTTTGACCACAGCGCGCACGATGTCCCACACCTGGTTGCGGCTGCGCGGGTCGAGGCCGGTGGTCGGCTCGTCGAGGAAGAGCAGATCCGGGGTGTTCACGATGCTGGCGGCGATGTCGAGCCGCCGCCGCATACCGCCGGAGTAGTTCTTCACCTGACGCCCGGCCGCCTCTGTCAGCCCGAAGGCGTTGAGGAGCTGCTCGGTGCGCGCCTTCGAGGCGGCCTTGCCGTGGCCGAGCAGACGGCACAGCAGGATCAGGTTTTCGGTGCCTGTCAGGTCGTCGTCCACCGAGGCGTACTGACCCGTGAGGCTCACTCGTGCACGGACGGCGTCCGCCTCGCGCACGACGTCGTGACCGAAGACCTTGGCCTGTCCTCCGTCGGGACGCAGCAGCGTCGCCAGCACCTTCACGGACGTGGTCTTTCCCGCCCCGTTGGGGCCGAGAACGCCGTACACTGTCCCAGCGGGAACTGTGAGGTCGAGCCCGTCGAGTGCGCGTTTGTCGCCGTAGATCTTGGTCAACCCGGACGCTTCGATCGCGGGATCCCCGTCGCGGTCCTTTGTCATGATCGAACCCTTCTGGTTCTGTTTACCTTCCATTCTGGCGACGGCGCATCACCACGAACAGTGATCAGGCCACGACCGCGATGTGAAGAGTTCATGGTCGCCGATCACGAGCGAGATATCTTCTTCCGTCGTGCTCTCCCTCGCCTCACCCGCAGTCGAGGAGATGTCCCGCGGACGGTGCGGCCGAGAATCGGGGCACTGCCTGATGGTGCCCTAGGGAGGACGAAAATGACCTGGTACTCCGACGATGGCCTGTGGTCGGGTTTCTCCGAGTTGATGTGGCCGCAGTACCTGACCGTCGAGGCCGACGAACTCGTGCGGGAGTCGCCTTTGCTGGCCTTCCCGTCGGGATCCCGGGTGCTCGACCTGTGCTGCGGGCCGGGCCGGTTCGTCGTTCCGCTCGCCCGCAAGGGTTACCAGGTGACCGGTGTCGACCTCAACGCTCCCGTTCTGGACCGCGCCAAGCAGGCCGCCGCCGACGCCGGTGTCCCGGCGGAACTCGTCCAGGGCGACATGCTCGAATTCGTGCGCCCCGGCGGTTTCGACGTCGTGCTGAACATGTACACGTCGTTCGGCTACTTCGACGAAGCCGAAAAGAACTTCCAGGTGCTGCGCAACGCGCACACGAGCCTGGCGCCGGGCGGCAAGCTCCTGCTGGAGGTGTACGGCAAGGAGATCGTCGCCAAGAACATCGGCCGTACGCACGCTTTCCCGCAGCCCGAGGGCATCGCGTACATGCGGCACAGTGTCCTCGAGGACTGGACCAAGCTGCGTACCGACTGGACACTGGTCGATGGCGACGTCGCACGTTCGGCGCACATCCAGTCGTTCATCTACAGCGCGGCCGAACTGCGCCGTCTGTTCGAGGACGCCGGCTTCACCGACATCGAGGCCTACGGCGGTTTCGACGGCGCGCCCTACGACAAGCGCGCCAAGCGGCTCATCGTCCAGGGCGTCAAGGCCTGACCCCTTTCCGCGTGAAGGCCCCCTTACCTCGGCCACGGTTTCAAATGACCAGTCGAGGGAAGGGGGCCTTCACGCGCTATACGTGCGCTGGAATGTCCACAAGGGACGCGAGGAGCTCGCGGACCCGGCGGTCCATGTCGTCGCGCAGTGGCCGGATCCCGGTGATCCCCTCGTGTTCCGGGTTGGGGACGATCCACTCGACGTACCGTGTCCCGTCGGCGACCGGATAGGTCTTGCAGCCCATGGTGATCACGATGTCGGCGGCGTCCACGTCCTCGTAGGTGACCTGGCTCGGCACCTCGCCCGAGATGTCGACGTCCCATTCCGACAGCGCTCCCGCCACCAGCGGGTTGATCTTCTCCGCCGGATCGCACCCCGCGGACCGCACGGTCACCCGGCCGAAACCGTGGTGTTTCAGCAACGCGGCGGCCATTTGTGATCGGCTCGCGTTGTGCACGCACACGAAGAGGATATCCGTCATCGCCCGCCCATTCTGTCCGTATCGGTGACTCGCTACCGAGGCTACCCGTGAATTCCTCATCGGAACCGCATGAGAATCAGAGTGGCAATCGGGGAGAAGTTCATCGAAGGCGTCCCATTCGCAGCATGGGAGAAGAGGCCGGTGCCCGCGCGCTGCCACACTTTCCCGGTCCGCGAGAAAACCACGCTGGGGGTTGCGATGACCGAGATTCGGGTGTGCGGCGCCGTCATGGCGCACCCCCGGCGCCGGGAAGAGGCGGAAGCGCTTGCCCGGCTCGATCCCGCCGGCGCGACGAAAGTGGTGCTGGATCCCGAACCGGACGGTCCGCCGACGGCCGCGCGCACCACGAAACGGGCCTGGAGCGGTGTTCCCGCCGACGCCACGCATTTCCTCGTCCTGCAGGACGACGTCCAGCTCGCCGACGGCTTCTTCGAGCACGCGCGGAAAGCGGCGGAGCGGCTACCGGGCGACGCGATCACCTTCTATGCCAACTGGAACTCCCGCAACGGCGCGGCCGTGCGGATGGCCGCGGCCGCGGGTGCGGACTGGGCGACCGCTGTCAACGAATACGCGCCCTGTCTCGCGCTGATGCTGCCCGCCGAAATCGCTCGCGGTTACGCCGGATACGCGGTCCGCAACGGCGACGGCTGGCCGTGTGACGTGCTGATGTTCCGTTATCTCAAAGCGCTGGAAGTGCCGATCCGCATCGCCGTTCCGAACACCGTCGAGCATTCCGGACTGCCCAGTGTCGCCGGGAACGAAGCGCACGGTCTGCGGCGTTCCGCGTGTTTTTCCGACGTCGCTCCCGCGTCGGTGGGCGGTGCCCTCGCCGAGCATGAAGTGATCCCTTTCCACAAACACCTGACTTCCGAATGCGCGGTGCGCGGCGACGGGTACTGGGAGTATCTCGGAACGGAACGGCTCCTGCGGCGATCGGGGATTTCGCCGCAGGAGTGCCGGGCGGAATTCGAGCGGGCCTCGGATCGGTCCGAAGCCGCGTGGCAGACCTGGCTGACCGCGTACACCATGGGTCTGTCCACTGTGGAGCACAGCAGTGCGGCGCTGGACCAGGCGCTCGCGACCATCGGCCCCGGTGGTCTCTGTGATCAGCTCCTCGCTTCCGAAATCGAGGCGATCACGCCGTCGCATCACGATGTGGCAGTGCACGCCTTCGCCGCCGGACGCGACCGAGCTTCCCGCCCTCGCCGGCCGCGTCGCGGAAGTGGGATCCAGGTCGCGATCACCGGCCCCGGCGGCACCCTCACCGAACATCTCGCGAGCCTGCTGGCCGAACTCGGCCACGAGATCGTCGACAGCGCAAGGGCTTCCGACGAGACACGGCTGGTGCACCTCGGTGATCCGACGGATCCCGGCGACGTCTTCTGCGCGATCGTCGACACCGGGCCCCGTGAGCACGTCCTGCGGTTCGCGACGCCGATCGGCCCGCACACCCCGGCCGATTCCCTGGTGGCACAGTGGATCGAACTCGCCTGGACCCGCCGGGCGCTGCCTGTCGATCCTGACCGCGTCCACCAGTTCACCGACGTGCGTGACATGGCGAGCGCCATCGACGCGGTGCTGACCGGAGGCCCGGTCGCGCCGGTGTACGACATCGCGACGGCCACGCTCACCGGGAACGAACTGGCGAAGGTCGTCTGCGCGTCGGTCCGTTCGGTGCCGACTGAGTACGTCACCTCACCGACGGAGACACCCGTGATGAAACTCGGCCTGGCCGCGGCGGAACTCGGCTGGACGGCCACGATCCCGGCCGACGACGCCGTCCGCGCCTTCGGGAAATGGCTCGCCTACGACACGGACCGCGTCCGATGAGGATCCTCGTGGCGGGCCCCGTGCCCGAAGCCAGTGACTACGGCAACGGCGTCACCGCGCGCCGTTGGGCGCGTCTGCTCCGAGATCTCGGCCACGAGGTCCGCGTCGTGCAGGACTACGACGGCGGGCACCACGACCTGCTGATCGCCTTGCACGCCCGCAAAAGCGAAGCCGCGATCCGCGCCTTCACCGCGGAGTGCCCGAACGCACCCGTCGTGATCGCGCTGACCGGCACGGATCTTTACCCGGACCTCGTCACCGCGGGCGTCGACCTGACCCTGCTTGAACGCGCCGCGCGGATCGTCGTCCTGCAATCCCAAGGAGTTTTGCAGGTCCCGCCCGCCTTGCGGAGCCGCACCAGGGTGATCACCCAGTCGATGCCGCCGATCTCGGGCGAGGCGCCCGCCGGGGACCGGTTCGAGATCGCGTTCCTCGCGCATGCCCGGCCGGTCAAGGATCCGCTGCGGCTGAGCGAGGCGGTACGGCTGCTGCCGTCGTCGTCGCGGATCACCGTGACCCATGTCGGCGGCGTACGCGAGGACGACATCGGCGACAGACTGCGTGCGGAGAACCCGCGCTACACCTGGCTCGGTCCGCTGCCGCGGCCCGAAGCGCTCGCCGTCCTCGCCCGCAGCCGTCTGCTCGTGCTCACCTCACTGCACGAGGGCGGCGCGAACGTGGTCACCGAAGCGCTCGCCGCGGGGGTGCCGATCGTCTCCACCCGCATCCCGGGTTCGGTCGGGCTGCTCGGTGAGGACTACGCGGGCTATTTCCCCGTCGGTGAAACGGAAGCGCTCGCCGTCTTGCTCGACGACGTCGAAAACGACCGCGACGGGCTCTACACGCAGTTACGGCGGCAATGCGCCGCCCGCCGCGCTTCGGCCGATCCGGAGCGCGAAACCGAGGCATGGGAACGACTGCTCGCCGAAGCGGTCCCAGCGAACGCCGGATACGAGGGAGTGCGATGAAACTCAGGAAGAGCGTTCCGAAGGTCGGGGGCGGCGGGGTGCACCGGGAGTTCACCGCCGAACAGACCTACGCGCGGATCGAGCCGCACCTGCGGCGCGCCGGGGTGACCCGGGTCGCGGAGATCACTTGGCTCGACCGGGTCGGCATCCCGGTCTACAACGCCATCGCGCCACGCTCCAACGACATCATCTCGGTCTACAACGGCAAAGGCCTGACGAACACCGACGCCAGGACGTCCGCGGCGATGGAGGCCATCGAGCGGTTCTCGGCCGCGCTGCCGGTGCGGCCGCAGGTCATCGCGTCCTACGAGGAACTGGTCGCCGAAGGCCGCACCGTGCTGGACCCGCGCGAGAACAACGCGGAGCTTTCCGCGCACTACCGCGACGATCTGCCGATCTCGTGGGTCGAGGCGTACGACCTGATGAACGAGGAATCGATCCTCATCCCGCAGGCGTCCGCCGTCTATGGGCTGAAGTTCCACGAACCTCCTTGCTACAAGGTGCTTTCCACCAACGGCCTGGCGTCCGGAAACAGTCTCGAAGAGTCCATCTGCCATGCGCTCACCGAACTGATCGAGCGCGACTCGATGACCAACGCCGAACTCGTGAGCAGCCAGCTCGCGCAGGTGCTGGAGAAGGGCATCTTCGTCGAGCCGCAGCCCGAGCACGTCACGTCGTATCTCCGGGAACTGCATCCGCACGTGGACCTGGAGACACTGCCGCCACTGGCGAAGTCCCTTGTGGACAAGTTCCACGACGCCGGGCTGAAGATGCGGATCGTGCATATCACTTCGGATCTGGAGATCCCGAGCTTCCTCGCCGCCACCTCCGAGGACCTCGGCCCGACGACGTCGCAGGGCCACGGCGGGTTCGGCACGCATCCCGACGCGAGCGTCGCGCTCATCCGCGCCATCACCGAATGCGCGCAGGGCCGCGCCGTCGACATCCAGGCGATGCGCGAGGACATCCGGCTCCCGACCGAGAACGTGTCCAAGTACCAGAACCACGTCCAGCGGTCGGCGACGATCGACAAGGGCGCGTGGGCCTGGCAGCCGATGCGCAAACAGATCGCTTTCGACGAGATCCCGTCGTGGACCACCGACGACGTGATGACCGACATCAAGCTGATCCTCGACCGGATCCGCGCCGCGGGCATCGACCGCGCGCTCGTCGTCGACCTGTCGCCGCCGGGGATCCCGGTCAACGTCGTGCGGGTGATCGTGCCGCGGCTCGAATCGTGGGCCGTCGACCACTGCAAGATCGGCCCGCGCGGCGCGGCCGTCTGGAACAACACGCTGCTGGAACTCTCGGATCGCATCCGGGCCGCCGAACTTTCCAAGCCCGCTTAGGAGATCGTCATGCGCGCAGTGGTTTTCATCGGCCCGAGCATCGATCTGGAGTCGGCCTCGGCCGAACTCGACGTCGAGTTCCTGCCGCCGGTCAAACGAGGCGACCTCGCCGAACTGCTGGCCCGGCCGGAACCACCCGAGGCCATCGGCATCGTGGACGGCCGCTTCCTGCAGAGCCTGTGCATCTCGCCGAAGGAGGTCCTGGAGGCGATGGACCGCGGCGTCACGATGTTCGGTTCGTCGAGCATGGGCGCGCTGCGGGCGGCGGAATGCTCGCCGTTCGGCATGGTCGGCGTCGGCAAGATCTACGAGGAGTACTTCTCCGGGCGGATCGACGCCGACGACGAGGTCGCCGTCACCTACGACGAGGAGAACCTCTCGGCGCTGTCGGAGCCGATGGTGAACATGCGGTTCGCCATCGCCGCCGGCATCGAGCAAGGCGCCTTCGCTCCGGAGACGGGGGAGCGGTTCCTCGAAATCGCCAAGGAGCTGTACTTCCCGCAACGCGTCAACCGGACCGTGCTCATGCTGCTGCGCCGGGAGCTCCCGGCGGACGAGCACGCCAGGATCGCCGCGTTCTTCGCCGCCGGGGCCCCCGACACGAAACGCGAGGACGCCCTGCTGCTCCTCGCGGCGATGCGGGACCACCTGGAGCCTGCCGCCAAACCGCAGATCAAATCCGTCGAAGACCGAGGTGCGCTGTGAACGTCGACCCGTCGCTCGCCCCGCTGGCCGGGTTCAGCCCCGAGCAGCTCGAACGGTTCCTGGAGGCCGTGCGGACGTCGTCCGACGGTGTCCAGGGCACGCTGGAGTCCCTGACCATGACGATCATGACGTCCATCGAGTGACCCGAGGCGATCAGGAATCGAGAAGCGCCGCGAAGCGGTCTCACCTAGCGTAATCGGCATGGACATCGCCATTCACGGGAGCTTCCTCCCGCAGAACGACCCCGAAGCCGCTCTGGCGTTCTACCGCGACACCCTCGGCTTCGAGGTGCGCAACGACGTCGGTTACGAGGGGATGCGCTGGATCACCGTCGGCCCGCCGGGGCAGCCCGTTTCGATCGTGCTGCACCCGCCGGCCGTCGATCCCGGCATCACCGAGGACGAACGCCGTGTCATCGGCGAGATGATGGCCAAGGGCACCTATGCGAGCATCCTGTTCTCCTCCGACGACCTCGACGGCCTCTTCAAGCAGCTGCAGGAGGCGAACGCCGAGATCATCCAAGAGCCGACCGACCAGCCGTACGGCCTGCGTGACGGCGCCGTCCGCGACCCGGCCGGGAACCTGATCCGTATCCAGCAGCGCGTCTGACGTCACCGGGTGCGGGCGCGGACGTGGACCCGTTCGCCCCGTTTGCCGAAGAGGCTGAGCACCTCGACCCGCCCGCGGCCGGTGGCGCCGAACCAATGCGGCGTCCGGCAGTCGAACTCGGCCGCCTCACCGGGGCCGAGGACGACGTCCTGGTCGCCGAGCACGAGCCGGAGCCTGCCCCGCAGCACGTAAAGCCATTCGCGGCCGGTGTGCGTGCGCGGGCGGGGTTCGTCGTCGCCCGCCGGAATCGTCATTTTGTAGGCGCGCGGTCCGTCCTCGTGCCGGGTGAGCGGGATGAGAACCCGGCCGTCCTCGGGCGGTTCGAGCACTCTCGGTGACGAGACGATCTCGTCGACGCGCACGCCCAGCGCGGCGACGACCGGCAGCACCAGTTCGAGGCTCGGCTTGCGCTGCCCGGATTCGAGCCGGGACAGGGTGCTGGTGGAGATGCCGGTGGCGCGGCTGAGCTCCACCAGCGTCGTGCCCTTCTTCTCCCGGGCGCGGCGCAGCCTGGGCGCGATCAGCTCGATCGCCGCGGTGACGGTGGGTTGGCTCTCCATGTCGTCAGCACAGCAGCTCGTCCCGATACCGGCAAAGTTCTTTGCCGAAACAGCCAGAACCCGCCGACGCTGGCGCCATGATCGAAACCAAACGGCTCCCCGCCGGGGTCTATCTCCTAGCCTTCAGTCTGTTCGCGATGGGGAGCGCCGAGTTCCTGATGGCCGGGGTCCTGCCCTCGGCCGCCGACGGCCTCGGCGTCCCCCTGTCGTCCGCGGGCGCGCTCATCACCGCGTTCGCCCTCGGCGTCGTCCTGGGCGGCCCGCCCTTCGCCGTGCTCAGCCTGAAGTGGCCTCGACGAACGGCACTGATGGCCACGCAAGCCGTCTTCGCCGCCGCCATCGCGACAGGCCTGCTCGCCGGCGACTACTGGATCCTGATGGTCACCAGGTTCGTCGCCGGTCTCGCCTACGCCGGCTTCTTCGCCGTCGCCTCCGTGACCGCGATCAGCCTGGTGACCCCCGACCGCAACGCCCGCGCCTCCGGCGTCGTCGTCGCCGGGCTCAGCGTCGCCATGGTGGCCGGGGGACCGGCGGGCATGCTGCTCAGCGGTTTCACGGACTGGACCGGCGGCTTCTGGGGCGTCGTGGCGCTCACCGTCCTTGGCGTGTTCGCCTGCGCCGTCGGCCTGCCCGCCACCACGTCCGCCGCCCCGAGCCTCACGGGCGAGTTGCGCGCGATGCGTTCTTGGCGCCTGTGGGGCGTCTACGCGATCACGATCCTGAGCACCGCCGCGTACATGGTGTCCTTCAACTACCTGTCGGCGATGCTGGCGGACGTAATTCCTGCGGTCTGGATCCCCGCCGTCCTCGCGCTGTTCGGGATCGGCGCCTTCGCCGGTCTGTCCATCGGCGGCCGGATCTCCGATCGGCGCCCGCACCACGCGCTGCTCGGCGGCGCCCTCGGCATCGCGCTGTTCTCCGCGCTACTCGCCCTCTTCGCGGACACTGTGTGGGCCGTCGTGCCGCTGGTGTTCCTGCTGGGTGTCGCGGCCTTCGTGCTCAACCCGGCGCTCTACGGGCGGGTGTTCACCCTCGCCGCCTCCGCCCCGACCCTCGCCGGCGCGACCACGGTCTCGGCCTTCCAGCTGGGCATCAGCCTCACTCCGGCCTTCGCCGCCGGGGCGCTGAACCTGGGCGCTTCGCTGACCGCCATCCCGTGGATCGGCGCGGCCCTGGCGCTGATCGCGGTCCCGCTTGTGCTGATCGACCACAAACCATTGACGAGCGTCAATACGTCTGCAACATGAGAATCCAACTAGTCTGACTGTGCAGAAACTGGCTCGTTGAGCCGGATCTGGATTTCTTGAGGGTCATAGATCCCGAGCAGTGGTGGACTTGCCCCGATCTTACGTCCTGCCTCATGTAGAGCTTCGCGGACAAAGGGGTAGAGCGCGATCATGGCTGCTCGATTGAGGAATTCCTCCAGCGCCTCGCGATCGATGGTCACTTCCTCTGTGGCTGTATAGAAAACAGCAGCATCGACGGCGTACTCGGCATCTGGAGCATTGATCGTCAAGCGGCCACGAAGATTGACGCTCGTGTTGTCAACATGGATGAAAAACGTCCAGAACTGCGGATCGCTCTGTCCGGCCGCTGGCTCTTCGTCTGTGACCAAGTCCTGGGCGGAGCCGGTGTCGCCGCCGCTTACCGCTGCGGTGACACCGGCCGGAAACCCCGACCTGAGCTTGGCGCTGACCTCATAGAACTGCACATTGACAAGATCAAGCAGGTTGAGCAAGTCGCGGCCTGTGGTGACCGACTTCATCCCGACTATCCTGCCATTTCATATTCGGCGCGGGTCCAGACAACGTCGGGAGCGCGGACGGCCGAAGCGTGAACTCCACGCGCGGATTGAGCTGAGGCAGTGAACTGAACTCCGTTCTGCTCACTTATAGCCGAGTCAGGGCGTATCAGATTGATGCGTCGAGACGGTTGGCTGGACGTCCGAGTTCGTAACCACGCGTTGATCAGCTCAAGATCATCGCGATTCGGGTGCAGGACATCATCGTCGTACGCCTTGCCCGCTTCTCGAAGCCATTCGTTGACATCTGCCCACAGCCAGACGCCGCCGCCGACCAGGTTGAACGGTTCGGGAAATCGCAGTTCTTTCTGGCGAACACCGCGAGCCCACTGGCCGACGGCTTGCACCGTGGCGCCGACCCGCTCGGCGATGTCAGCTTTTGTGACCAGGTCTTCATAGGCACGGTGTATGACGACGCCGAACTGAGTCTCAAGTTGCGTGACGACGTCCGTGGCGGCCGCCAAGGCTGTGTCGCCTTCGCTGGTGACGGTCAGCAAACTCGTTCTGCCGTGCTCGCTGTACATGACGTCGATCGTGTTGGAAATCTCGAAGGCATGCTCCTCTTCGAGACGATCGATAGTGAAGATCAGCTCATACTGACCCATTGCACCCTCCTTGGTCAGCGCTACAACCAACGTACCACGCCTGTTTCGGTAGTGAAACAGGCTTAGCTCGAACGGCCCTTGGGTAATGGGCGGGGCGTGTTGGCATGTCGATCGGGGCACAAGTCGGCACGTCGACGTAGGCGACGAGCGGCATTGCCGACGTTCGGCGGGGTGTGCGGTACCGAGATCGAGTCGTACCCGCACGGGCACATCAGCACGAAGCCGTGGCCGCCGGGGCGGACGGTCCAGTCATGCTCCTCGACTAGCTCCTTTATGACCTCATTCAGTTCCGGTTTGTCGTGGTACCGGGTGCCCAACGACTGCCCTTCCCCCTCGGCTGGCCTGTGGCCAACGCCTCTTCGGCAAGCCTGAGTGACTACTCTTCGCGCACAACTTATCACCACTTGCGCGGATAAGTGACCCACTGTAGCGGCATATTGCATCATGCAGCAATCGAGTGGGGAGTGGCGCTACCGCATCGGAGTATGGACGACGTCGGACATGAGGCAGATTGGTCGACCGGCTCCGGTCCTGCGACCTAAGTCTTCCCCGGGGCTCGAAAATGATCACTCGTGCGACCTGGTGCTCATTTGCTAGCATGCGAGCATGGCTCAGGTCGAGAAACGGCAATTCAACGTCTATCTGCCGCCCGACCTCATCAAGCGGGTGAAGCACGCGTCCGTCGACGCCGACGAGTCGCTCTCGTCGTTCGTCGAACGGGTGCTGGAGGATTACCTGCGGACCAGTGAGGAACGCGAACGATGAAGGTCATGCCGATCCGCTACAGCTCCGATGTCGCGGCGATGACGCGGTTCTACGAGGCGCTCGGCCTGCGCGTCGGTTCGGTCTCGCGCCCCGGCGGCTGGGTCGAACTGCCCGCCGAGGGCGGGACGCTGGCCATCCACCAGTCGTCCGGCGAGGACGCGGGCCGCTGCGAGCTGGCCTTCGAGGTCGAAGAACCGCTGGAGAACGTCGCGGAACGCCTGCGGGCGGCCGGATTCGAACCGGGACCGCCGATGGACGAGGGCTTCGGACACTCGATGCGCGTCCAGGATCCCGACGGCGTCTGGGTGCAGCTCAACCTGTACGACCGAGACCTCTACACGTGACCGGAGTCCGGCTGGCGGTCGGCATCGTCACGCTCGAGTTCGCGGCCGCCGTGACCGGCTTCGTCGCCTCCACCCTGCTGCCCGTCGTCGCCGCAGATCTCGACGCGAGGAGCAGCCTCAGTCTCCTGATCGCGGGCTCGTCACTGGGCCTGTTCGTCGCGCTTCCCCTGGCGAGCCGGGTTCTCGCCCGCCTGGGCCCACGCGGCACTCTGGCCGCCGGGATGATCGCCTACCTCGGCGGGCTGTTCCTGGCCGCGATGGCGCGGACGGCGTGGATGTTCGCCCTCGGCCAGTTCGCCGCTGGGCTCGCGAGTGGTCTCCTGGCGGTTTTCGGGATCAGCTCGGCGATCCGGCACCTCGACGACAGGCTCCGGATCCGCGTCGTCGCCGTGTCCTCGGCGATGTGGATCGTTCCCGCGCTGGTCGGCCCAGTCGTGACCCTCGGCCTGGAACATCTCGTCGGCTGGCGGTGGACCCTGCTGCTGCCGGTGCCGTTCGTCCTTTTAGGACGGTTACTGGTCGTGCGCGCCGCCCGCGGCTCGGGTTCCCTTGAGGCACCGCGCCCGCTGCTGCGGACTTTGACGGTGCCGCTGGGAGCGGCGTGTGTCGTGTTCAGCAACGGTCTATGGCCCCTCGCGCTCGCCGGGGCGGCGATCACCGTCTTCGGCATGATCGCGATCCTGCCGGCCGGAACCGCGCGCCTCCGTCCGGGAACACCCGCCGCGCTCGGCGCGATGGTGCTGTTCGCGATCGGCTATTTCGGCGCGGACAGCCTGATCACCGTGCTCTTGACGACCGGGTACGAGGTGAGCCTCGGCCAAGCCGCGATCGTCCTGAGCGCCGCCCCGCTGGGTTGGGCGGTGACCAGCCTCGTCGCGGCTCGATTCACTTCGGCGCGCTTTCCCGTCGTGGGCTTGAGTCTTACCGCCCTCGGCACCGCCGCCGTCGCTTTCGGTGGCTCGTTCCCCTTGGCCCTCGCCGCCTGGACCATCGCCGGAATCGGCGTCGGACTCGCTTATCCGGGCCTGTACATCAGAGCCACCACCTCGAACGGTTTCACCGCCGCGGAACTGGCGACCGCCGTCATCACCGCGGAATGCGTCGGACAGCTGCTCGGCCGGGCCGTCGGTGGCGCTCTGAGCTCCTCCGGCACCGGCCTGCTCGCCTCGTATGCGCTTTTCGCGGCCGCCTTGGTGGCGGCCGCGATCGCCGCCCGGCCTAGCTGAACAGCCGGTCGCTCCCGTTCGCCATCCGATGGGTGGCGCCGTGTTTGCTCACCCAGTCACGGACGAGGGCGACGGATTTGGCACATTCCTTGCCGTCGTTGTACTCGGTCACCTGGTCCTTGGCCCAACCGACGATGATGCCGTCCACCTTGCCGACGTCGAGCAGCTTTTCAACGTACGGCCTGTCGGTGTGGTCAGTGGTCCAGGAGAATGTCGCGGCGAGCTTGTTCCTGTCACGCGAGATCGCGGCGTACTTCAGCTCCGTGCAGGTCGTCCGGCTCACTTCGGCGCAGGTCCCGAAGCCCTTCCGGATGTCCGAGTCGCCGTAGTCCAGAGCCCGCTTCCGCTCGGGAATTCCCTTGCCGTACTTGGCGTAGGTGTCCTTGACGGAGCCGAGCGACCCGGTCACGGTGATGCCTTCGAGCGGGCCGAGCGTCCCTTGCAGGCTCTGCCATCCACGTCCGCCCTTCTCCGCGGCGTGATAGCCGTAGAAGCCGTACATGACCTGGATTCCGGCCCTGACGAGACGCTGGGCTTTGTCGTGCAACCCGGCGACACTGCACACGCGGTTCTCTTTTTCCCCGCAATAATCAGGATCCTTGATGTCCAGCCAGATCAGGCTCAGCTTGTGATCCTTGCCGGACCGGTCGATGGCACGGTCGATCCAGCTGTCCAGACCGGGACCTTCCGGGCTGCCGCCCTTGTCCGGGCAATCGTGATGAACCCGCCACTGATCCGGCCTGGCCCAGCCGCACAGGTCCACCTCGATCCCGTTGGCCCCGTGCTTGATCGCCGCGTCGATCCCGTCCAGCGTGTCCACGCGGTGCGCGATCGCGTACACCGGCCGCTTCCCGGCCGCCGCCGCGGAAGCGGTGACACCGACGAACCCGACTCCCGCCAGCGCGACCACCAGTACTGCCGCCAGAATTCCCTGGCGACGTGACTTCTCCATCGCATAAGGCATGTCTCTGATCTCCCTCGACTCTTCGGTGAGCCCTCGCCCTCGGACAGACGCAGCGGTTCCGGCAGGGTTGTGGGAAATCGGGGGCCTTGCCCGAAAGCACAAAAAAGCTCGCACTCTTCGTGAGTGCGAGCCTTGTCTGTGGAGCTGAGGGGAATCGAACCCCTGACCTTCTCGATGCGAACGAGACGCGCTACCAACTGCGCTACAGCCCCTGGTGAAGCTTGGCCCCTTGTTTTGGAGCTCCATGAGCCTATCAGTGGCTCATGGAGCTCCAAAAATCGGGGGTCACTCTCCGGCGGCCCGGCGGAAGGGCCTGGTCCCGGGCTCGTCGAGCTCGTGGAAGGCCGGATCCTCGTCGTCGAGGTCGACGACGACGGCTTGGCGCCGGATGCGGGACATCGGGGACGGTTTGCGCTCCACGACTTCCGGGCGTTCGGCGGCGACTACCTCGATGTCCTCGTGGGATTCGGGGGAGTCGTCGTCGGCGTCGGCGGTCGACGGGCGGCGCGGGGCGCGGGTGTTGTTGAAACGGGCGAGGCGGCGCTGCCGGATCTCGTTCTCGATGCGGACCTGGCGGCGCAGGTACGCGAGGTAGCCGATGAGGACGGCGTCGACGACACCGTTGGCCCACCAGACCGTCGGGGTCAGGAAGCCGGCGACGGCGGCCGTGGTGACCACCAGTACCAGGAGCGAGATGACGATCCGCTGCCGGAACGCGTACTTGGCGCGCGCGGCGATGTCCGCGGCCTCGGGGTCGAAACCGCCCCGGCCGGGCCGGTAGCCTGCGCCTTGGCGTTCTCTTTCGGTGTGGGACCCGCGCGAGGGCTGGGGAAGCGGTTCGGCTTCCGGCTCCTCGTCTTCGAGGTCGGCGTCGAGTTCCGCCTCGAGTTCGGCCAGGTCGTCTTCTACCGACGGTTCCGTGTTCTCCGCCATGGCGAACTCCTCCGGTCCCTCTTGGCGTGTGCTCCCGCTCCGCACGACTCGCGCCGCCATGGCCGAGTCCGTCGTCCGTGCGACCTGCTGGCGCTTGCGGGCGACCATGGGCACGAGAACGACGAGCCATGCCGCTGCGAGCGCGACGATGATCACCGAACTGGGCATCTCCCGTCACCTCCCCCGATCCACTGCTGTAGTCACGCTAGCCACAACAGTCACACACGCCGCGCAGACTCGCCGGTTTCGATCACGGAAAATGCATCACCAAATTAGGTGAATCTCACAGGTTGTGGTAACGCGGTCACGGGAACGGGTCCGTGATGGGGTCAAACGCGCTCCGCGAGACCCTTCGCGACGAGCCGGGAGACCAGTCCGTCACCGGTCTCTTCCTTGGTGACGGCGTAGCAGAAATGGTCCCGCCAGCCGCCCGCGACATCGAGGTAGCGCTCGAAAAGGCCCTCTTGCCGGTAGCCCGCTTTGCCGAGAACCCGCAGGCTGGGGGTGTTTTCGGGGCGGACGGTCGCTTCGAGCCGGTGTAAGCCGCCGAAGTCGAAGACGTGGTCGGTGACGAGGGCGACGGCGCCGGTCGCGACGCCGCCGCGGACGATGTCCGACGACACCCAGTAGCCGATCCAGGCGGACCGGAGCGACGCCCGGATGACGTTACCCACAGTGATCTGTCCGGCGAAGCGTCCATCCACCGTGATGGTGAACGGGAGGCACTGCCCACGCCGGGCGAGGCCGCGCAGCGCGAGCCACTGCGACGGCCAGGACCAGAACGCGTTGCGGTCCGGCCAGGGCCCGATACCGGTCGGTTCCCACATCTCGAGGTGCTCGCGGTCCCGCAGCCGGACGCGGCTCCACTCGCCGGCGTCCCGCAGCCGGACCGGCCGGACGGCGAGGATCCCGGCGGGCACCCGGAGCGGCCCCAGTTTCGCGGGCCAGCCCGGATGCCTGCTCTCGATCGGATACGCGACGCCGGAAATCGGTGCGCCCATTACGCCCGCTGGGCCAGGAAGGTCACCTTGACCTGCTCGCCCGCGGCGACCTCGGTGAGGTCTTCGTCGATGTTGATCAGGCAGTTCGCCTCGGCCAGCGACGCGAGCAGATGCGCGCCGGAGGTGCCGAGCGGCTGCACCAGGTACTCGCCGTTGCCCTCGTCGCGCAGCAGTTGCCCGCGCAGGAAGCCTTTGCGTCCCTTGGTCGAGGTGATCGGGGAGAGCAGCCGCGCGCCGACGATCCGGCGGTGCGGGTTGCGGGTGCCGCGCGCGGCGCGGATCAGCGGGCGGACCAGGACCTCGAACACGACCAGCGCGCTCATCGGGTTGCCGGGGATCAGGAACGTCGGCACCGAATCGGGGCCGAGCCTGCCGAAGCCCTGCACCGAACCGGGGTGCATGGCGACGCGGGTCATGTCGATGTTGCCGAGGTCCGACAGCGCCGCGTGCACCTCGTCGCCCGAGCTTCCGCCGGCGCCGCCCGCGACGACGACGATCTCCGACATCAGCAGGCGGCCTTCGACGATCTCCCGTAGCCGTTTCGGATCGCCGGGGACGATGCCGACGCGGCTCACCTCCGCGCCCGCGTCCCGCGCGGCCGCGGACAGGGCATAGGAGTTGACGTCGTAGACCTGCCCGACCGACGGGGTGCGGTCGATGTCGACCAGTTCGTCGCCGACGGACACGATCGAAACGCGGGGCCGCGGGTACACCAGCACCTTCGCCCGGCCGACCGCGGCGAGCAGACCGACCTGGGCGGAGCCGATGGTGTCGCCCTTGCGTACGGCGACGTCGCCGATCTGCACGTCCTCGCCGGTCCGGCGCACGTAGCCCGCGGACGGCACCGACTTGTGCACGGTGACCTTGGCCTGGTGGCCGTCGGTGTAGGCGGTCGGGACGACGGCGTCGGCGAGCGTGGGCAGCGGCGCGCCGGTGTCGACCCGTACGGCCTGGCCCGGCTGCAGCCGCCGCGGCTGGCGTGAACCGGCGGCGATCTCGCCGACCACCGGCAACTGCACCGGCTCCTGGCCCGCGGTGCGGACGTCGACACTTCGTACCGCGTAGCCGTCGACGGCGGCCTGGTCGAAACCGGGCAGCGCGTGTTCGGCGACGACCTCTTCGGCGCACAGGAGGCCTTGGGCCTCGGAGATGGCGACCCGGACCGGGCGCGGGCGTACCGCGGCGTCCAGGGTCAGCGCGATCTGATCCTCGACGGAACGGAACTGTCCCGCGTCTTCGGTCTCTGCCGCTTCGGCGATGGGCTCCGTCATGACTGGGGGATCTCGATCCGTTCGTTCGACCAGGCACGCGATGAAGGCCCGTCGGTGAACTGAAGTTCACCACCGTTACCAGGAGTGATGCGGTCCGAAGCCGTGGAAATCGCCCGATCGGGCAAGCTCCTCGTGGTCCGTGCCGCCGGGGTGGTCGCTGCGCCTGTCATAGGCGTGAAGCCTAACCTGACCACGTGGTCAAGCCCGGCAATGAACACCTGAGCAAAGCGGAGTGGCGTTCCCGGATAACCGTCGAACGGCGTTCGCTGGTGTCGGAGACACGGGCTCGGGAGGCGGCGGCCCTGGCCGTCGCGGCCGCTCGGCTGCCGGGCGAGGTCGTATGCGCGTATGTCCCGTTCGGGACCGAACCGGGCGCCGTGTCGCTCCTTGATCAACTTGTCGACCAGGGAAAACGTGTGCTGCTGCCGATCGTCCCCGGCGAGCCGGGGCCGTTGGAGTGGGCGGCCTACGAAGGTCCGTCGAGCCTCGGACCGGGCCGGCTGCTGGGGCTGCTCGAACCGACCGGCCGCCGGCTCGGTCCCGACACGCTGGGGACGGCCGATCTGGTGCTGATCCCCGCGCTCGCCGTCGACGACGAAGGTGTCCGGCTCGGCAGGGGCGCCGGGTACTACGACCGGTCGCTTTCCTTCGCCGCGTCCGGCGCCGCGCTGATCGCCGTCGTCCGGGACGCCGAACTCGTGCGCGCCCTGCCCGCGGAACCGCACGACGTCCGGATGACCGGGGTGCTGACCCCGGACCAGGGGGCGGCCCCGCGGCCGGTAATACACTGACGCCCCGACGCAGTGGTTCAGAAAGGGCACAATGAGCTCTGACGCGCACCTGTCCGATCGTTTCGCCGGAACGCTGTCGAAAATGCGTTCCGCGGGGGCTCACGCCATGGAGCTGGCGGCCCTGCGAAGGCGTCTCGAGCAGCTGTCCGAACCCGGCGCCGGTGAATTGCCGGGAAACGAACTCGAACCTCTCGAAGACATCAGCAGGCTCGTGGATCTGCCCGAGCCGGACGCCGCCGAAGCGCGTCAGGCCTTGGACCGCACCGCAGTGCTCAAGCTCAACGGCGGCCTCGGCACGAGCATGGGGCTCACCGGGCCGAAATCGCTGCTGGAAATCAAACCGGGGAAGACGTTCCTCGACGTCATCGCGATGCAGGTGCTCTCCACCCGCGAGAAGTACAACGCGCGCCTTCCGCTGATCCTGATGAATTCGGCGGGCACCCGCGAACCTTCGCTGGAGTTGCTGAAGAAGTACCCCGCTCTCGCCGACGACGTCATCCCGGCAGACTTCCTGCAGGGGCGCGAACCGAAGATCACCGCCGACGGGCGGCCCGCGGAATGGCCCGCGAACCCGGAACTCGAATGGTGCCCGCCGGGGCACGGCGACGTCTACGTCGCGCTCGCGGTGAGCGGGATGCTCGAAACGCTGCTGGCGGAAGGTATCCGCTGGTGTTTCGTGTCCAACGCCGACAACCTCGGCGCGCTGCCGGACGCGCGGATCGCCGCGTGGCTCGGAGGCGAGAACATCCCGTTCGCGATGGAGACCGTGCTCGGCACCGCGGCCGACCGCAAGGGCGGGCACCTCGCGCGGCGCGCGGGCCGGATCGTCCTGCGTGAATCCGCGCAGGTGCCCGACGGCGACGACTCGTTCGGCGACGTCACCAAGTGGCGCTACTTCAACACCAACAACATCTGGTTCGACCTCGAACGGCTGAAAGCCCTTCAGGACGACGACCCGGCCGCGCCGCTGTTGCCGCTGATCGTGAACCGGAAGACCGTCGATCCGGCTGATTCGGCCAGCACGCCGGTGATCCAGCTCGAAACGGCGATGGGCGCGGCGATCGGTTCGGTCGAGGGCGCCCGGGCCATCGAGATCCCGCGGACCCGGTTCGCGCCGGTCAAGACCACCGACGACCTGCTCGTCGTCCGCTCCGACGCGTACGTGCTCGACGACGGCGGGGAGATGATCCCGGAGTTCACCACCACCCCGCCGGTCGTTTCGCTGAGCAAGGAGTTCTACAAGCTTCTCCCGGACTTCGACGAGCGCATCCCTTCCGCGCCTTCGCTCAAGGAGTGCACGAGCCTCGAAGTGGACGGCGACGTCACCTTCGGGAAGAACGTCGTCGTCCGGGGCGACGTGAAAATCACCGGGCCGAAGACCGTTCCGGACGGCGAGATCCTCTAGTCGCGCTGGGCGATGAACACGTACTCGCGTCCTGGACGGTCGGGGGCCTCCCGGACGTCCAGGACGCGGAAACCGTGCTTCGCCAACAAGGATTCCAGGTCTTCGCGTTCACGGAACCACAGTGTCGAGTCCGAGGTGACGACCTTCCCGTCGGGGAACCGGTAGCTGTACCGGAACGAGACGAAGGGAAGGTTCACCTCGGTGACCTCGCGCCATTGCTCGACCTCGCCGACGCCGGGCACGTCGATGACGTCGTGTGCGGTGTCGGCGGCCCAGTCCTCCCACACGCGGCGGCCGGGTCGCCGGATCTCGAACACCAGGTGACCGCCCGGCACCAGTGCGGTGCGGACACCTTCGAGTGTTCGGCTCCATTCGTCGTCGGTCAGGAAGACCTGGGCCACGTTGCCGGTCATCACCGCGAGATCGGCGCCTGCCTCGCCCACCGTTTTCGCGTCACCGTGGATCCAGGTGATCTTCCCTTCTGGGTCCTTGCTCTTCGCGATCTCCAATGACGCCTCGGCGGGATCGACCCCCACGACCTCGATCCCTCGTTTGGCCAGGAGAACCGCCAGGCAGCCGGTACCGCAGCCGACGTCGAGCACTCTCCTCGCACCGAGTTCGCCGATGAGGGCGAGGTAGTGGTCCAGATCGTCGCGAGCGCCGTCGAAGGCGTCGTAGATCGGTGCGAGCCGGGCGTGGGCGAAGAGCGCGTCAGGCATTCGGCGACGATAGTTCCGGTACACGGACGGGGGCCACGGATTTACGGCCGGACCGCCACGCGCGTTCTCCCAGCAATGCCAGGAACGCGGGCAGCAGCACCCCGCGGACCAGGGTGGCGTCGATCAGGATGGCGATCGCCATCCCGACGCCCATCATCTTGTACTCGATCGCGCTCAGCGTGATGAAGACGCTGAACACGCCGACCATGATCACCGCCGCACTACTGACCACCCCCGCGCTGGTGCCGGTGCCGCGAACGATCGCGGCGACGGCTCCCTCGTCCCGGCGTTCACGGATCCGGCTGAGGATGAAGATGTGGTAGTCCATGCTCAGGCCGAGCAACAGCACGAACATGAACATCGGCAGCCAGCCGACCACTCCGCCGTACGGGGTGAATCCCAGCAGGGAAGCGAAATGGCCGTCTTGGAAGATCCAGGTGAGCACGCCGTAGGCCGCGCCGATCGACAGCAGGTTGAGCAGGATCGACACGAGTGACACCGCCACGGACCGGAAAGCCAGCAGCAGCAACACGAACGCCGCCAGCAGGACGAAACCGAGTACCAGCGGCATCCGGTCGATGACGCGGTCGGCGAAGTCGCGGGCGTTCGCCGTCCGGCCCGACACCGCGAACTCGACGCCGCTCACCTCGCCGACCGTCGCGGGCAGGACCTCGGTGCGCAGTTTCGCCAGCGCGGCGTCGGCTTCCGCGTCCCGGCCCGCGCCGGACAGCGGGACCCGGACGACCACCGCCTTCTCTACGTTCGCGACCGCGATGGGTTTGTTCAGCACACCGGAGGTTTCCCCGACCCGCCGTTCGAGATCGGTGATCGCCGACCGCAGCGCCGGGCTGTCGACCGGGCCGCCGTTCTCGGCTGTCAGCACCACCGTCGCGGGGTAGACCACCCCGGGGAACGCTTCCTGGGTACGGACGGCGGAGTCGATCGTCGTCGTCGATCGCGGCAGGCTCTCCGCCGGTGTCGGATCCTGCAGGTGCATGCCGAGGGCGGGCAAGGTGAGCAGGATCAGCAGCGCGGCCGCGAGCCCGCCCCAGAGCGACGGCCGCCGGGTGACCGCGCGGGCGGTCGAGGACCAGAACCGCGAGTTCTCCGCGGTGGTGCGCCGCTTGCCCAGCCAGGGAATCCGGCCGCGATCGACCTTGTCACCCAGCAGGGACAGCAGCGCGGGCAGCACGGTGACAGCGCCGAGCACGGCCAGGCCGACCACGAACGCCGTGCTGATCGCGAGGCCGGTGAAGTTGTCGAGTCCGGTGAACACCAGGCCGCTCACGCACAGGACGACCGTGACCCCGGAGACGACCACGACGTGCCCCGACGTCCGCGCCGCGATGCGGATCGCGTCGTCGATCGAGTGGCCTCGCGCGCGTTCTTCCCGTTGCCGCCTGAGGAAGAACAGCGAATAGTCGACGCCCACCGCCATCCCGATGAGCAGCGTGATCACCGTCGTCGCGCTGTTGATCGGGGTGAAGTCGTCGACGACCGAGAGGAAGCCGAACGTCGCCGCGACGGTCGTTCCGGCCAGTAGCAACGGCACCGACGCAGCGACCAGCGCCCCGAAGACGATCAGCAGGATCACCAGAGTCATCGGCAGGGAAAGGAGTTCCGACCGCTTGACGTCCTCGCGGATGCTCTTGTCGACCACGGTCGACAGGCTGAGATCCCCGGACAGGCCCAGCCGGACGGACGGATGCCGCGCGGCGACCGCGTCGACCTGCGCGGCCGCGGTTTCGAAGTTCGGGCGGATGTCCTTCTCCCCGCCCGCGATCGAGAAGCCGACGAGACCGGAGGCGCCGTCGGCCGAGATCCGCTCGGCACCGCCGGGGGCGAGCGGTGAACGGAGGTCGGTGACGGAACCGGATCGGGTGAGCGTGGTGGCCAGGTCTTCGGTCGCCCGCCGGAGTTCTTCGTTCGCGGCGAACGGTGGTGAGCCGGGGTCCTTCGCCTCGACGAGGACGTTCTCGCGTAAAGGGTCGAAGGTGTTCTGGGCGTTCAAGGCTGTCTGTGCGCGACCGGATTCGCCGGGATCGGTGCTCCGGCGGCTTTCGCCGTCCAGCAGAGCACCCGAGAGCAGGGCGAGGACCACGAGGGCGACCCAGCCGGCGAGGGTGAGCGCGCGGTGCCGCACGGACCACGCGGCGATCTTTTCGGGCAGCATGAACTACAGTCCTTTGTGTGAAGGAGTGAGATGCCTCGGGCGAGGTTTTTGCTTCTTCTTTCCTGGGCCGTCGAGTTGCCGCTCGGCGGTCCAGGGTCTTTTCACCGGCCGGTCAGTCGACCTCCTTGAGGATCCGCTCGACCGTGCCCACGCTCTTCTGGAGATCCGCGAGGCGTCCGTCGAGTTCGGTGAGTTTGCGTTCGGTCTCTTCCTGCGCCTGGACGGCTTTTTCGGCGAGCCTGCGGTATTCCTGTTCGCGCGCGAGCGCGCCCCTGGCCCGGATGGTCGCGCCGAACTGCCACACGACCACCGTGATCACCACAGTGAGGAACACGAAGATGCCGATCAGCCCGGCGACCTCCTGCCATTGATGCCACTTCACGGTCGTTCCCCCTCATCGCCCGGTGTGGACGTGCCCGGTGTCGGTGTACTCAGCGTCGGCGCCGCGGCGGCGATGGTGTCCGGGCTCAGCTCGACCAGGAACGGTTTCACCTCGTAGAACTTCATCGCTTTCCCGTCCTCCGACAGCTCCAGGGTGGCCGACACGAGACCGGCCGCCTCCAGTTTGCGCAGGTGGAGCTGCAACAGTGCCCGGCTGATGCCGAGCTCTCGCGCCAACTGGCTCACGTACGCGCGCTCCGCGCGGAGCGCCGCGACGATCCGCAGCCGATGCGGATTCGCCAGCGCCCCCAGCAGTCGCAGCAGCTCGTCGCCGGACGGTCCGGTGGCGGTCATCCCGCGCTCCTGCACATGCCAAAGAAATCTAGCAGGTGCTGGTTTGGTCTACCAGGTGCTCCAGCCAGGCGTTCGGCTCCACGTAGACACCGACGTCCAGTGCCGAGGAGGCGAGCACCGGCGCTATCCCACCCGGAACGGCCGTCAGGCCGTCCTGGAGTTCGACGCCGGTCCACGCCTTCCACTGGGCGAAGGTGCCCGTGACAGTCATCGCGAACGGTGCCACTTTCACGAATCGCGCGCCGAGCCGTTCGTGCGTGCGCAGCCACGGATCCTCGGGCAGGCCGTCCGGGCGACGGCGGGCGACGTAGTCCTCAAAGGACAGTCCGGGTTCGTTCTCCTTCCCGGCCGGGCGGACCGGCACGACGAGTTTGCGCATACCTGTTTCCGAGGCGCGCTTCTTCAAGGCTTCCAACGCTTTTGTGGCCAGGCCGCCACCACGACGGCCTGGCGCGACCATCACTTCGAGGGCGATCAGCGTATTCGTCTCACGGGCGCTCATCAGGTCTTCTGCGGCCCAGATCAAGGCGGCGTCCCAGCCGTGGTCCGGCAGTTCCGGACGTTCGGCCGTCGGGAATCCGACGGGTACGGCGGCCGCTCTCGCCACCGGGACATCGTCTTCCAGCAGGACGAGGAAGTATTCCGGCCAGCGGGCGGCCAGGTGGGACGACTTCGCCAGCAGGCCCGCCAGGCCGTGCTGGAGGAATTCGCCGCCGACGCCGCCGAGGCCGAGCGCGGGCTCGCGCAGCTCAGGCCGGGTGGCCAGGTCTTCGATCACGATCATGTCCTCAGTAGACCCGAGGACACGCAATTCTCACGAGGTGCTTTTCAGCTGGTGTGAACGCCTAGCGCACGGGCAGCGCGCGGCGCCGTCCGGTGATACCGGTGGTGTTGAGGTTGGCGCGCTCGCCGGCGGAGTGCCCGTCGAGGTAACCACTGCCGGACAGCCGCCTGGGCGGCGCCGAACGAAGATCACCGTATTGCTCATCGTACGCCTGTTTGACCATCGCCGTCCGGTCCTGGATCACCAGTTCGGCTGAACGGTGGCCCGCGGTGGCGGTGTGGGTGCGGGCCGCGGTGTCTTCGCTGTTGCGGAGCCTTTCGTAGACCGCGCCGGAGAACCCGTGCAGCCAGGTGCGCCGGTAGGCGGCCAGCGATTCGCCCGCGAACACCCGGTTCTCCGGGCGGACCCTGGTGAGCTGGGTGGTCGCCTGCAGCAGCAGGCTCGTGTACAGCAGTTCCGCCCGCTCCAGATCGGAGCGGAAGCCGAACACCGTCACCGCGGTGACCGACTGGCCGAGCCGGTGCAGCAGGGCCCGGCAGCGCAGCGGATGCGCGATGTTCGTGAGCAGTCCCGCCTTGTCCCGGCTGTACGGGTTGTCGAGCGGGATCATGATCTGGGTGATCTCGTCGGCGGTCGCCCCGGAGGCGGCCAGCAGGGCCTGATCGATGCCGTACCGGGCGATCAGCTCGGCGGCCTTGGTGTTGTACGACTCGGCCTCGGCCTCGGTGACCGCCGGGTCCTCCGCCTTCGCGAGGAGTTTCCGGACTCGCGCGAGCAGCGTGTCATGGTCGGGCATGGCCCTCCTTCCTGATTGGGTTGGAGCGGGTCAATCTAGGAGAGAGGTCCGACAATATTCGGGCGGGATGTTCGGATCCCGGCAAGGGGGCGGTATGGCGACGGACGTGTCGGTGGTCGGTTCCGGCCCGAACGGGCTCGCGGCGGCTGTCCTGCTGGTCAGGGCGGGGCTGTCGGTCGAGGTGCACGAGGCGGCGGACGAGATCGGCGGCGGGACGCGCACGGCTTCGCTGTTCGACGGCGAAGTCCGGCACGACATCTGCGCCACCGGGCATCCGATGGCCGCGGCGTCCCCCTTCTTCCGCTGGTTCGGCCTCGCCGGGCACGGAGTCGACCTCCTGCGGCCGGAGATCGCGTACGCGCACCCGATCGACCGTAACCGCGCGGGACTCGCCTATGAAGATCTCGACCGGACCTGTGATGCCCTTGGTACGGACGGCTCCCGGTGGCGACGGCTGATGGGACCGCTGGCCGGGCACAGCCGTGAGCTGGCCGATCTCCTGCTCGGCGACCTCCGTCACCCGCCGCGCGACCCCCGGGTCGCCGCTCTCCTCCCCGCCCGGGTGGCGATGCTCGCTTCCGGGCTGGAGCGCCGCCTGTTCGCTGGCCCGGAAGCGCCCGCGCTGCTCTCCGGCGTCTCCGCGCACGTGATGAGCCGTCAGCCTTCGCTCGCCGCCGCGGGCGCGACCCTTCTGCTCGGCCACCTCGCGCATTCGACCGGCTGGCCGATCGCCCGCGGCGGAAGCCAGGCCATCACCGAGGCGCTCGCCGCCGACGTCCGCGCGCACGGCGGGCGGATCCACACCGGCAGCCGGATCACGGACCTGCGGCAACTGGCGAAGTCGCGGACGGTGATCCTCGACATCGCCCCGCGTGGTTTCCTCGGTATCGCCCGCGACCTGATGCCGCCGCGATACCGGAAGGCGCTGGAGTCCTACCGCTACGGTCCTGGCGCGGCGAAGGTCGATTTCCTGGTTTCCGAACCGATTCCGTGGGCGGTCCCGGAGGTCGGCAAGGCGGGCACGGTCCATCTCGGAGGTACGCGGGACGAGGTGTACGCCGCCGAAAACGCCATCGTGCGCGGCGAAGATCCGGAAGACCGTTTCGTGCTCGTCTCCGATCCGATGGCGATCGACCCGTCCCGCGGGCTGCCGGGCAAGCGGCCGGTGTGGGCGTACTGCCATGTGCCGCACGGGGATCCGCGGGACGTCACCGAGATCGTCCGGCGGCGGATCGAACGGTTCGCACCCGGTTTCTCCGACACGATCCTCGCGAGCCGCTGCCTCACCGCTCCGGAACTGGAGTCCTACAACGCGAACTATCCCGGCGGTGACGTCGCCGCCGGCGCGGTGAATCTGCGCCAGGTGCTCGGACGGCCCGTCGCGCGCTGGAATCCGCATCGCACCCCGCTCGGCGGTGTCTTCCTGTGCTCGGCCGCGACGGCACCGGGGCCCGGGGTGCACGGGATGGGCGGCTGGCACGCAGCGAAATCCGTACTGGGCAAGGACTTCGAAAGCGTGATTCACGGATCTCGTGGCCGCACAAGGCCCGTTTCGTAGGCGACCACCACGGCCTGGGCCCGGCTCGAAATCCTGAGTTTCGTCATCAACCGGTTCAGATGCGTCTTCACCGTGGCTTCGCTGACCAGCAGGCTTCGCGCGATGTCGGAGTTCGGCACGCCGGTGCCGACGAACCGCAGCACCTCGAGTTCGCGTTCGGTCAGCCCGGTCAGGGCGGGCGGGGCCGTCGGCTTTTCCGGCGGGGCCTGGGTGAAGGCCTCGACCAGGCGACGGGTGATGGTCGGGCCGAACAGCATGTCGCCGCGCGCGACGGCGTGGATCCCGGCGATCAGGGTCTCCGGCGGGCTGTCCTTGAGCAGGAAGCCCGCCGCGCCCGCGCGCAACGCGGTGTAGACGTACTCGTCGAGGTCGAACACCGTCAGCATGAGCACGTTCGGCTTGTCCGGCCCGGCGTGCGCGAGGATCCGTTCGGTCGCCTTGACCCCGTCGAGTTCGGGCAGCCGGATGTCCATCAGGATCACGTCGGGACGCAGTTCAAGGGCCTTCTCGACGGCTTCGAGCCCGTTTCGCGCCTCGCCCGCGACCCGCACGCCGGGAACGGCGTCGAGCAGGGCGACGAAACCCGCCCGGACGAGATCCTGGTCGTCGACCACCAGCACACTCGTCACCGGGCTCGCTCCTGCGGAAGATAGGGAAGGGTCAGTTCGATCGCGAAACCACCGGATCCGGCCGGTCCCATTTCGATCGAACCACCGTACATTCTCGCCCGTTCCCGCATTCCGATGAGGCCTTGTCCGGCCGGATTGGGTGGTGGTGTCTCCTCGGAAGCGGAATTGCGGACGCTGAGCACGAGCGCCTCCTCGCCGTATTCGAGGACGAGTTCCGCACGCGCCTTATCCGCGTGTTTCAGTACGTTCGTAAGCGCTTCCTGAGCGATTCGGTAGGTGCACAGTTGCTGTCCCGGAGGAAGTCGTCGCGGCTCACCGAGAGTCCGCGACGTCACCGCGAGGCCGGCTTCACGCACACGGGTGACCAGCGCGGGAAGGTCGGCGAGGCCGGGCTGCGGACGGTACTCGTGGGGTTCGTGCCGCGGCGGGCGCAGCACCCCGAGCAGGCGCCGCAGTTCGTCGAGCGCTTCCGTGGTGGTCCCGGTGATGGTGTCCAGCGCGGTGCGCGCGGTGCCCGGGGCGGATTCGAAGACGTAACGTGCGAGGTTCGCCTGCACCGCGATCACCGAGATGTGGTGGGACACGACGTCGTGCAACTCGTGGGCGATGCGGATGCGCTCCTCGACGACGGCCTGTTCCGCTTCGAGCCGGATCTCCCGTTCCGCGCGGACGGCGCGTTCCACCATCCGGTCCGCGCGCAGGTAGGCGAGCCGTCCGACGATGATCGTGCCCGCACATTGCGCGACCAGGCGCGTCGTGTCGACCACGAAGGACGGCACCTCCCCGAGCACGAGCCCCAGTTCGAAAAGGGTGACCCACGCGATGGTCGGCGCCACCGCCTTCGCGGGCGGGTACCGCGCCCACACCGTGTACGCGGCGATAAAGGCGGAAGGTTCGCCCAAAGTGGCCCGGTAGCCCAAGGCGGTGTAGACGGTCATGAGCGAAACCGAGGCGAGCAGGACCGCGATCGGATGACGGCGGCGCATGATCAGTGGGAGCGCGATGGACACCGCGAGGGCGACGACCCCGGCCTCGACCGGGTCGCCGAACGAGCCGCCGCGAGGTGCCGCCCCCAGCCCGAGGAGAGTGGCAGCGGCCGCGGTGATCAGGCAGTCGGTGAGCAGTGGCCGTGCGCGGAGGAGTTGAAAGGGCTGAACGAGGGGCGGCACTTCCGCAAGTTACCGCCGGAGTGTCGAGCCGCCCAATTCCTGCAACCAGCGCGGTATTCGCTCGTCGGCATACCGCCAAGGTTTACCCCGGCTTCCGACTCGCGGGGATTCCGCTCGGTGATCCATCCGGATAACGTCGAAGCAGGATGGATATTCCATTCCCCAACTCGGCGAAGAGGATGACCTCCTCCGGGTAAGAGGGCCTTCGGGAGGGGATATCCCGAGTAGGCCGCCTCTTCGCCGAGCCTCAGCCCAGATAGGCGTCGAGCGTGACGGCCAGCGCCCTTTCCGGTGAAGGCGCGAAGCTCGCGCCCGCCAGCCCACCCCAAAGCCACAGCTGGGCGAGACCGTGCAGGGACGCCCACAGCGAGGACGCGAGCAGCCGCGGATCGGTCGCGGGATGCCAGTCGTCGTCCTGTACTTCGGCGACCAGTGCGGCGAAGAAGTCGAACACCGCGCTGCTCACCCGCGTGAGTTCGGCGTCGTCCGGGTCGATCAGGTCGCGGCGGAACATCAGCTCGAACATCGCCGGATTGGCCAGCGCGAAATCGAGGTAGCCGTGGCAGGCGGCGATGAGCCGTTCGCGCGGTGTCCCGTCCGGCAGGCCGGTGCCGCGATCGAGCAGTTCGGTGTAGCCGCGGGTGGCGACCGCCGAGAGCAGGGCCGCGCGGCCGGAGAAATGCCGCAGCGGCGCGCCGTGCGAGACGCCGGCGGCCTTGGCGATTCCGCGCAGTGTCACCGCGCCGACGCCTTCTTCGGTCAGCAGGTTCGCCGCGGTGTCGATCAGGCGGGTTCGGGCGCCCACGAGCGGGTCTCCTCAAGGACGGGCAGAAGGTCGGGGCGTTTCGGCAGGAAGCCGTCTCCCGGCTGACGGCCGCTGAGCCGGTTGCGGAACCGGCTGACCGCGACAGGAAGGACTTCCCTCCCCAGCCAGCGCAGGTCCGCGCGCAGGCCTGGGCGTTCCGCCGAACCGGGGAGCGGGGCGAGCCAGGCCGGGTCGTGAGTGACGCCGAGTTTGCCGAGTACGTGCCCGGCCAGGCGCCGGTGGCCTTGCTCGGACAGGTGCAGCCGATCCGGGCCGAAGTAGCGGGAATCGTGCGCGGCGTCGTCCGGCCAGAGGTCGACGAGGGTCGCGCCGTAGCTGACGGACGCCTCGCGGACGGCGTCGTTCAGCGCGACGAGACGCGGGCGCATGCGGTGGCCCATCGGCATGCGGTGGGAGATGTCGCTGAGGGTGAAGGTGACGACGACGGGCGCGATCTCCGTGCAGGCGCGGATGGCCGTGTCGACGCGTCGGGCGACCGTGCGCGCGTCCCAGCCGCGGCTCATCACGTCGTTGCCACCGCCGAACAGCGCGATCAGATCCGGCCGCAGCCCGCTCGCCGCCGGGGTCTGCTCGGTGTGGATCTGGTCGAGCCTGCGCCCGCGGACCGCGAGGTTGGCGTAGCGGAAACCGGGCTCTTCCTCAGCGAGACGTGCCGCGACGAAGTCGGCCCAGCCTCGGTAGAAGCCACCCGACGGATGCGGATCGGCCAGCCCTTCGGCGCAGCTGTCGCCGAGCGCGACGAAACGTTGGTAGCCCATCCAGATCTCCGTAACCGCGAGTTCACCTTGTAGACACTGTCTATCAAACTGATGTAGACGCTGTCTACTCGGCGGCTCGTGGCAGGTGTCCCGTCCGGAGGAACCCTTCGGGTTCCGGGGAAGTTTTCGGGTCTGACTTCGGGTGTTCGGGTCTACCGTTCGGGTCGCTGACGACCGGCCGAGGCAGGGCGGGACAATGACGCGGTGCCGAAGCTTGATCTTTTGCCCGGCGGTGCCCCGCCTGCGCTCGCCGAGCAGTTCGAGGTCGGCTACGTCGACGAAGACGGCCAGCGGCGCCTCCCGCTCACCGAGGCGTGGTCCGTGCCGTTCGAGGCGTGCCAGCCGGCACGCGGGTTCCCTTCCTACAAGGACCAGCGCAACCACATCGGCCAGTGGTGGACCGCCACCAACGGCGACCTGGTCGGCTACGAGTCCTGGCTGGAGCGCGACCGGTTGATGCTGCTCGACTTCGATCCGAATGTCGTCGGTATAGCCCTGTTCTTGCAAGGAGTGAAATGATCCATCTTTCCTTCGACCTTCCGGAGCCTAGTTCTCCCTGGCGTACGACCTGGGACGGCGCTAGGCAACGCGATCCCGCAGACATCTCGGAGGTAGACCTTCGCTACAAGTACTTCGGGGTCAACGTCGAGATGGTCGTGGACGACGTTGAGATCATCTCGAAGAGCAGGTTCGTGACGCTCGTGGACCTGGCGCTGTCACTCCGCGGAGCGGCCGATCGGATTTCTCGTGGGGAGGATGCGGCATTTGGCTTCACGGAAAGCGAGGAGGTGATCAGACTTCGTCAGGTTGACGACCGAATATCGGTGAGCTCGTCGAAGAATTCTGGAGATTCCTCACTAATGCGAGAAGAATTACTGGAGAAGGTCTCGGAGTTCCTTCACTCGGCGCATGCGCGCCTGGTTGAAGAAGTTCCAGGGCTTAGCGAGAACCCGGTCGTCCGCAGAATAACCTAACGACCTTGGGGTTCGCGGGCCCACAAGGTCGTACGACGAGCTGCGGCCATCCGGTGACTTGAACGGGGCGAGGAACTCGCCGAGAAACTGTTGGCGCCACCGACTCGTGCGAACGGCGTAGCCGCTGGGAAGACCCGGCCCTGTGCGATGCAAGACTGGATCGCCCGACCAGCGACGGAAACAGGTCGCGCCAGCCAGTAAACCAGGGTTCGTTGGGGCGGAGTTCAACATCACCGAGTTCGTCGAGACGCAGTTCAGCAGCGATACTCCCCAGCTGGAAGGGGCAGCGGCACCACGCGGGTCAGTGGCGGACCGCGACCTTCGGCGGCCTGGTCGGCCGCCGAATCCGAAAGGTTGCCCGAACAACTCGGCGGACCCGATGTTCGAACCTACTTTTCGTGTCGCAGGCAAGCGGCCTGCCCATCCGAAGAGCAGAAGCGGACAGGACAGCAGGCTCGCGTCATGATCGACGATGTCGCGAAAGAGTGCTTGCACAGCGATCTGCGAGAGATCCGCGAGGTGCTGCTCTGGAAGCTCGACGGGCTGGATGAGTACGACATCCGCCGTCCCCTGACCCGGACCGGGACCAACCTTCTCGGTTTGGTGAAGCACCTGTCGCTGTGGGAATCCCGGTACTTCGGCGAGGTTTTCGGCAGGCCGTTCCCCGAATCCCTGCCCCGATGGGACGACCTCGGGCAACGCGGCGCCGACCTGTGGGCCACCGAGCACGAGACGCGTGAGGAGATCACCGGCCGCTATCGACGCGTCTGGGGGCACTCCGACGCGACGATCACGGCCCTGGCCATCGATTCGCCTGGTCACGTGCCCTGGTGGCCGCGACCTCGGGTGATGCTGTTCAACGTCCTGGTCCACATGCTCACCGAGACCAGCCGTCACGCCGGACACGCCGACATCCTGCGTGAACAAGTGGACGGCTCGACGGGGACGGCCGCCGATTACGCCGCCCAGCAGCGCGACGCGACCTTCTGGGAATCCCGGCGCGAACAGATCGAGCAAGCCGCCACGGCAGCCGTCAAACTCGGCCGGACAGGACCCGAGCACGGTGGGTGAAGGCGACGGCGCGCCGCGGATCGCCGTCCGGGAGCACTCGGCACAGCGCGTCGACGATCTCCAGGTCGTCGGCCCCGCAGGAGGTCTCCCAGTACGCCCACAGCGCCGCCGCGTCCCCGCTGCCGAGCGCGACCCGCCGGACCGACGCGGTGACCGACTCGCGCTCCTCGCGGACGGCGGGCGACTCCGATTCGGCCAGTAGCGGCCCCCGGAACGCGTTCGCGGAGGCGCTGACGTCGCCTCGTTTGAGTGCCGCGCGGACCCGCAGGAAATCGGCGTCCACCTCGGCGGAGAGCCGGTACGGCCGGGTCTGCACGATCTCCGGGCCGAGCTGCGTCCGCAGCCGGTGGATCTCGGCGCGCACCGTCACCGGGTTCCCGCTCTCGCCATAAAGCAGTAGTGCCAGCCTTTCCGCGGAGAGGCCGCCGGGATTCAAGGCGAGCAGCGTGAGGATCTCCGCGTGCCGCAAGGTGAACGGCACCTCGCGACCGTCCACTGTGGTCGATGGCGGGCCGTCGGTGAGGAACTCCAGCGCGAGCCGGGGGCGCCTCGACGGGCCCCGGTTCCGCAGGCGCAGCAGATAGCCCTCGCTCAACGGCTCCACCGTGCCGAGCCGCCCGTCGGGCAGGGTGACCGCGCCGCCACCGGGCCGGATGTCCACGGTGGTGGGGAGATCGTCGCAGGACTCGGCCGCCAGCACGCGCCCCTTCGCCGAAAGCAAGGCGCCCGGCATGCCGCGCAACGCCTCCAAATGGGTCATGTTGGCGACCCGCAGCCGCTCGTCGCGCAGCGCGAGCCGGGCCCGTAACTGGCCTTCGGCGAGCTGCGCGGCCGCCGTGACCAGCGCGAGCATCGCGGGATGGACCGTCCGCAGCGGACCGCTGACGTCGATCGACCCGAGCAGCGCGCCGGTCTCCGGGTCGCGCACGGGCGCCGCCGCGCAGGTCCAGCCGTGATAGGTCCGCACCAGGTGCTCGGCGGAGTAGATCTGCACCGGCTCCCCGGTGGCGAGCGTGGTGCCCATCGCGTTCGTCCCGATGACGTCTTCGCTCCAGCGCGTGCCCTCCGCGAGCATCACGCCGTCCGCGCGCCGCAGTACGCCTGCCGCGCCTTCGCGCCACAGGATGTGCCCGGCCGCGTCGGTCACGATCATCATGTGCTCGGCGTCGTCGGCGATGCTCACCAGCGTCTGCCGCAGGATCGGCAGCACCGGTGCCAGCGGATGCTCGTCCCGCAGCCCGCTCACTTCGCCGGAGTCGTAGACCAGCGGGGCGATGCCCTTGTCCGGGTCGACGTGCGCGGCCAGCGAGCGATCCCACGACGCCGACACGATCGACCTGGGGGAACGCGGCGCGGGCACACCGGAAAGGACGGCGTCGTGGACGTCCTTCAGCAGCCGCGCGTACGCCTGAGGGTCACGCGGCGACGCTTCATCTCCGGGCAGCTCCGCCACGTTTCCGAGAATAGGTGACCGGGCTCACTTCGTTGCAACGTGCGTGCAACCTCACCCGGCCTACCTTCGCCGCCAACCGCCACCCCTAGCGATGAGGCAGGAAAGATGGCCAAGTACGCGGCACCGAACACCGAAGGCAGCGTCGTCAGCTACGAGTCCCGCTACGACCACTACATCGGCGGCGAGTACGTACCGCCCGCGAGCGGTCAGTACTTCGAGAACCCGACCCCGGTGACCGGCCAGGTGTTCACCGAGGTCGCTCGCGGCACCGCCGCAGACATCGACCGCGCGCTCGACGCGGCCGAAGGCGCGGCCGCGGCCTGGGGCCGGACGTCGGTGGACGAGCGGTCGAACGTGCTGCTCCGGATCGCCGACCGGATGGAACAGAACCTCGAGGCGATCGCCGTCGCCGAGTCGTGGGAGAACGGCAAACCGGTCCGCGAGACCCTCGCCGCCGACATCCCCCTCGCGATCGACCACTTCCGCTACTTCGCCGGCGCCCTGCGCGCCCAGGAGGGCGGCATCTCCCAGATCGACGACAACACCGTGGCGTACCACTTCCACGAGCCGCTCGGCGTCGTCGGCCAGATCATCCCGTGGAACTTCCCGCTGCTCATGGCGGTCTGGAAGCTCGCGCCCGCGCTCGCCGCCGGCAACGCGATCGTGCTCAAACCCGCCGAGCAGACCCCGGCGTCGATCCACCTGCTGATGTCGCTCATCGGCGACCTGATCCCGCCGGGCGTGCTGAACATCGTCAACGGCTTCGGAGTCGAGGCGGGCAAGCCGCTCGCGTCGAGCAACCGCGTGCGGAAGGTCGCGTTCACCGGCGAGACCACCACCGGACGGCTGATCCTGCAGTACGCCAGCGAGAACATCATCCCGGTCACCGTCGAACTCGGCGGCAAGAGCCCGAACATCTTCTTCGACGACGTCGCCGCGGCCAACGACGCGTTCTACGACAAGGCGCAGGAGGGCTTCGCGCTCTTCGCGTTGAACCAGGGCGAGGTCTGCACCTGCCCGTCGCGGGCGCTGATCCAGTCCGGCATCTACGACCGGTTCCTCGGCGACGCCGTCGAACGCGTCAAGAAGATCAAGCAGGGCCACCCGCTCGACACCGAGACGCAGATCGGCGCGCAGGCCTCCAACGACCAGCTGGAGAAGATCCTTTCCTACATCGACATCGGGGTGAAGGAAGGCGCGAAGGTCCTCACCGGCGGCGAGCGCAGCGACCTCGGCGGCGAACTGTCCGGCGGGTACTACGTGCAGCCGACGGTCTTCGAAGGCGACAACAAGATGCGGATCTTCCAGGAGGAGATCTTCGGCCCGGTGGTCTCGGTGGCGAAGTTCGACGACTACGCCGACGCGCTGAAGATCGCCAACGACACGCTGTACGGCCTCGGCGCCGGTGTCTGGTCACGCGACGGCAACACCGCCTACCGCGCCGGCCGCGACATCCAGGCGGGCCGGGTGTGGGTCAACAACTACCACGCGTACCCGGCGCACGCGGCCTTCGGCGGTTACAAGGCGTCCGGGATCGGGCGCGAGAACCACAAGATGATGCTGGACCACTACCAGCAGACCAAGAACATGCTGGTGTCCTATTCGGACAGTGCGCTCGGGTTCTTCTGATGGCCGAGCGGGTCGGCTTGACACCGGCCGCCGCGGATCTGCTGCGGCGGCTGGTGTCAGTCCACGGACCGGTGATGTTCCACCAGTCCGGCGGATGCTGCGACGGGAGCGCGCCGATGTGTTATCCGGCGGGCGAATTCCGCACCGGGATGTCCGACGTCCGGCTCGGCGACCTGGTCGTCGAGGGGATCGAGGACGTCCCGGTGTGGATGTCCGGACCGCAGTTCGAGTACTGGAAGCACACACATCTGACCATCGACGTCGTTCCGGGCAGGGGAAGCGGATTCTCCTTGGAGGCGCCCGAAGGAGTCCGCTTCCTGACCCGCTCCCGGTTGTTCAGCGACGAGGAGTCGGCGGAGCTGAACGGCCCAGCAACGCGATGAGCCGGTCACCCGGCCCGGCACCCGGCGGTGCCTCGACAGCCTGGTCGAAGGCGCCGCCGGGCCCGCGCACCGGCGTGACGTCGGGATAGCGGCTCGCCACGCCCAACGCGGCCGTCGCGAGTTCGTCGTCCCAGAGGTGTTCGCGGCCGAGCGCGGCGTCGAGGTCCCAGCCGTGGACGAGGTTGTCGACGAAGAGCACGGCCAAGGCGTTCTTCCCGGGGAGCGGGCCGAAGTTTCCGAAGTCGAAGGTCTTCTCCAGGGCCTGGGCGTCGAAGGCTGCTAGGAACTCGGCGGAACTTTCCGCGTAGGACCCGGTGAGGTCGCCGTCCGTCGTCGGCCGGGTCTTCCTGGGGCGGCCGGACGCCTCCGCCGCACGGTGCTCGTTGTTGTCGATCAGGTGTTTCACGATGTCGCGGACGGTCCACTCGGCGCAGGGGGTCGAGCGGTCCCAGTCGTCCGTACCGATTCCGGTGATCGTGGTCCCGGTCGCGTGATGAGCCCGGGTCGTCAGGGCGAGGAGATCCATGGCGGCAAGATATACGAACGGTCGTGCTATTTTCTAGAGTGTGAGCACACTCGAAGTGAACGAGGTCTTCGTCGGGCGGCCGTCCGTGCTGGGGACGAAACGCGATGTCCCGGTGTACAGCGCGATCTCGAAATCGCGGGTCGGGGCGCCCTTTTTGGAACTTGGCGAAATCAATCTGGCCGGGGACGACCAGGCGGACCGCACCGTCCACGGCGGCGCGGACAAGGCGGTCTACGTCTATCCGGCCGCGCACTACCCGGACTGGTCGGAGCGGGGTTTCCCGGTGGTCGCGGGCGATTTCGGGGAGAACGCGTCCGTGCTGGGGGCCGACGAGCACGAGGTTCGCATTGGCGACGTCTGGGCCTGGGGAGACGCGCTGGTCCAGGTCTCACAGCCGCGGACGCCGTGTTTCAAGCTCGCGATGAAGACCGGGCGCAAGGACGTCATCCCGGCGATGATCGATTCCGGCCGCAGCGGCTGGTACCTGCGGGTGCTCCGGACGGGTGCGGTCCCGACCTCGGGACGCATGACGCTCGAAGAACGCGATCCGGCGAATCCGACGATCGCCGAGGTGTACGTCGCGTCGTTCACCAACGTCGCCCAGCTGGACGACGATCGCCGGACCGCGTACTGGGCGCTGCTGGACCGGGTGCTGGCGACGTCGTCGCTTTCCCGGCAGTACCGTGACGGCCTGGAATCGGCAAAACGGCGGCGAGAGGAACGGAATGCCGGGTGACGGCCGGGTGGCCCGCGGGGACGCGACGAGGCGGATCGTGCTGCGGCGCGCCGTCGACATCGCGTCCGTCGAAGGGCTCGACGGGTTGTCCCTCGGCAGGCTCGCCGCCGAGCTGGAACTGAGCAAATCGGGTGTGTTCGCGTTGTTCGGTTCCAAGGAGGAACTGCAGCTCGCGGCGGTCGAAACGGCGAGCGCGATCTTCGCGGAGAACGTCGTCGCGCCGACCCTGGAGGTCGAGCAGGGGATCGCGCGGCTGCGCGCGCTGTGCGCGAACTGGCTGGACTACTCGGAACGCCGGGTGTTCCCCGGCGGCTGCTTCTTCTTCAACACCGGTGCCGAGTTCGACGCGCGGACCGGCCGGGTCCACGACGCGGTCGCGAACGTGAGCCGCGCTTTCGCCCAGTTCATCCGGTCCACCGTCGTCGAAGCGCGCAAGGCCGGGCAGCTTCGCGAGTCCGTCGAGGTGAATCGGCTGGCCTTCGAACTGCACGCCCTCGGCCGGGCCGCGAACGCCGATTCGGTGATGTTCGGCGGCACGGAGCCCTACGTGCTGGCCCGTGCCGCCATCACCGCCCGCCTCGACGCCGCGGCGAGCTGACTTCCGCTACTTCCAGTCGACCTGAGTGGACCGGTAGAAGTCGATTCCCTGCTGAACCCAGCGCGGGCTCTGCTTCGCCAGCCGGAGCCGGTAGGCGTCCCAGGTCCGGGAATCCTTCGGCGACCAGCCGATCTCGGCGTAACCCGGCAGCCTCGGGAACGCCATGAACTCGATGTGTTCACTCGTCACGAGCGTTTCCGACCACAACGGCGCTTCGACGCCGATGACGTTGTTCTCGGTCACGCCCTGCAGGTACGTCGCCGGATCCCAGTCGTAACCGGTCTTGACCTCGATGAATCCTGCCCAGCTGAGCCCGAGCGGCGTCTGCGCGTGGTACTTCATGTCCATGTAGGCCTTGTTCGCGGGCGACATCAGGATCTTGTTGCCCCGGGCCGCGGCCGCGGCGACGTTCGCGTCGGTGCCGGTCGTGCCCCAGAACTGCGGGACGGCCGAAAGCGGCGGATTCGTCTTGGCGATGTCGTGCCAGCCGGTGATCTGCTTGCCGTACTTCGCGACGATCGGCTGCACCTTCTTGGCGAAGGTCTGGTAATCCTCCGGAGTGGTCGCGTGCGCCTCGTCGCCCCCGATGTTGAGGTACTTCCCGGGGGTGATCGCCGAAAGTTCGCGCAGGACGTCGTCGACGAACGTGTAGGTGATGTCCTTGTTGATGCACAGCGAGCTGTAGCCGACCTCGATGTCCGTGCGCGCCGGAATCGGCTTGCCGTCGCAGTTCAGTTCGGCGTAGGAGTGCTGGGCCGCGTTGGTGTGTCCTGGCATGTCGATCTCGGGAACGACCGTGATGTGCCGCGAAGCCGCGTAGCGCACGAGGTCCGTGTACTGATCTTGCGTGTAGTACCCGCCGGGGCCGCCGCCGACGGCGGTCAGCCCGCCCACGGTCGCCAGCTTCGGCCAGCTCTTGATCTCGATCCGCCAGCCCTGGTCGTCGCTCAGGTGCAGGTGGAGCGTGTTGATCTTGTACTGCGCGATCTGGTCGATGTAGAGCTTGACCTGGGCCGGCGTGAAGAAGTGCCGGGCGACGTCGAGCATCGCGCTGCGGTAGCCGAAGCGCGGGTAGTCGAGCACCGTGCCGCCCGAGACCACCCACGAACGCTTCTGGACGGTGGCGGCCTCGATGTCCGACGGGAACAGCTGGCGCAGCGTCTGCACGCCGGAGAACAGGCCCTTGTCGGTGTTCGCCCGCAAACTCACGCCGGAGGACGCCACCTTGAGCTGGTAGCCCTCGGTGCCGACGCGGTCGCTCGCGTGGCCGGTTTCGAGTGAGATGGCGGGGCCGCCGCCGCGGTGGCCGGTGACGACGGGCAGCCGGTAGCCGGTGGCCGGCCGGAGGAGCCCGGCCAGGTATTCGGCGACTTGTCTGCCGTCGCGGTCGGCACGGATGACGGTCGAGGGGCTGAGCCGGAAATTCGCGCGGGGATCGGGTTTGGCGTCGACAGGCGCGGGGATGACGTCGGTGACGGACCGCTCGGCCTTCGGGTGACCGGCCGCCGCTGGGTCCGCGCTCGCCGTCGCGGGCAGACCGAGCGTCACGAGACTCAGGACGGCCACGCCGAGCACGGTCGTGGACAGGCGTTTACTCATGGAGCACCTCCGGTCGGGGAACTGGAGACTCTCTGCTCATAGAGGTATAGACCAATAGGGCAAACACGACAACACCCGATCGGACTAGGAATACGTACCGGTCATTGGTTCACTCGCCGCGCAGAACCGCTTTCAACGCATCGAGAACGCTCGCGTCCTCGATCGTCGAGGGCACCTGCTCGTCCCTGCCGTCGGCGATACCGCGCATGGTCTTGCGCAGGATCTTCCCCGACCGCGTCTTCGGCAGTGCGTCCACAATGGACACGTCACGGAACGCCGCGACCGGCCCGATGTCGCGCCGGACCAGCGCGACCAACTCAGCCTTGAGTGTTTCGGCGTCGGTGTCGACACCCGACTTCAGCACCACGAAACCGCGCGGAAGCTGCCCCTTGAGCTGGTCTCGGACCCCGATCACCGCACATTCGGCGACGGCGGGGTGGGACGCCAGCACCGCCTCCATCGAACCGGTCGAAAGCCGGTGGCCCGCGACGTTGATGACGTCGTCGGTGCGGCCCATGACGAACAGATAGCCGTCTTCGTCGACGTATCCGGAGTCACCCGTCAGGTAGTGGCCTTCGTACCGCGAAAGGTACGCCTCACGATACCGCTCGTCGTCCTGCCACAACGTCGGCAACGATCCCGGCGGAAGCGGCAGCTTGATCGCGATGGCGCCTTCCCGTCCGGCGGGAAGCGGGTCGCCCGCCTGATCCAGGATCCGCACGTCCCAGCCCGGCACCGGCTTCGTCGCGGAACCGGGTTTGACCGGCATCGGCTCCAGCCCGCGCGGATTCGCCGCGATCGGCCAGCCGGTCTCGGTCTGCCACCAGTGGTCGATCACCGGGACGCCGAGCTTGTCGTGCGCCCAGTGATACGTCTCCGGATCGAGTCGTTCCCCCGCCATGAACAGCGTCCGAAACTCGCTGAGCTGGTATTTTTCGATTTCGTTCGCGTCGGGGTCGACCTTCTTGATCGCCCGCAACGCCGTCGGGGCGGTGAACAACGCCTTGACTCCGTGGTCGGCGATGACGCGCCAGAACGCGCCCGCGTCAGGCGTCCCGACAGGCTTCCCCTCGTACATGACACTGGTGGCTCCGATGAGGAGCGGAGCGTAGACGATGTAGGAATGGCCGACGACCCAGCCGACGTCGGACGCAGTCCACCACACGTCACCGGGCTGGATGTCGTAGATCGCGCCCATCGACCAGGCCAGCGCGACCGCGTGCCCGCCGGTGTCACGCACGACGCCCTTCGGCTTCCCCGTGGTGCCGGAGGTGTACAGGATGTACAGCGGGTCGGTGGCGGCGACCGGGACCGGATCTGAGGGGGAGGCCTTCGCGACCAGTTCTGCCCAGTCGGCGTCGCGCTCGCCCAATTCGGCGCGAGCGCGTTCACGCTGCAGCACCACGACCTTGTCCGGCTGGTGGACGGTGCCCGCGAGCGCCTCGTCGATGATCGGCTTGTACTCGACGACCCGCGTCGGTTCGATCCCGCACGACGCGGCCACGATGACCTTGGGTTTCGCGTCCTCGATCCGCGCCGCGAGTTCCTTGGGCGCGAACCCGCCGAACACCACCGAGTGCACCGCGCCCAGCCGGGCGCACGCGAGCATCGTGATCGCGGCCTCGGGAACCATCGGCATGTAGACGATGACGCGGTCGCCCTTCCCGACACCGAGAGAGGCGAGCGCGCCGGCGAAGCGCGCGACGTCGTCCAGCAGTTCCGCGTAGGTGAACCTGCGTACCGAATCGGTGACCGGGGAATCCCAGATCAGCGCGGTCTGCCCACCGCGGCCGTCCCGCACGTGCCTGTCGAGCGCGTTGAACGCCGTGTTCAGCTCCCCGTCCGGGAACCAGCGGTGGAAGGGGGCTTTCGACGTGTCGAGGGCCTGCGTCGGCGAACGGGTCCAGTCGATCGCCTGCGCGGCTTCGAGCCAGAAACCCTCCGGGTCTTCGAGGCTCCGCTGGTACGACTCGGCGTGCATCGAATGCTCCTTCGCGCTCGGGTACCGGGCCCATCATGGACTTCCGGCCGCGCTAATGCCTGGTGGTAACGGCGGGGAGACGCCCCTGACAACCCGGCAACCCTGTGATGGCGTGGAGCGTCCTAAGCTGAACCAGGAAAAAACCGCCGGAAACGGCCTCGACAAGCTAGGGGAGCAGGGTCCATGGGACTAGCGAGCGCGCTGCTGTCGTTCGCGCACAGCCTGTTCGGACCGGGGATCTGGCCCGGGGACTGGGTGTGGGCGACGAGCACCGCGGGAGCGCTGGTCGCGCTGCTGCCCGCGCTGGGAGCGATGGTCGTCGCGATCATCCGCAAAGGCACCGGCAACCGCTACGACGTGGTGACCCTGTCCGTCTTCGGCGGGATCGGCGTCGTCGCCGCCTTCCTGCTGCCGTGGCTGCTGGCCACCGGCGTTTCGCAGACCTTTCAGGAAGCGGCGTCGAAGTCCGGCGGGCAATCCGGCTTCTCCAGCAGTGACCTGTCGACCTTCAACACCGACTACAGCCCGCTGATCGGCACGCAGAGCGAGTACCTCGGACGCGGCCAGAACGTGTACGAGGTCCTGTTCTATCCGAGCGGGATGCAGCTGAGCTACATCTTCTACCTGATCCTGCTGGTCGGCCTGCCCGCGCTGTCGCTGCTGTTCGTCATGCTGCAGGCGCGCACAGCGTTCCGTCGCGGGCCGAAGTGGCCTTCGCGGTTCTTCTGGATCCCGTTCGTGCTGATGGTGCTGGCGAGCGTCGGCATGGGTGCGAACACCGCCGTGCACTTCTGGCTCGGCTTCCTGCCGTTCAGCGTGCTGGGCCTGATCCCGGTCGCGCTGGTCGGCCCGCCGCCGTGGTCGGTGATCAACCGGCCGGACCCGCAGCCCCGGCAGAAGGTCGAGCCGTACCGCCCGGAGCCGCCCGCCCCGAAGCCCCAGCAGCAGCTGCCGCCCCCGCCGCAGAAGCAGTACCCGGCGACCGCTCTGGCGCAGGCGCCCGAACCTCCCGCGCTGGCCGCGGTGCCGGGTCCGGTCCCGGCGCCCCCGGGCTCCCGCAACTCCGGCGGTGGTCGCTACAAGCGCGTCCGGCGGCTCGGCCATGGCGGCTTCGGCACCGTGTGGGAAGCGGTCGACACACAGCTCAACCGCACTGTCGCGCTGAAGATCGCGCACGCGCCGGACCGCGACACCGAAGAGCGGATGCAGCGCGAGGCCAGGGCGCTGGCCGTGGTGAACCACCCCAACTGCGTCCGCGTCTACGACCTCGTCGAGGAGCCCGACGGGCTCGCGCTGGTCATGGAATACCTCGAAGGACGCTCGCTGTCCGAGATCGTCGACTCGCAGGGCCCGCTCGACGACATCGCCGCCGGACGGCTCTGGTCGACCATGGCGGGCGCGCTCGCCGCGGCGCACGAGAAGGGTGTGCTGCACCGCGACCTCAAGCCGTCGAACATCATCCTCGACCGCAACGGGCTCGCCCACCTCATCGACTTCGGTATCGCCCGGAGCCAGGGCGACTCGAAGATGACCGCGACCGGGATGATGATCGGCACGCCGGACTTCGTCGCTCCCGAGCAGGCGATGGGCTCCGCGGCGAGCCCGGCGTCGGACGCCTGGCAGCTCGCCGCGACGGTCAGCTACGCGCTGTCAGGCCAGCCTCCGCGCGGCACCCGGGAGACCCCGATGGCCGCGCTGATGGCCGCCGCCCGCGCCGAACCGGTCTCGAAGCTGCCGAACCGCAGCGCGCACGCCCGGATCCTCATCGCGTCGCTCGACCAGGAGCCCCGCCGCCGCCCGACGCTCGCCGCCGTGCGGCGCGACGTCGAAGGCTGGCTCGCGCGGGCCGGCAAGTCGCCGGACGGCCCGGTCACCCAGATCGTGCCGCGCCGCCCTCCGCAGCAGCAACCGCAGCCTCACCAGCAGCCGCAGCCCCAGCGTCACCCGCGCTGACCTGCGAAAAGAGAGCAAGGGACCTTTGCTCACGTTAGTTAGTGCGCTAACGAACGTGAGCAAAGGTCCCTTGCTCTCGCTCAGTCGACGACGACCCAGGTCCCGCCGCGCCACGCCATGGTGAACGTCTTGGGGTCGGCCGCCATCATCGCTATCTGCGGCGCGATCGCGCCCGGCGGGACGACGACCTTGTCCGGTCCCTTGCTCTGCAGCTTCGCCCGGTCGACGCGGGTGAGCTTCAGCTTCTTGAAGTCATCGTCCGAGAGCATCCCGAACTGCATCGGGGTGAGGGTCCGGCACTCCTTCAACCCGCCGTCGAACGCCGGCGCCGTGATCCGGCAAATGGTGTCGAGGTCCTTGTTGCCCAGGGCGTGGTGATACTCCTCCATTACGCTCGCTGCCCCGTCGGGGGTGTGTGCCACCGCGCCGCCGGTGGCGGGCTTGGTCGCCTCGGAAACGGTCGCTGCGGTAGCCGAAGGCCGCGAAGCGCTGGGTGGTTGTGTCGAGCTGGCGGCCGGTGCTTCCGAGGTACTCGGAACGGCCGAAGTCTGCGGCGACGCGGTTCCCGGCGTCTGCTCTTCGCAACCCGCGATCAAGAACAACGCCGCGGCCGCACAGGCCACTCCGAGCGGTCGGATCGTCATGGTGCCCCCTGTCGACTGCTACTGACCAGGGGAGAGTAACAACTGTCGACCAAGTGTCACACTTGAATCGGGAAATCAACGCCGGGGCGTGGTCACTTCCAGGACGGAAGCCACAGCTCGGCGTTCCAGTGCTCGTTGGTGATCGCGTTGCCGTTGAGGATCGGCCACAGCCAGGCGAAGTTGGCCACGACCAGGCCCACGTAGAGCGCGACGACGAGCAGACCGGTGCCCCGCCGTTCGAATCCGCGTTTCGCGCTGCCGAGGATCTGGCCGAGGACCAGCGTCAATCCGAGAACCAGGAACGGCGCCAGCGGAGTCGCGTAGAAGTAGTACATCTGGCGGTCGAGGTTGGTGAACCAGGGCAGGAACCCGGCGAGGTAGCCGACGAGCACGGCGGCGTAGCGCCAGTCCGCGCGGAAGAACGACCGCCACGCGCTCCAGCCGAGCATCGGCAGGGCCAGCCACCACATCGCCGGTGTGCCGATCAGCATCGTCGCCCGCACGCAGGTCGACTCGCCGCAGCCGGTCGCCTCGGTGCCGCCGGCGTAGGCGTAGAGCATCGGCCGCAGTCCCATCGGCCAGGTCCAGGGCTTCGACTCCCACGGATGCGGTTTGTCCTTGGGCGTCACCAGGTGCGCGTGGAAGTCGAGGACGTTCATCGAGTAGTTGCCCAGCGATCGCAACGCGGGCGGCATCCAGGACCAGAAGCCGGGATCGATGTCCTTGATCGCGACCAGATTGCGGTCGGTCGCGGTCTCGCTCGCGAACCAGGCCCAGTAGCAGGCGAGATACACCAGGATCGGGATGACGACGATCGCCCACAGCGCGGGCAGCACGTCGCGGCGCAGCGTGCCGACCCACGGCCGCTGCACTCCGGCGGCGCGGCGCGCGGCCACGTCGAAGAAGACGGTGAGCAGGCCGAACGTGGCGATGTAGTAGAGCGCCGACCACTTGACGCCGAAGGTCAGCCCGATCATCAGGCCGCCCGCGAACCGCCACCACCGGAAACCCAGCTTCGGGCCGAAACGGGACTCGTCGATCCAGCCTTCGCGGACGGCGACGGCGAGCCGTTGCCGGACCTGGTCACGGTCGCACAGCACGCAGGCGAACGCGGCGAGCACGAACAACGCGATGAAGATGTCGAGCATGCCCATACGTGACTGCAGGTGCAGGACGCCGTCGCTGATCACCAGGATCCCGGCGACCGCGCCGAGCAGTGTCGAGCGGGTGAGCCGCCGGGCGATCCGGATGGTGAGGAACACGATCAGCGTGCCCGCCAGCGCGGGCATGATCCGCCAGCCCCAGGCGTTGTAGCCGAACAGCCACTCGCCGATCGCGATGAGATGCTTCGCCAAGGGCGGGTGCACGATCAGTTCGTAGCCGTAGTTGTCTTCGTAACCGCCGTTGCGCAGCATCTGCCACGCCTGCGGGACGTAGTGCTTCTCGTCGAAGACGGGCGTGCCCTTGTCCGTGGGCGTCGCCAGGTTCTGGATCCGGACGATTCCGCCGATGAGCGTCAGCACCAGCGTGACGACCCAGCCGCGCAGGCGGTCGGCAGGCATGCCGCGGCCGAGGAGGCCGGCTTCCCGGTCGCTCGGTGGCCGGAGCGCGTCGACCGGATCCGGCCGCACGCTCTCGTTGTCCCGGGTCAGCAGTGCGGTCACGGGGCATGATCCTACGGGCGAAAGAGTGAACTCGGTGTCCGGATATGCGAACCGGTTAACCTTCGGGAATGACCGAAGGACGCCTCGTGCTGGCAGCCACCCCGCTCGGAGACGTCCGTGACGCTTCGCCGCGCCTGTCCGAAGCCCTCGCGACCGCCGACGTGATCGCCGCCGAAGACACCCGACGCCTGCGTTCCCTCACCGCCGCCCTCGACGTTTCGCCGGTCGGACGCGTGGTCAGCTTCTATGAGGACGTCGAGACCGCCCGCCTGCCGAAACTGCTCGAATCGCTCCGATCGGGCGAAACCGTGGTCCTCGTGACCGACGCGGGGATGCCGAGCGTTTCGGACCCCGGATTCCGCCTGGTGGCGGCCTGCGTCGAGGCGGAGGTGCCGGTGACCTGCCTCCCCGGCCCGTCCGCGGTGACCACGGCGCTCGCGCTGTCCGGCCTGCCGTGCGACCGTTTCTGTTTCGAAGGATTCGCCCCGCGCAAGCCCGGTGAACGCGCGAAGTGGCTCGGTTCGCTGAAGAACGAGCCCCGTACGGCCGTGTTCTTCGAGTCTCCGCACCGCCTCGCGAGCACGCTCGCCGACGCCGCCGACGTCCTGGGCTCCGATCGTCGCGCCGCCGTCTGCCGCGAACTGACCAAAACTTACGAAGAGGTCAAACGCGGCACTTTGCCGGAGTTGGCCGCCTGGGCCGCCGACGGGGTCAAGGGTGAGATCACGGTCGTTCTGGCGGCTGCGCCGCCGCGCTCGGTGAGCGTCGCGGATCTGGTTTCGGAAGTTTCGTCGCGGGTCGCGGCGGGCGAACGCCTCAAATCCGCCGCCGCCGAGGTCGCCGAGGCCACAGGAGTGTCCAAGAAGGAGCTCTACGACGCCGTTCTCGCGTCCCGTAAATAAGGACTTAGGACAGCAAGGCCGTCGCGGCCCCGTGCGCCTTCGCGGCGTCGGGCTCGGCGCCGGTGATGACGTCGGTGTAGATGAAGGACTCGCCGATCCGCACCAGCAAGTAGGCCAGGTCCTCGACGGGCAAGGGCGGGGCGAGCCTTCCGGCCGCGACCTCTTCTTCCAGGAACTCGCGCATCTTCGCGATCGCGCGACTCTGCACCACGCTGGCCTTCGTCGTCAGAATCCGCAGGGCCCGCTCGGGCTCGTTGCGCAGGAACTCCCGGAACGGTTTCGAGTCGTTCACGGTCCGGACGAAGGTACCGACGAGTTCCGCGATCCCCTCTGCGCCGCGACCGAGCTTGCCGGACGCCCGCGCTTCGAAGACCTCCACGGTCATCGACCACAGGATCTCGCCGAGCAGCTGATCCCGGCCGCCGACCCAGCGGTGCAGGGTGGCGCGGCTGATCCCCAGTTCGCCCGCGAGTTCGCCCATGTCCACCCGGCGCCCCTCCAGGAACCAGGCGCGCGCGATCGTGAACGCGCGCAGGGCGTCCGGGCGCGGCGAGGTCAGCTGGCGTTCGAGTGCGGTTCCGATGAGTGAAACATATCACGCAGCGTCTCATGGATGAGACATATGCAAGAATGTCTCATCTCGATGAGGAGGATGCGGATGCGTGCAGTACAGGTGACCGAATTCGGCGGACCCGAGGTGCTCAACCTCGTCGACCTGCCCGATCCCGTCCCCGGACCGGGTCAGCTGCTGGTGGAGGTCGACCGGATCGGCATCAACTACGCCGATACGCATCAGGCCGAAAACTCCTACCTCGCGCCGAGCAAGCTCCCGCTCGTGCCCGGCGGCGAGGTCGTCGGCCGCACCGCCGACGGCAAGCGTGTCGTCTCGCTGCTCAACGGCGGCGGCGGTTACGCCGAGCGCGCGGTGGCGGACGAGGTCACCAGCTTCGCCGTGCCCGACGGCGTCGATGACCTGACCGCGCTCTCCTTCATCGTCCAGGGCGCCACCGCCTCGCTCCTGCTGCGCAAGAGCGCCCATCTCGAACCCGGCGAATCCGTCGTCGTGCACGCGGCGGCGGGCGGTGTCGGCTCCATCGCCGTCCAGCTCGCCAAAGCTTGGGGTGCGGGCAGGGTCATCGCGACCGCCAGCAGCGACGAGAAGCGGGCCCTCGCTCTCGAACTCGGCGCCGACGTCGCCATCGACTCGCGCGCCGAGAACATGACCGACGCGCTTCGCGAGGCGAACGGCGGCAAGCGCGTCGACATCGTGCTCGACATGACCGGCGGCACCGTCACCGACCAGAGCGTCGCGGCGCTCGCACCGTTCGGCCGCCTCGCGTTCTACGGCATGGCCAGCCGCCAGTCGCCGAAGCCGATCGAGGCCCGCAACCTTCTCGGGCACAGCACCACCGTGGCCGGGATGTGGCTGCCGCACGCCTTCAAACTCCCCGGAAACGTCTTCGGCCGCACGCTCGAGGAGCTTTTCGAACTGGCGCTCGCCGGTAAGGTCCGCGCCGTCGCCGGCGGCGAGTACGCGCTTTCCGACGCGCGCGCCGCCCACGAGGCCCTCCGCTCGCGCGGCACGGCGGGCAAACTCCTGCTGGATCCCACCAAGTAGCTCAGCCGAGCAGGCGCTCCAGCGGAGCGGACTTGTGCAGGCATTCCTGCCATTCCGCTTCGCTGTCGGAGTCAGCGGTGATCCCGCCGCCGACCCCCAGAGCGATCGCGCCTTCGTGGATTTCGAAGGTCCTGATCGCGACGTTCAGCTCCAGCCCGGCGATCGGCGAAGCGAGTCCGATCGCGCCCGTGTAGACGCCGCGCGCCATTGGCTCCAATTCGGCGATCAGGTCGAGCGCCCGGATCTTCGGCGCGCCCGTCACCGAACCCGGCGGGAACGTGGCCGCGAGCAGTGCCGCGTCGTCGATCCCGTCGGCGAGCGATCCCTCCACAGTGGACTCAAGGTGCCAGACTCCGGGAGCGGGCCGGACCTCGAGCAGTTCGGGGACGCGCACGCTGCCGGTGGCGCAGACCCGGCCGAGGTCGTTGCGGACGAGATCGGTGATCATCACGTTCTCGGCGACGTCCTTGGTGGATGCCCGCAGCCGCTGGGCGAGATGATCGTCGGCGGCGTTCCGTCGCGGCAAAGTGCCCTTGATCGGCGTCGACCGGACATGCCTCCTGTGCCTGGCAAGGAAAAGCTCGGGGGAGAACGATACGACCGAACCCCAGTCGCCGGTGAGGAACGCAGCCCGGCGGGCTCCCAGGCGACGCGCACCTTCGGCGAACAACGCGATCGGATCGCCGCCGAACTCTCCCCTGAAGCGAGCGCAGATGTTCGCTTGGAACAGCTCGCCGGCTTCGATCGCGTGCACGCACGCCTTGACCGCGTCGTGGTGCTCCGACGGAAGCGGCCGCGAGAGCGGGCCGGAACTCCATGTCGTCGCTTCGGGGAACTCGGCGAGCGCGGATTCCACCGCGGATATTTCGTCGACCGGATCCGGATCGCCGTCGGGCACCAGTGCTTCGAACCACCACGAACCGTCCGCGTCCAGCCGCAGCACCCGGTCGACCCAGCCCCAGACCGCCGGAGGGAGAGCACCGGATCGGCCCGAGGGATCTGTCAGGTCGTAACTCAGATAACCGAACCAGCCACCCCCGACAGCGCCGGGCACCGCGTCACGGATCCGGGGCATCCGCGTGGGAATCGCGAACGCTTCGGAGACATCCAGGACAGGAGTCAGGGAAGCGTTCAGTGCGATGACCGCGCGTGAAGAGAACCAGTCCCCGCAAAGCGCTGCCGGTGGCGCGAGTCCGAGTGTCTTAGCGCGTAGCCCAAGAGTCGCCAGCGCCCGCTCGGGCCCGACGTCCGTCCGCAGCCTCCGGCACATCAACCGCACGCGACATTGTCTCTGCTCGGATGGCAGTAAAGGCAACCCGTTCCGGCGGAAAGTGAGATCCGCGACCACACGGTGACATCGTGCACACCCGTCGTCACGGAGCGAGTACTACAAAAGCACGTCCCCGAGCTTGAAGGGATACACCACGGTGTCCTGGGCGATCGGACCGTTCACGCCGGGCAGCCCGGTACCGAAACCGTGTTGGTGCAAGCCCAGCCGCGAGTGGAACCACCCCGGCCTTCCCGGGATTTCGTTGTGCTTGACCAGCCACAGCACCACTTCGCTGTCCGCCCACTTGTCCGGGTGCAGCCGGTCCGTCCAGCAGTCGAGACCCGCGTAGACCAGAACGCGTTCGACGCGCGCCGCGTGCCTGACATGTTTGATCCACGCCTTGATGAACCGGTCATCGACGCTGGGCGCCTCCACTTCGAGCGCCGGCGCGAGTGAACCGGGCGCGAAGGCGCCGAGGGCGCTCGCCGTCCGCACGAAATGGTCGGCCTGGTCGTGGACGGCGCCGGGGCGCGCGTAGTGCCGTGCGCCGGTGTGGATACCGGCGTTCTGCGCACCGGCCAGATGGCGTTCCGCGGCGGCGTCCCGCCAGTTGGTGTTCTCGCTCACGGTGACCGAGGCGAACCGGATATCGGCGCCGCGCACCGCCGCCCAGTCCGTCACCGTCTCGCGGTGGGACAGGGTGACGCCGTGCTCACCTTCCGGATCGATCAAAGCCACCTGTCCTCGAATATCGCCCCAGTACGTCCGAAAGGTCACCTTACGTCCGCGGAGCGGTCGCAAGGTGACCTTTCGGTTCAGCGTGTCTCAGGCGTTTTCGCGCTGGAAGGTCCGTGAGCCCCACCAGATGGCCAGGACCGCCATGACTAGCACCACGACGCTCCCGGTGAACAGCGCGTCCATCGAGAAGTCACCGCGGAAACTGTTCCGCTCGACATCCACCACGTGCCGGAACGGATTGATGCGGGAAAGCGTGTACAGCCAATCCGGCGCCGAGCCCGCGGTGATCGGGATCAGGATTCCGGACAGCAGCAGCAACGGCATGAGAACCGCGTTGAGCAAAGCGGGGAAGGCGTCTTCGCTCTTGAGGGTCAGCGCCAGCGCGTACGAGCACGACGCCAGCGTGATCGACAAAAGGAAGACGATCACCAGGCTGAGTACGACGCCGCCGAACGGCGCGTTCAGGTCGAAGACCAGATACGCCAGCGCGATGATGAGCAACGCCTGGACGACGGTCTGCAGTGCGTTGGCGAGCACCTTCCCCAGCAGCAACGCAACCCTGCTCACCGGCGTGACCCGCATCCGTTCGACCACGCCCGAGCGGAATTCCGCGAGGAGGCCGAAGCCGACGAAGGAGCTGCCGAACAACGCGAGCTGCGCGATGATCGCCGGAGTGAAGATCATCCAGCCGTCCACATCGGACAGGCCTTGCGCGTTGAGCGCCTTCACCAGAAGCGGTCCGAAGAAGAACAAGTACAGCAGTGGCTGCATGATGCCGATAGCGAGCCAGGTCGGGTTGCGCAACGCCGCGAGCATGTCCCGGCGGAAGATCAACCAAGTGTCATGCAACATGCGTGGCCTCCTTCTCCGGAGCTTCTTCGACAGGCGCGCCTTCTTCGGCATCGCGCAGGCTTCGGCCCGTCAGGGTCAGGAAGACGTCGTCGAGCGTCGGCCGGTGCACCTGCATGGACGTCATCGTGATGCCACGCGCGTCCAGTGCCCGCAGCAATTCAGGCATCGCGGTGTCCCCGCGTGGTACCCGGAAACGCACCGTGCCGTCGGTGACGGTCATCTCGTGCGCTCCTTCGAGGCGGCCCGCGACCTCCGCGGTCTCCGCCGCCGATTCCGGTGACACCCCGATGACGACACTGTCGCCGGAAACCCTCGCCTTCAGCGAGTCCGGCGTGCCTTCGGCGACGATCTTCCCGTCGTCGATGACGATCAGCCGGTCGGAGAGCGCGTCGGCCTCGTCGAGGTAGTGCGTGGTCAGGAAGACTGTGACGCCCTGCTCGTCACGCAGCCTGCGGATGTGGTCCCACAGGTTCGCGCGGCTTTGCGGGTCAAGTCCCGTCGACGGCTCGTCGAGGAAGACGAGACCGGGCGAGTGGATCAGCCCGAGCGCGATGTCGAGCCGGCGGCGCTGCCCGCCCGACAGGGTCGCGGTCGTCCGCTGGTCGAGTCCGGCCAGGTCCAGCTGCTCGGCGAGGACGGCCCCGCGGGCGAGCGCGTCCGCCTTGCTCATCCGGTACAGCCGTCCCTGGAACTCGATCTCCTCGACGACCTTGCTCGCCGGCGCGGTGCCACCACCTTGGGCGACGTAGCCGATTCGCCGGCGCACCCCCAGTGGGTCGGCGAGCAGGTCGCAGCCGCCGACCGTCGCTTCGCCGGCGGTGGGCTTGAGAAGCGTCGTCAGCATGCGCAGGGTCGTGGTCTTCCCCGCGCCGTTCGGTCCGAGGAAGCCGACCAGTTCCCCGGCCGACACATCGAGATCGACGCCCTTGACGGCGTGGACCTCGCCCCCATTGCGGCCCTTGCGGCGGAAGCGCCGCTCAAGGCCGCGTGCCTTGATCATGTCTACTCCTTTCCAGTGCCCAACTATTCAAACTTGACTAGTTGGCTGGACGCACTGTGCCCTAGGAGTCGTTCCGTAGTCAAATTTGATTACTTGGGCGGTGCGCCGAACACCGCGTCGTCGCCTTCGCCCGCCATCACGTACTCGCCGGCTTCAAGACGGCCGATCAGATCCCTCATCCAGGTCACATTCGCCTCCGCGTGCGCGCTCCACAGGCGGTACAGCTCGCTCACGTGCGGCGGCTTCCCCAGGTCGACGGCGTGCTCACGGGCGTAATGGGTCGACTGGGCGTGCGCTTCCATATTCGCCAGCTGCTGTTTCAACAGGGCCAGCACCTGCGGGCGGGGCAGGGCCGGCATGAACGTGACCGCCGCCGACAGCGAGTACCCGGTCGCGTCGTCGCTCGACAACGCCCTGCCGAGCTGGACGACGAACTCGGTCTCGCCGTCTTCGGTCAGCCTGTACGCGGTCCGGTCAGGCCCGCCGCCCGCTTCGACGTCCTCGACCTGCTCCAGGAGACCTTCGGCCGTCATCTTCTTCAGTGCGTGATAGATCGAACCCGGCTGGACGTTGCCCCACTTGTCGGCGGCCCACGAGAGAAGCTCGCGCCGGACCTGGTAGCCGTGTGCCTTCCCGTACATGCGCACGACACCCAGCACCAGCAGACGCGTGGCGGACACCGAGGCCTCCGATCCTCTCCCGGGCAACAATGCCTTAGACGACGTCCGTAGGCTAAACAAGCATGAGCACCCCAGTGTTGACTGCGGTGGCCTGGCCCTACGCCAACGGCCCCCGCCACATCGGCCACGTGTCCGGATTCGGCGTCCCGTCCGACGTCTTCTCCCGCTACCAGCGAATGGCCGGCAACCGGGTGCTCATGGTGTCCGGAACCGACGAACACGGCACCCCGATCACCGTCCAGGCCGACAATGAAGGCCTCACCTCCCAGCAAACGGCCGACAAGTACACCCGTCAGATCGGCCAGGACCTGCAGGGACTCGGCCTCACCTACGACCTGTTCACCCGTACCACCACGGGTAACCACGCCGAGGTCACACAGCAGATCTTCCTCGCGCTGCACCGCAACGGTTATGTCGTTCCCAAGACCACGCGGGGCGCGATCAGCCCTTCGACCGGCCGCACCCTGCCCGACCGCTACATCGAGGGCACCTGCCCGATCTGTGGCTACGACGGTGCGCGCGGTGACCAGTGCGACAACTGCGGCAATCAGCTCGACGCCGCTGAGCTGATCAACCCGAAGTCCCGGATCAACGGTGAAACGCCGAAGTTCGTCGAGACCGAGCACTACTTCCTCGACCTGTCCGCGTTCGTCGAGACGTTGGGCAAATGGCTGTCCAGCAAGAACGACTGGCGCCCGAACGTCCTCAACTTCACCAAGAACCTGATCGACGACATGCGCCCGCGGCCGATCACCCGCGATCTCGACTGGGGCGTGAAGATCCCGCTCGACGGCTGGCGCGACCAGCCGATGAAGCGCTTCTACGTCTGGTTCGACGCGGTCATCGGCTACTTCTCGGCGAGCGTCGAATGGGCGCGCCGGTCCGGGAACCCGGACGCCTGGCAGGAGTGGTGGAGCAACCCGGACGCCCGCTCCTACTACTTCATGGGCAAGGACAACATCACCTTCCACGCCCAGATCTGGCCCGCTCTGCTGTTCGGCCACAACGGCGAGGGCGATCGAGGCGGCGTGCCCGGCAAGTACGGCAAGCTGCACCTGCCCGACGAGATCGTTTCCAGCGAGTTCCTCACGATGAGCGGCTCGAAGTTCTCGACCTCGCGCGGCACGGTCATCTACGTCCACGACTTCCTGCGCGAGTTCGGTCCGGACGCCCTGCGCTACTTCATCTCGGTCGCGGGGCCCGAAACCCAGGACACCGACTTCACCTGGGACGAATTCGTCCGCCGGACCAACTTCGAGCTGGCCAACGAGTGGGGCAATCTCGTCAACCGGTCCATCTCCATGGCCCACAAGAACGTCGGCGCCATTCCGCGTCCTGACGCTCCCATGGCCGCCGACGAGGAGCTCAAGGAGCTCTCCCGCAAGGCGTTCGACACCGCCGGCGCCCACCTCCAGCGGTCGCGGTTCAAGGCGGCCGCGAGCGAGGCCATGCGCGTCGTCACCGCCGCGAACCGGTACCTCTCGGACCAGGAGCCCTGGAAGCTGAAGGACGACCCCGCTCGCCGCGACAGTGTTCTGCACACCGCCCTGCAGGTCGTCTCGGACGCCAACACCTTGCTGACCCCCTTCCTGCCTCACTCGGCTCAGAAGGTGCACGAGGCACTCGGCGGCACCGGTATCTGGGCGGCCCAGCCCGAACTGCAGGAAGTCGAGGACCTCGACATCCCCGGCCGGATCAACCCCATCATCACCGGCGACTACAAGGCCGAGCAGGCGAGCTGGAAGTCCGTGCCGATCGAGGTCGGCAAGCCGCTGGAGAAGCCGACCCCGTTGTTCGCCAAGCTGGACCCGGAGCTCGGCGAGACGGGCCCCGAATGGGCGCCGATCTCGAAATGATCAGCTGATGGGCGAGCAAAAGAAGGAGTTGCCACCGATCCCGGACCGGTTGCCGGTTTCGGTGGTGGACGCGCACACCCATCTCGACGCGTGCGGCGCGGTCACCGCGGCCGATGTGACGGCCATGGTCGACCGCGCCGAACGCGCCGGTGTTTCGCGGGTGATCACCGTCGCGGACGATCTCGCGGCCGCCCGCTGGGCCGCGCAAGCGTCCACTTGGGACCGCAGGGTTTGGGCCGCCGTCGCGATCCATCCCACGCGCACCAAGGATTTCGGCGAGGACGAGAAATCCGAAGTGGAGAGTCTCGCGAAAGAGTCCAGAGTGGTCGCGGTCGGCGAGACCGGGCTCGACTACTACTGGGACTACTCGCCTCACGATGCCCAGCAAGACGCCTTCCGGTGGCACATCGATCTCGCCAAGCGGATCGGCAAGCCGCTGATGATCCATGATCGAGACGCTCACGACGACGTCCTCCGGATTCTCGAGGAGGAGGGGGCGCCTGAGCAGGTCGTCTTCCACTGTTTCTCGGGAGACGAGCATGTCGCTCGCCGTTGCGTCGACGCGGGATACGTGCTTTCGTTCGCCGGAACGGTCAGTTTCCGCAACGCCCGCGGGCTCCACGAGGCGGCACGGATTGTTCCGGCGGACCAGTACCTCGTCGAAACGGACGCTCCGTTCCTGACCCCCCATCCGTTCCGTGGGCGGCCGAACGAGCCCTACTGCGCCGCCTACACCGTCCGCCACCTCGCCTCGCTCAGGGGCGAGGCGGTGCACGAGGTGGCCGAAGCGGTGCGAGTGACCGCCGAGCGGGTCTTCCGTTTGCCGACAGTCACATCCAGTTGAACGGATTGCGACATTAGTGATCATCAATGGTCCACTCAGATGAGTGACCAACGTCACGACACTCCGGGGGGTGTTTGCGCAACCCGGCGAGGTTCGTTACTGTCCCGTGATCGTGCCGGTCGGTATCCGCTCATGCGGTTTCCGGCTGTTACGCCCACAGTCACGTCAGTGCACGTCGGGGAAGCGGAACCGGGAGCGGTACGGCCTGGAACCGTGACGATGGCGCTGACTGCGGGTGTCGGACTTCTAGAGGTGTGCCGAAGTGCGCATCGAGACGAAGGACGTTGTGGAGCGGCTGTCGAGCTCCTCGACGTCTTGGGAAAGGGAACGACCCAGTGACTGGTAGCAGTAGGCAGGATGGCTCGCGCCTCGGCGCAGAGACGAACACCTTCGCTTCCGCCGGTTCGGTTGCCGTGCTCGACCGCGACACTCAGTACGGCGAGCTGGACTACTCCGACGACCCGCGCATCACGCACCAGGACGTCCTGGCCGCGCTCGGCCCTGATGCCGATGCCCTGATGGCCGAGATCGACGTCGACGTCGACGAGCTGATCCGCCTCATCAGCGCCGAGACCACCATGCTCCCGCCGATCGTCATTCCGGACGAGGTCGCCGAGGACCGCACCGCGGGCGCGCCGAAAAAGGTCGCGACCAAGGACGAGGTCATCGGGAGTGCGACCCGCGTCTGGAAGAAGCGTTTCCTCAAGGGAACCGTCATGGCGGTGCTGCTCACCCTCGGCGGTGGCGGCGCGGCCGCGATGGCGATGAACAAGAGCGTCACGCTCGACATCGACGGCAAGCAGCAGACCGTCCACAGCTTCGGCGACACGGTCGGCGAGGTCCTCGAAGACGCCGGCCTCTCGGTCGGCGCGCACGACTCGCTCTCGCCCTCGCCTCAGGCCGAGGTAGGCGACGGCGGCGTCATCAAGCTCGAGCGCGGCCGCAAGCTGAACCTGATCGTCGACGGCGCGCCGCAGCAGGAGTCCTGGGTCCGAGCGACCAACCTCAGCGAGGCCCTGAACCAGCTCGGCCGTTCCGACCTCGCGAAGTCCGGCACCTGGACCTCGCTCCCGCAGAACGGCGAGCTCCCGCTCGAGGGCACGACCGTCGAGGTCAAGACCCTCAAGAACGTCACCGTCTTCGACGGCGCGAACGAGCCGCACAAGGTTCAGACCAACTCGGTCACCACCAAGGAATTCCTCGGTGAGCTCCGGATGACCCTCGGCCCGGACGACGAGGCCGTCGGTGGCCTCGACGTCAAGCTGGTCGACGGCGCCGAGGTCCACATCAGCCGGACCGGCGTCACCATGGTCAAGCAGAACGAGGAAATCGCGCCGCCCGAGCAGAAGGTCGACGACCCGGAGCTCGAAAAGGGCAAGACCAAGGTCGAGGACCCGGGCACCCCGGGCCAGAAGACCGTGACCTACAAGGTCACCAAGCGCAACGGCAAAGAGGTCGGCCGCGAGAAGGTCTCGGAAGAGGTCATCACCGAGGCCAAGCCCAAGATCGTCAAGGTCGGAACTAAGAAGCCCGCTGATCCGGTCATCGGTGACGCCGGCGCCTGGGACCGCATCGCGCAGTGCGAGGCGACCGGTAACTGGGCCGCCAACACCGGCAACGGCTACTACGGTGGCCTGCAGTTCAACAAGAGCACCTGGGACGCCTACGGTGGCGACCAGTACGCCGCGTACCCGCACCAGGCCAGCAAAGCCCAGCAGATCGCCGTCGCCGAGAAGGTTCGCGACGCCCGCGGCGGCTACAGCGCTTGGCCGCACTGTGGCAAGAAGGCCTGACGTCGGCTAAGTCCTCCTTTCCTGAAGGTCATCGTGTGGGTTCCCGCCCGCAAGGTGGCCTTCAGGCCGTTAAGGGCCTCTGTGGCCGCGTAGCGTCCTCGGCCCTCGGTCTCGACAGCCTTGCCCACCAGCGCGTAGGCCGTATGCGGGCTACGTTCTGGGATCGGTCGGCTACGGCGCCCTCTCGGACGTCAACGTCGCTGTGGTGCGGGCTTGAATGGCTCTGAGGCCGCGCCTGGGTGTTCTGGGGGCGGCGTGCGGGTTTCTTGGCCGGAGCCGCGGACTGAGGCTGCTCGGTGCCCTCTTCCGGGGCCTGCCGAGGCAGCGGGATATCCGGCCCACTCTCTGCGAGATCGACGATCTCGGTGAGAGCGTCACCGCGTCTCTCTGCGGGGGTGCGGCCGTCGGCTTCCCCGTTCGGGGCCGGATACGTCAGCGGCACTAGAAGCGCGTTCAGGCGTGCGCCTGTCTCTGGATCGAGGTTGCCGCGCATATCCCATCGGCCGGTTCGTTTCTGGCGCAACCAGAACTCGCTTCGCTCCCGTTTCGGAGTGGGATCCTCAGTGTCGCTCCCGTCCGGGTCGAGGCCCGCGAGGAGTTTTGTTGCTTTCACCGTGACGTCGCGCGGTCTCGCAACGCTGGCGAGAGCGACCAAGTCCTTCTCGGCCTCGAGTCGCGCGCTCGCTGTGACATGTTCGGGCAGCTTCCGCATGACAGTGACGATCCGGTCGATGCCGGCCTGGGCCAGCGCGCCGGTCGTGGCTGCGACTCCGGTCAAAGGCGCGACGGGTTGAGTCGATGTGCCGTCGCGCGCCCGTCTCGAGTTGAGCGCCAGTGCTCTACCGGCCACCTGCTGTGCCTCCGCTCGGGTGACCCGGGCGACATGCTCGTAGAAGACGGCGATCGAGTCGTATCCGTAGAGGTCCCGGACACCGCGTGACTCGATCTCGGCCAGGATCTGGCCGACTTCGGCGGCGAGTCGCCGCGCTTCGCGTAGCCGCGTCTGCAACTCGTCGAGAAGCAGATCGGCATCACCTTCCGGCAGGTTTGGCGGGAAGGTCTTGGGAATCTTTGTGCTGGTCATCCCTCAATTGTCAGGCCAGACTCGAACAAGTGCACGGTATCGATCGGACGAATGATCGTTACGCTCCGGCAGCGTGAACTGCTCCGATCACTCTTGAGTGGGAGGCGTGTCGAATCGGAGACGCCACAGGGATGACGGGCGTGGGATCAAGCCGGCTGCTTGCCCGGGTGGTCCGTCTGCTCCCACTCCTCGCGGAGCACCCCGTAGACGACGGCGTCGTGCACGCCGCCGGGCCAGCGTCGAGCGCGCCGGAACCGGCCTTCTTCGACGAATCCCAGCCGCCGCCCGACGGCGATCATTCCCGGGTTCCCCGAGAACGTGGCGAAGTCCAGGCGGAGGGTGTCGGTGCGGGCGAACAAGTAGGACGTCCACAAGCGCAAGGCTTCGGTGCCGAACCCGCCGCCCCAGTAGCGCTCGTCATAGATGACCAATCCCATCCTTCGCCAGTCGGTCTGCCTGCTTTCCCAGTACCAGCTGACCCGGCCGATAAGCCTGCCGTCACTCAGGTCGCACACGGTGAGGCTGGTGCGGGGATCGGGCCGATTGGCCATGGTGGCAGTGAGTTCGTGTGCCGTGGATTCGGCGGCCGCCGCGGTCGGGGTGCCGAAGTAGGGCCCGTTCGTTTTGTGCCAAGGCCGCGCGGGATCGAGCAGGTCGCGGAGCGGCCGGAGGTCGGACGGTCGCCAGTCGCGCAGCCGGACTTTCTCGCCATCGAGTACGACGTCGTCCACCGGCCAATCGTGGCCTACCGGGGGCTGGTTACGATCGTCAGGTGACTGAACTGCTCGGTCCTGCGGAGATCAGGGCGCTGGCGGCCGAGCTGGACGTGCGTCCGACCAAGAAGCTCGGCCAGAACTTCGTGCACGACCCGAACACGGTGCGCCGCATCGTGGACCTTTCGGGGGTTGGTGAAGGTGACGTCGTGCTGGAGGTCGGGCCGGGCCTCGGCTCGTTGACCCTCGGCCTGCTCGCGACCGGCGCCGAGGTCGTCGCGGTCGAAATCGATCCCGTGCTGGCCGGGCGGCTGCCGAATACCGTGGCCGAGCGGGGCGGGGCCGAAAGACTGACGGTCGTCAGGGCGGACGCTCTGCGGATCACGGCGGAGGACTTGCCCGCGCGGCCGACGGCGCTCGTCGCGAATCTGCCGTACAACGTCGCCGTCCCCGTCGTGCTCCACCTGCTCGCCGGGCTGCCGTCGCTCACCAGCGGTCTCGTGATGGTCCAGACCGAGGTCGCGGACCGGATGGCGGCCGGTCCGGGGAGCCGGACTTATGGCGTGCCCAGCGTCAAGCTCGCGTGGTACGGAAAGGCGCGCAAGGTCGCCGCGGTGCCTCGCGCCGTGTTCTGGCCTGTTCCGAACGTGGACTCTGCACTGGTCGCTTTCGAACGGGGCGACGTGGTGTCGTCCGTGGAGCGTGCGCGTTTGTTCGCGGTGGTCGATGCCGCCTTCTCTCAGCGGCGGAAGACTCTGCGTGCGGCGTTGGCGTCATGGGCGGGCTCCGCCGAACGCGCGGGGGAGTTGCTCGAGAAGGCGGGTATCGACCCCAAGACCCGCGGAGAGCAGTTGGATGTTCATCAGTTCGCCCGGATCGCCGCGGCGGCGGGCTGACCACCTGTTGCAGGTGTGACCGGCACCGCGTGAACGCGAGTCGGCCGATGTCAGCACGAGTGCGTAAATCCTCTTCTCGATCTGCATGATCCACTCCTGTCTTAGCAGGCAGCGGCCTTGTCGTAGCACAAAGGTATCTGTTGCTGTCTCAAAATATGGACAGCAGTTCCTGTATTGTGGACGCGACCAGACGTGTGATCTGCGCCTACGTGCTTGCTTTCATCCAGTGGGATCGGTTTTACTCAGTAAGCCATCCCGAGCGACTGAGAGACCTGGCTCGCCGAAGTCGCAGCAACCACCCTCCACAGGGCAGGTGCTACCGCCAGGACCGATGGAGGCTGTGCCTAATGAACAGGGTCACCCACCCGCTCCTGCTGACCAGGCGACGTGTCGTTGATGAAGGTCGCCGCACGGTAAGTGCGTGTCGACGCTCCACCGTTACTGCCTGAGTCTTTTCCCTTACCTCTGAAACCCGTCCGTTTCCGGACGGTTACTCGGTGACGGTTGGCGCGCTCGAAAGAAGCGGCGCCCCATTTGCATGGAGCCTTTCGTGATCACTGTCGAAAACTTGTCCAAGTCCTTTCCCCTCAACGGAAATCCCGTCGTCGCCCTGCGCGATGTGAGCGTGGACATCCAAGCCGGCTCGCTGTTCGGAGTCGTCGGTCCGGCTGGCTCCGGCAAGTCGACCCTCGCTCGTTGCATCGGGCTTCAGGAGCGTCCCGACCGAGGCGTCGTCCGCCTCGACGGACTCAACACTGGGACCCTCGACGGCCGCCGGCTGCGCGAAATCCGCCGTCAGGTCGGTGTCGTGAGCACCAAACCGGAGTTGCTCGCTGAACGCACCATCGCCGGCAACATCGCGTCGCCACTCGAGCAGCTCGGCCTCGATGGGCCGCAGCGCCGTAACCGGGTCGGCAACCTGCTCGACCTGGTCGGGCTCACCCCGCGGGCGGGGCAGCGGCCGGGCGACCTGTCCGAGGGACAGCTGCGCCGGGTGGCCATCGCCAAGGCCCTGGCCGCCGGGCCGTCCGTGCTCTTGGCCGACGACCCGACCGCCGGTGTGGAGCCCGAGGAGTCCGGCGCGGTCCTGACCGTGCTCGACCGTGCGCGCGCCGAGCTCGGCGTCACCGTGCTCCTCACCACTCCCGACGCCGGTGTCGTTCGCCGTGTCTGCGACGACGTCGCGGTGCTGGAGGCCGGAGCGATCATCGAACGCGGATCCGTGCTCGACCTGGTCTCTGACCCGAACAGCCGGACCGCGCAGGCGCTGCTGCCCTCCATCGAGACCGGTCGGGCACAGGCTTCGAAGTACGACCGCGCGGTGGACGTCGTGCTTGTCGGCTTCGCGTCGGTCGGCGCGCTGCTGCCGGAAGCCGCCGGTCGCTTCGACGTCGAACTCGCCACCATCGGGGGCGGCCTGACCCGGATCGGCGACACGCCGGTCGGCCGGTTCCGCCTCGGTGTGCGGGGTGAGCGCGCGGACGCCGCACTCGCCTGGATCGCCGAACGTGGCGGCCACGTGACCCACCCGGTCCGCGGACCGCAGGGCGTCGCTGCCTGATTCCTCCACGAACGGGCCGCCTCGGACGAAATCCGTCCGAGGCGGCCCGTTCGTGTCTGACTCGTCTTTGTTCTCTTTTCTCCTGGTGGCGGCACAAGTGGAGCGGCCACGTAGGCTTGAGTCGTGCTCGCCGTCGTACCGCCCCCAGTAACCGTCAGGGTTCCCGCCAAGGTCAACCTGCACCTGGCGGTCGGTGACGTACGCCCGGACGGCTACCACGAGCTGGTGACCGTGTTCCAGGCGCTTTCGCTGACCGACGAGGTGACCGTCGCGATCACCGAGGACCCCGGCGTCGAGGTCTATGGCGAAGGCGAAGGGTCAGTACCGACAGGGGCCAACAACCTCGCTTGGAAGGCGGCACAGGCGCTGGCGGCCCACATCGGCAAAGCGGACGGCGAGTCCAAGATCAGGGTGGTGCTTCGCAAAGGAATCCCAGTGGCGGGCGGGATGGCCGGTGGCAGCGCCGACGCGGCCGCGACCCTGGTGGGCCTGGCATCGCTCTGGAAACTCGACATTTCCCGAGACGAACTGGCGGGTATCGCCGCGAAGCTCGGCAGCGATGTTCCCTTCGCTCTCTACGGTGGAACAGCGTTGGGCACCGGCAGGGGTGAGCAGCTGGTGCCGGTCTTGTCGAGGCATACGTTCCATTGGGTGCTGGCTTTCGACCAGCGTGGTCTTTCGACCCCGCGGGTTTTCGGCGAACTGGACAGGTTGCGTGAAGAAGGCAGCCCGCCGCGGATCGGTTCGCACACTCCGGTGGTAGAGGCGCTGGCGTCCGGTGATCCGCGGCAGCTGGCGCTGCTTCTCGGCAATGACCTGCAGGCGGCCGCTGTCTCATTGCGACCGGGGTTGCGCCGCACATTGCGGGCGGGAGTCAACGCGGGCGCGCTCGCCGGCACCGTGTCCGGGTCCGGGCCGACCTGCGCTTTCCTGTGCGCGGATGCCCAATCCGCCGTCGAGGTCGCCGCGGAGTTGTCCGGTGCGGGGGTCTGTCGCACGGTGCGCGTCGCGCACGGGCCGGTTCCCGGGGCCCGGCTGGTCGGCGGGGACGACGCGCCACGGCCGGCGCCGCCCCGGGTGCACGCGTGAGGGTGTCCGAAATGGACATCGACTAATTCGTTGTGGTGCAAGCTTTTTGGAAAGGATCGGCTGAGGCATGGCCAACTTGGTCAACCTGGAGTCGGTGAGCAAGTCCTTCGGGGTGCGCCCGCTGCTCGACGGTGTTTCGCTCGGTGTGGCGGAGGGACAGCGCATCGGCGTGGTCGGTCTCAACGGGGGCGGGAAGACGACGCTGCTGGAGGTCCTCGCGGGGATCAGTGAGCCGGATACGGGACGTGTGAGTCAAGTTCGCGGTCTGCGGATGGCCGTGGTCACGCAGCGGACCGAACTCCCTGACGGCAGCACTGTCGGAGATGTCGTGCTGGAGCGCTACGGGGCGGAGCACGAGTGGGCCGCTGACGCGCGGGTCAGGTCCATTATGGATGGTCTGGGGATCACCGCTCTCGGAGTGGAAAAGGCGACGGCGAACCTGTCCGGTGGCGAACGCCGCCGGGTGGCGCTGGCGGCCGCTCTCACCGGAGAACTGGACCTCGTGGTCCTCGACGAGCCGACCAACCACCTTGACGTCGAAGGTGTGCGCTGGCTCGCGGATCATCTGCTCAACCGCAAGATCGCGGTCGTGGTCGTCACCCACGACCGGTGGTTCCTCGACACTGTCGCGAGTGTGACCTGGGAGGTCACCAACGGTCGTGTCGAGCAGTACGAAGGCGGCTACGCGGACTGGATCTTCGCGCGGGCCGAACGGGCGAGGCTGGCGGCGACGGCCGAAGAGAAGCGGCAGAACCTGGCACGTAAAGAGCTCGCGTGGCTGCGTCGCGGCCCGCAGGCCAGGACCTCGAAACCGCGCTACCGAGTCGAGGCGGCGGAGGCTTTGATCTCCGACGTGCCGGAGCCGCGTGATTCGGTCGAACTGCAGGCGTTCGCCCGTCGGCGGCTGGGAAAGACCGTGCTGGAGGTCGAGGACGCCACTTTGACCGTCGGCGACCGCACTCTGCTCGATCACGTCACGTGGCGGATCGGGCCAGGCGATCGGATCGGCCTGGTCGGCGTCAACGGGTCGGGCAAGACGACGCTGCTCAAGCTGCTCGGTGGTGACAAGGAGCCCGAGACGGGGCGACGCATCCAGGGCAAGACGGTCAGCCTCGCGCACCTGCGGCAGGAGCTCGACGATCTGCCGGGCGATCTGCGTGTACTGCAGGCGATCGAAGAGATCTCAGGACGGGTCGTGTTCGGCAAGCAGGAGCTCTCCGCTTCGCAGCTGGCCGAAAAGCTGGGGTTCCCCGCGTCGAGGCAGTGGACGCCGGTCGAAGACCTTTCCGGTGGTGAACGGCGCCGTCTTCAGATGTGCCGGCTCCTGATGGCCGAGCCCAACGTGCTGCTGCTCGACGAACCGACGAACGACCTCGATATCGACACTTTGCAGCAGCTGGAAGATCTGCTCGATTCGTGGCCGGGCAGCCTCGTCGTCGTCTCGCACGACAGGTATCTGGTGGAGCGAGTCTGCGACACGATCGTCGCCCTGTTCGGCGACGGGCAGGTGACCCATCTGCCGGGCGGCATCGACGAGTACTTGGACCGGCGCGTCAAAAGCCTCGAGAAGGCGAGCGGTGACCGGAAGTCAGGCAACGGGCAGGCCTCCGCGCCCAAGAAGAACGCCGCGGAACAGCGGGCGGCGCAGAAGGAGCTGTCCCGCCTGGAGCGCAAGCTCGACCAGCTGCACGCGAAGGAAGGGAAGCTGCACGCTGCACTGCTCGGGGCGGCGACCGATCCGACGAAGCTCATCGAGCTCAACACCGAACTGAAGGCCGTCGAAACGGAGAAGGAGGAGGTCGAGGCCCAGTGGCTCGAGACCTCCGAAGCGATCGAGTGAGTTCACCTGACGGTGAGCGGGTCTTCCAGCGCGGACAGTACTGTGACGCGCATGAGTCGGTTCGTGGACACGCTCGTCGCCACCGCGGCGGGGCGAGGTCAGCAGCGGGGAATGGTCACCGGGGAGCCCAAGGAGCCGGTTCGGCGTACCTGGGCCGAGATTCACGAGCAGGCCAAGCGGGTGGCCGGAGGACTGGTCAAGGCCGGGCTTGAGCCCGGCAAGGCAGTGGCGGTCCTGGCCGCGGCGCCGTCGCTGATCGCGCCGACGGTTCAGGCGGTCTGGCTCGCCGGTGGCAGTGTGACGATGCTGCACCAGCCCACCCAGCGCACCGACCTCGCCGAATGGGCCGAGGACACCGTTCGCGTACTGCGGATGATCGGGTCCGGCCTGGTCCTGCTCGGTGAGCCGTTCGACCAGCTGGCGCCGGTACTCGCCGAGCACGGAATCGCCTTCCAGGTGATCACCGAGCTGCTGGAGGCCGAACCGCTGGCCGAGCCCGTGCCGACGGCCGAATCCGACACCGCGCTCCTGCAGCTGACCAGTGGGTCGACGGCCGATCCGAAGGCCGTTCAGATCACCTACGGGAACCTGTATTCGAACGTCAAGGCGATGGTCGAACGTGCCGAGTTCGATTTCGACGTCGACGTGATGGTGTCGTGGCTGCCCACCTTCCACGACATGGGGATGGTCGGCTTCCTGACGGTCCCGATGACGTTCGGCGTCGAACTCGTCAAGATCACGCCGCTAGAGTTCCTCTCGGGACCCTTGATCTGGCCGCAGCTGATCAGCAAGTACAACGGCACGACCACGGCCGCGCCGAACTTCGCCTACGCGATCGTGGGCAGGCGGATGGCCCGCGTCGACGACGACAACGCGTACGACCTCTCGAAGCTGCGGATCGCGTTGAACGGCGCCGAGCCGATCGACGAAACGGCCGTGCAGACGTTCGTCGAGGCGGGGGCACGGTTCAAGATGCCCGCCGAATGCGTTTTCCCGGCCTACGGCATGGCGGAGGCGACCCTCGCGGTTTCGTTCGCGCCGTTGTTCACCGGACTGACGCTGGACGTCGTCGAAGCCGACGCACTCGAGGCGGACAACCGTGCGGTCCCGGTTCCTGAAGACGACCTGCGGCGCGGGACCGACGAAGTCCGGTCCTTCGCGGTGCTCGGGCCTCCGCTCGACGGGCTCGAGGCCGAGATCGTCGACGACCAGGGCACTGTGCTCGGAGAACGCCAGGTCGGGGAGATCCGCCTGCGCGGCGAGGCGGTGACGCCCGGGTACCTGACCATGGAAGGTCCGCTCGCGACGCAGGACGAGAACGGCTGGCTGCTCACCGGCGACCTCGGCTACCTGATCGACGGCATGATCGTGATCTGCGGCCGACGCAAGGACGTCATCATCATGGGTGGCCGGAACCTGTACCCGACCGATATCGAACGCGCGGCGACCTCGGTCGAGGGCGTCCGGGCGGGGAACGCTGTTGCCGTCCGGATCGATGCCGGCAGCCGCCGGGAGCGGTTCGCGGTCGTCGTCGAATCGAAACTCGCCGGAGACCCGGAAACGGAGAAGTCGCTGGCGAAGGAGGTCGCGGCCAAGGTGCGTGGCGCGGTCGACATGCGGCCCTTCGCGGTTGTGGTGCTTCCGGCGGGAAGCCTGCCCAAGACGCCCTCGGGCAAGGTGAAACGGGCCGCGACCGCCATCCAGTTCGCGGACAAGATCGCCAAGAACGCGGCGACCAGCTGACACGAAAGGGGCCGAGCCCGCGAATTTCGCGGGCTCGGCCCCTTTCCGCGGCACCTCCCCGTGCGTCAGCGGCGTCGCCAGAGTGGCTTACGGCTATGGGTGTGCTCCAAGGCCGGCGCGATGTAGTAGTCGGCGGACTGGGAGAGTCCGGCCAACGTTCCCTCGACGTCTCGGAGGAACGCGTCGACCGCCGCCGGGTCGTAGCCTCTTTTCGAGAGCGGCGCTTTGGCGAACGCCACGTCGTGGACGTCCGAAACCGACAGGTCGTCGTCGCCGTCGAGCGTCGCCGCGACCCGTTCGAGGAAGGCGTCGACCGCGGGTTCGTGATAGCCCCGTGCGCCGATCGGTGCACGGTCGAACTGCCGGGTTCTCGCCTCGAACGCGGTGACGGGCACTAGCGCTCCCGCAGGAACTCGACGGGGCCACGGTCCGGAACGGCGCGTTCGGCGGTCGCCTCGTCCTCTTCACGTGCGCCGGGCACGTGAAGCACCTGCTGGCCGGTCCGGTGGGCGAGTTGCTCCTCGATCTTGTCGAGGAAATCGTCGACTTCGCGTTCGTCGTAGCCGCGCTTCCCGATCAACGGGCGCGAGAACATGACGTGGTGGACCTCGGCGGCCGTCAGGTCGTCCCGGTCCGAGATCGTGTCCGCGATCCGCTCCAGGAACGCGTCGACCTCGTGTTTGGCATATCCGCGCCGCCCGATCGGGGCGTTCGGGAAAGTGGCGCCGGTGATCTCTTCGGCCGTAAACGACATGAAACTCTCTCCGGTTTCGGTGGGGAATGCGATCTCCGCATTCCGTCCTAACGGGTTTGAGAGTTCCCCGGAAGAGCTCGCGCTATTCCACGACTCGATCAGGGGCGTGGTGAAACGCCTTCGAGTGACGAGTTGTAACGCACTGCCATGTGAGCGGGTTCACCCAGCGTGGAAGGTGTTCTGGGCCGCGACGAGGCCCGTGCTGATAAGCGCTTCAACGGCGTCGGCGCAACGATCGATCTCGAAAGCGAGCTCTTTGCGTTCGACCGTGGAGAAGTCTTTCAGCACGAAATCCGCCGGATCCTGCCGTCCCGGAGGGCGGCCGACGCCGAAACGGACGCGATAGTAGTCCTTCGTTCCCAGGGATTTGGTGATCGAACGGAGGCCGTTGTGGCCGTTGTCGCCGCCGCCCAGTTTCATCTTGAGCGCGCCGAAATCGACGTCCAGCTCGTCGTGGACGACCACGACGCCGGCCGGGGGGATCTTGTAGAACCGGGCAGCGCCCACGACAGGGCCGCCCGAGAGGTTCATGTACGAGCGTGGTTTGGCCAGGACCACCCGCTGGCCCGCGAGCCTGCCTTCGAGGACTTCGGCGCCGCTCTTGTGGGCTTTGAACTTGCCGCCGACGCGGCCGGCGAGCTCGTCGAGCACCATGAAGCCGACGTTGTGCCTGTTGCCCGCGTACTGAGGGCCGGGATTGCCGAGGCCGGCGAGCAGGATCTGCTCGCCGGCCCCGGGAAGTACTGCTTCAGTCACACGAGTGACTTTATTCGGCGGCCTCGGCGGGAGTCGCCTCCGCCTCGGCACCGCCCTCTTCGCCCTCGAGCGAAGCCTCGGACGGCGCCTCGTTGACGGCGACGACCAGCGCATCGGGGTCGGTGACCAGGGTGGCGCCCTGCGGCAGGGTGACCTGCGAAGCGAGGATCTGGGTGCCGGCGGCGATGCCCTCGACCGAGACCTCGACCTGCTCGGGGATGTGCAGCGCCTCGACCTCGATGGTGAGGGAGTCGAGGTCGGTGGTGACCAGGGTGCCCGGGCCCGCGGTGCCGGTGACGACGACCGGGATGTCGACGGTGACCTTCTCGCCGCGAATGACGACCAGCAGGTCGACGTGCTCGATGTAGTTCTTCAGCGGGTGGACGACGATGGTCTTCGTCAGCGCCAGCTCGCTTTTGCCCTCGAGCTCGAGGGTGATGACGGCGTTGCTGCCGTTCTCACGCACGACGCGGGCGAACTCAAGGGCAGGGAGGGCGTAGTGGCGCGGGTCCGAGCCGTGCCCGTACAGCACCGCGGGGATCTTGCCGGCGCGACGCGTGCGACGCGCGGCACCCTTGCCGAATTCGGTGCGGGGCTCGACGGACAGGCTTACCTCGGACACGGTGTAGCACTCCTTCAATTCACCAACATGTTCAGCGAAAGCATGCTGAGGTGGGGATGGTTCGGGGCGTTCTGGTGTTCGGCGGCGAATTCCACAGGCGTGCTCGACCGCGTGTGGCCACTCAAGCCGCCGCGTCGATCACGTCGGGCACCAGGTGCTCACGGAACCCGCCTCGCCGAGACCGGGAAAGTGTAGACCAACCGCTCGCGAAGGGGTCCCGCCGGGTGGCTCGTTCAGGTGACAAGTCGGTGACAGCTGCTTCGGGAACCCTCGGATGCGGTGGTGCGCGACCCCTTTTCTAAGGTGAGATCTCCTCGCACACGAGACTCAGGGGGCGGAATGCCGGCACGACGGATGAGGATCGGCGCGATCGCCGCCTTGTGCTGCCTCGTGGCCGGATGTGACGTCGCAATCGGCGGGGCGGCGGGGATCTCGCCGGCCGAGCAGCAGCGAGTGGATCGGCGCACTGAGCAGCGTGGCGCTGTCGAAAGCGCGTTGAAGGCGCTTGAGCAGGCATCTGCGGTTGTCTACAAGTCGACAATCAAGGATGCCTCGGGCAAACCCGCCGAAGTGCAGTTCCGGATCACCCGCAACGGAAGCGCTCATGGCGCCCTTCCCGTCGACGGCCAGACCATTCAGGTCATCTCAGCCGACAAGCAGCTGTATCTCGCGGCGACGCCGGAGTACTGGAAGGCGCACGGGCTCGGCAACAGCGAGCTGTACGGCACCAACTGGGTCCGGACCGACAGCTCGGACCTGCCGGTGAACGTCGTCGAGGTGCTCAACCCGCGCAAGGCCGCGTCGACGCTCCGGACCGCTGTGTCCGCGATGAACCCGCTGACCGATCCGGTCAAGTCGAAGTTGCCCGACGGGACCGAGGTCTACGACGTCGGGAGCGGGCTCGGGACGCTGAGGGTGACCACCGCGGCACCGCATCGTGTCGTCAGTTTCGCGCCTTCCCTCGTCGACGCGGCAGGCGGCAAGACCCTCGGTGCCGAGATGCGGGTCGAGCCGCTCGCCGGGGACGAACTCAAGAAACTCCAGACCGATCTGGACGGCGCGATCGGCGGGGTCGGACAGCCGTTCGACGCGCTCACCCAGGTCAGTGTCAGTGTGGTCAACGACAAACTGGACTGCACGGACTTCGTCGGGAGCTGCCGGGCGACCATCGACGTGGCCAACACCGTCATCGGCGGGGTGAACGGGATACCCGTGCACCTGACGCTGACCGTCGAGTTCACCGCCCAGTCGCTCGGCGCACAGACCTGCACGGCGGACGCCAACGCGGCGCCGGACACCACGACGAGCATGTCCTGCGAGGTCAAGTTCAGGCTGCCGAATCGGAACGCCAGCTACCAGGTTCAGGCAAAGCCGGCGGCCCGCGGCGAAGTCCGGGTTCCGGTCGACGTCAACGGCGTCCGCGAAAAGCTCAAGTCCGAGTTCGCCACGCTGGGTGGCTGACCTGCACGCTCACCCACGGGTGCGTTACATACGTTGAAGTAGTCGATCTCCCCTTCATAGCATCGGCGTAGTCGCCGATGAAAAGGGAGAAACGTGATGGCGAAGTTGGTTGTGTTCGGAGGAACCGGGTACGCGGGCGGGAAGATCGCCTCGGAAGCGCGCGGTCGCGGCCACGAGGTCCTGGCGGTGTCGAGGAACGCCGAAGGCGAGGGGACCAAGGCGGGGTCGCTCTACGACGAGGCCTTCCTCGCCGAGGCCGCCAAGGGCGCCGACGTCCTGGTGATCGCGGTTCACGGGCAGAGCGGTCTGCTCGACGCGGTGCCCTCGATCGCTCAGGTCGCGAAGGACAACGGCGCGCGGATCGGCGTGGTCGGCGGCGCCGGCAGCCTGCGTGTGGCAGAGGACGGGCCGCGGCTGATCGACACCCCCGAGTTCCCGGACGAGTACAAGGGCGAAGCGGGAGCGCACGCCGAAGTGCTGGAAGCGTTCCGGAAGCTTCCCGAGGACGTCGACTGGTTCTACCTCAGCCCGGCCGCCGAGTTCGGCGCGTGGGCCGAGGGTGAGCGGACCGGCGACTTCCGGCTCGGCGGCGACGTGCTTTTGACCGACGAGAACGGCCGGTCGAAGGTCAGCGGCGCCGACTACGCGATCGCGTTCGTCGACGAGATCGACAAGCCGGAGCGCCGCCGTCAGCGTTTCTGCGTCGCTTACTGACCGGACAGTTCCTTCACGACCGGCGCGAATGTTTCCAGCATCGGTTCGAACACCGTGATGTAGGAGAAGCCGTACCGCTCGCGGCGTTCCCGGAGTTGCCGGACGATCTCGTCGACCGTTCCGAAAAGCAACTGCGGCGTTTCGAGCAGCTTGTCCACATCGAGGCCGTCCGGGTCCTCTTCATACCAGGACCCGGCGGCCGCGCGCCGGTCGTCCGTGACGACGACCCGCTGGACGAGCATGTTCAGTTCGGGATCCCGGCCGTTCGTGTGTGAACGGAAGAAGGCGATCCGTTCGTCCAGGCGCTCGGCGTCGTCGAGCTGGAAAGTGCCCGGCGGCTTCCCCGGTGCTTGGCGGAGGCCCGCGAAACCGGCGATATCGGCTTGGCGGGCGGCGAGGGAGAGCACGCCGTCGCTGTTGCCCGCGAGGAGCAACGGCGGAGGTGTGATCCCTTCGCGCTCGAAGTGTTCGGGCAGATGGTCAAGGCTCTTGGTGAGGTACTCGATGCGTTCTTTGGCCGGGGTCCACGGCAGGCCGGCATCGTCGAATTCCGATTTCATGTGACCGGAGCCGAGACCGAGGTCCAGTCGGCCGCCCGTCATCTTCACCGTCGTGGCGACTTCGCGTGCGAAGAGCGCGAAGTTGTAGAAGGGCACGTTGGAGACGAGAGTGCCTACGCGCGGCCGCTGGGTCACCGCGGCGGCCATGGTCAGTGCCGGGAAGGGTGCGTTCCGGCCCGGGCCGAGGTGATCGGGCACGGAGATGACGTCGTAGCCGAGGGCCTCGACGCGGAGGCACTTCGCGACCCAGTCTTCGCGGTTCTCGGCGCCCCACAGGTTCACGCCGAACTTGAATTTCCCCATGAACGGAAACCTAGCCACCCCGGCTGCCCGGCGCGCGCCGTTTCGCGAGGAGCCGAAAACGGAGCAGGGGACCTTTGCTCTCACTCTCCGGAAGAGAGTGAGAGCAAAGGTCCCCTGCTCCGCTGAGATCAGGCGTTGCCGTCGAAGAGGGACGTGACCGACCCGTCCTCGAAGACCTGCTGGATGGCCTGCGCCAGCAGCGGCGCGATGGACAGCACGGTCAGGCCCGGGAACCGCTTCTCCTCGGGGATCGGCAGCGTGTTGGTGACGATCACCTCGCGCGCCTTGCAGTTCGACAGCCGCTCGGTGGCGGGGTCGGACAGGATGCCGTGGGTCGAGGCGATGACGACGTCGGACGCGCCTTCGTCGAGCAGGGCCTCGGTGGCCTTCACGATCGTGCCGCCGGTGTCGATCATGTCGTCGATCAGCACGCACAGCTGACCGCGGACCTTGCCGACGACGCGGTTGGCGACGGCCTGGTTCGGCTTGTCGGGGTCGCGGGTCTTGTGGATGAAGGCGATCGGCCGGTCACCCAGCTGCGCCGCCCACTTCTCGGCCAGCCGCACGCGGCCCGAGTCCGGCGAGACGACGGTGATGTTCTCGTCCTGGTAGGTCTTGTTGATGTGCGCGGCCAGCACGTTCTGCGCGAGCAGGTGGTCGACGGGGCCGTCGAAGAAGCCCTGGATCTGCGCGGTGTGCAGGTCGACCGTCATGATCCGGTCGGCGCCGGCGGTCTTGAACAGGTCCGCGATCAGGCGCGCGGAGATCGGCTCGCGGCCCTTGTGCTTCTTGTCCTGCCGCGCGTACGGGTAGAACGGCATGATCACGGTGATCCGCTTGGCGCTCGCGCGCTTGAGGGCGTCCACCATGATCAGCTGCTCCATCACCCACTCGTTGATGGGCGCCGGGTGGCTCTGGATCACGAACGCGTCGGTCCCGCGCACCGATTCGTTGAACCGGACGAAGATCTCCCCGTTGGCGAAGTTGTGCGCGGTCTGCGGGACGACCGACACGTTGAGGTGCTTGGCCACCTCTTCGGCGAGTTCCGGGTGGGCGCGCCCGGAAAAGAGCATCAGGTTCTTCTTCGGTGTTCCGGACTTCGAGCTCATGCTGGCGACTCCCCGTCGTTTCCCTTAGCTGAATCGGACACGGCGGTGGTGTCCTGCTTCGCGGCGGAAGCTGCTTCCGCCGCGGGTGTGCCCGGCCTGCGCCGGGTCACCCAGTCTTCGATGTTGCGCTGCGGCCCGGTGGACACGGCGAGCGCGCCCGGGGGCACGTCTTGCCTGATCACGGTGCCTGCCCCACTGTAGGCGCCGTCGCCGATGGTCACCGGGGCGACGAACGTGTTGTCCGCGCCGAGCCGCACATGGGAGCCGATCGTGGTGTGGTGCTTGTTCACGCCGTCGTAATTGACGAAAACGCTGGAACACCCGATGTTGCTGTTTTCACCGATGGTCGCGTCGCCGACGTAGGTCAGGTGCGGAACCTTCGTCCCGGCGCCGATGTCCGCGTTCTTCGTCTCGACGAAAGCGCCGAGTTTGCCCTTTGTCCCCAGCTTGGAGCCGGGACGCAGGTAGGTGAACGGGCCGACCTTCACGCCGTCGCCCAGTTCCGAATCCGAGCCGTGCGTCCGCACCACCGACGCGCCCGCGCCGACGGAGACGTTCTCCAGGGTGCTGTCGGGGCCGATCTGCGAGCCTTCCCCGACCGAGGTCGAACCCTTCAGCTGCACGCCGGGTTCGATGACGACGTCGCGCGACAAGGTCACGCCCGCGTCGATCCAGGTGCTCGCCGGGTCGACGACGGTGACGCCCGCCCGCTGCCAGCCGCGGACGATCCGGCGGTTCAGTTCGGCGCCGAGGACGGAGAGCTGAACGCGGTCGTTGACGCCTTCGGTCACCCACGGGTCGTCGATGACCAGCGCGCCGACGCCCTTGCCGTCGCCGCGCGCGATGCCGAGGACGTCGGTGAGGTAGAGCTCGCCCTGCGCGTTGTCGGTCGAAAGCTTCGAAAGCCCGTCGACCAGAACGGAAGCGTCGAAGGCGTAGACGCCGGAGTTGATTTCGGCGATTTCGTGCTGTTCGGGGGTGGCGTCCTTCTGCTCGACGATCGAGGTGACGACGCCGTTTTCGTCCCGGATGATCCGGCCGTAGCCTGCCGGGTTCTCGACGACCGCCGTCAGCACGGTGACCGCGTTGCCGGTCGAGGTGTGCTCGGCGGCCAGGGAAGCGAGCGTTTCGGTGTCGAGCAGCGGGACGTCGCCGTAGCTGACGACGACGGTGCCGGTCAGCCCGGCGGGCAGCGCCGAGAGGGCGCACGAGACGGCGTGCCCGGTGCCCTTCTGCTCCTCCTGGACAGCCGTGACGACCTCGCGGCCGAGCGCCTCGCCGACCTTCGCCAGCCTCGCGCCGACCGAGTCGCGACCGTGGCCGATGACCACGACCAGATGTTCCGGGCTCAGTCCCGCGGCGGCCCGCACCGCGTGCTCGACCAGCGGACGGCCGGCGATCGGGTGCAGCACCTTCGGGATGGACGAGCGCATACGGGTGCCCTCACCCGCGGCGAGGATCAACGTGCTCAGCGGGCCGGTCACGGCACTCCCAACATTTCACCAACGGTGGTTGTCGGGCATTGATCCTACGTGGGCTGCTCGGCGTCCCACGCGGGGTCGGTCGGAGCATCCTCACCGGGCCATCCGGTCACCGGATCGATGGCCATCGAGTTCACCGACGAGACCTGGTTCCCGCCACCACGTTTCGCCTGGTACATGGCCGCATCGGCGCGTGCCAAGACCTGTTCGGCCCGCTCCTGCGGGCGGAGCGAGACAAGGCCGACGGAGAGGGTGACGCCGTGCGAAAGGTGGTGTGGCAGAGATGCGACGGCATTCACAGAACGACCCAGCGCCTGCTTCGCCGCCGAGGCCGGAGCCCCAGGTAGAAGCACGATGAACTCGTCTCCGCCGTATCGGGCGACGACGTCGTCGCCGCGCAGGGCGTCGCGCAGCGTGCTCGCGATGACACGGAGAACGTTGTCGCCCTCGGCGTGCGACTGCTTGTCGTTGACATCCTTGAAACCGTCGAGGTCGACCAGCGCGACCGCGAGCGGCTGGGCGTCCGCGGACGACGCCAGCGAACGCAGCTTTTCGTCGAGCGCGCGCCGGTTCGGCAACCCGGTGAGCGGGTCCTGCAGGGCCTGCTGGGTGATCGCGCCGTGCTCGGCGGACAGGCGTTCGTGCTCCCGGCGCGCGTTGAGCGTGGCGATCTGCGATTCCCGCAGCGACCACATCTCCGTTTCCAGGATGGTCGCGTAGTCGATCAGCGACTGGCTCGCCCCGGACGCGTAGTCCGGGGTGGTGTCGAGCCTGGCCAGCTCACGGGCGAGGTTCAACCGCATCGACGGCAGTGAACCTTCCTCGTTGTCCTCGCGGACCTCTTTGAGCACCTGCAGCGCGTCCTCACGGCGGCCTTCGTTGTCCAGGCAGCGGGCCAGCGCGATGGCGATGATCTCGCGTTCGTGCGGGAACACCAGCTCCGGATGCAGCAGCGAGTTCAGCCGCTCGATATGCGACGAATCGGGCGACGCCAGCGCGGCCGCCGCGGCGAGCACGCCGACCTGGTCGATCGCGGGCAGGTTGGCCTTGCGCGGGAACAGCGACTCGGTGAACGGGCCTTCGGCGGCCTGCGCCATCGACGCCGCGGTGCGGAACTTGTCCGCTCCCTCGTCGTACCGTTCGATCCGTTCGAGCCGCAGGCCCCAGCCCAGCAGCATCTTGACCCGGTTGATCAGCTGGAGCGCGATCTCGTGTGGGCTCGCGCTGTCGCGGATCGCCTGCGCGGCGCGGGCGATGGCCTCCTCGGCCGCCTCGTAGACCCCCAGCTGGTTCAGCACCAGCCAGCAGTCGACCAGGGTCGTGGACAGCATCCTGTCCCAGTTGCGCCTGCCGACCTGGCGGTCGGGGACCGCGGAGTCGTCGAGGATGGCCAGTGCCCTGGCGATCTCGGTGAGGGCGGCGTCCTCCTGTTTGGCGATCACCAGGCGACGGCCGCGCATGGCGTGCGCGTCGGCCCGCATCAGCGCGAGACCGTGCCGCCTGGTGTGCGCGAGCATCTCGTCGAGCCTGGGTTCGGCTTCGGCGGCGAGACCGCGGGTGACCAGCCTCGCCATCGCGGAGTACCGCAGCAGCTGGGCGACCAGCAGCGGTTCGCCGCGGCGCTGCGTCTCGTCGAGGAGTTCGTCGAGACTGGTGACGATGTCCAGCTGCTCGGCGAAGGTGACGCGCTGGATGGCCGCACCGAGTTCGCGCGCGCGACCGTGGAGCCAGGCGTCGGACATCTCCGCAAGCGCCGGCCGCCTGCCACTGGTCGTCGCGTCCTCGGTCAGCCGCACACACCCCCACCGTTGAAAACGCCGCTGGTCATCTGTTCGTCTGCTCCGCCGCCAGGATTCGAACCTGAACTGTCAGAACCAAAATCTGAAGTGCTGCCGATTACACTACGGCGGATCGATCCTGGTCAGAATAGCCATGCCGGAGACGTCCACGTGCGCCCGGGGGTTGCCTCACGGTCGCGGGCACTCCACAGGGGACGAAACCTCCTGTACCGTAACTTACGGCATCGTAGGTAAGGTCACCCTTAGGGAAACCCTCAAGGGTTGCGCGTAGAAAAGAAGTGACTGCATGACGGCTACCCTCGACCGTTCTCAGAAGCCCGCGAAGGGCCCCAAGCCGGTAACCGACGGACAGCGATCGAGCGCCGTGCAGCTGTCGGTCTACCTCGGGGTCATCTTCCCGCTCGCCGCGCTGCTCGCGGCCGTCCCGTTCGCCTGGGGCTGGGGACTGACCTGGGTCGACGTCGGCATCTTCGTGGTCTTCTACGCGATCAGCGGACTCGGTATCACCGTCTCGTACCACCGTTACTTCACGCACGGCTCGTTCAAGGCCAAGCCGTGGCTGCGCGTCGTGATGGCGATCGCCGGCAGCATGGCCGTCCAGGGCCCGGTGATCACCTGGGTCGCCGATCACCGGCGCCACCACGCCTTCTCCGACCGCGATGGCGACCCGCATTCGCCGTGGCTGTTCGGGACCACGCCGCTCGCCATCGCCAAGGGTTTCTGGCACGCGCACATGGGCTGGCTGTTCGAGCGCGACCAGAGCAACGCCGAGCGGTTCGCGCCGGACCTGATGAAGGACCGCGCCATCAAGAAGGTCGACGACCTGTTCTGGCTGTGGAGCCTGCTCACCCTGGTGCTGCCCGCGATCCTGGGCGGGCTGATCACCTGGTCGTTCTGGGGCGCGGTGACCGCGTTCTTCTGGGCCGGGCTGGTGCGTGTCTGCGTGCTGCACCACGTGACCTGGTCGGTCAACTCGGTCTGCCACATGATCGGTGAGCGCCCGTTCGCCGCCCGCGACAAGTCGGCCAACTTCTGGCCGCTGGCGATCTTCTCCTTCGGCGAGTCGTGGCACAACCTGCACCACGCCGACCCGACCTCGGCGCGGCACGGTGTGCAGCGCGGCCAGATCGACATTTCCGCGCGGCTCATTTGGATCTTCGAGAAGTTCGGCTGGGCCTACGACGTGCGCTGGCCGACCCCGCAGCGCCTCGCGCGCATCGCCACCGAAAGCAAATAGCGAGGTCACGTTAGTCTTCTGCAATGGCGGGGAGACGGCGAACCAAACGTGAAGCGGTCACCGGGGCGCGTCCGGTCGCTCCGGTGGCCCGGGTGCGGATGACGGGGAGCGAGCGCAGGCAGCAACTGCTCAACGTCGCCAGAGCCCTTTTCGCGGAGAAGGGTTTCGAGGGCACCTCCATCGAGGAGATCGCGCACCGCGCGAACGTCTCCAAACCGGTCGTGTACGAACACTTCGGCGGCAAGGAAGGCATCTACGCCGTCGTCGTGGACCGCGAGACGCAGCTCCTGCTCGACAGGATGGTCTCCACCCTCCACGGTGGACACCCGAGGGTGATGCTGGAGCAGGCGGCGATCGCGCTGCTCTCCTACGTCGAGGACTCGCATGACGGCTTCCGCATCCTGGTGCGGGATTCGCCGGTCGCGAGTTCGACGGGCACGTTCTCCACGGTGCTGAACGATATCGCCAGCCAGGTCGAGCACATCCTCGCGCAGCAGTTCGCCGCGCGGGGCTACGACGAGAAGCTGGCCGCGCTGTACGCGCAGGCGCTCGTCGGGATGGTCGCGCTGACCGGGCAATGGTGGCTCGACGCCCGCAAACCGAAGCGGGACGAGGTCGCCGCGCATCTGGTGAACCTCGCCTGGAACGGTCTGTCCAATTTGGAGCACAAGCCCAAGCTGCGGCTGTACTGAGATCTGCGTCGCGCGGCAGTAACGTTTTCCGGCCGATGAGCGCTAGGCCCCCAAAGAGATCATCAAGCTGGGGGAAGCACCGTGGAAAACTATCCCGCGCCCGCTGTGGAACAGATGTTGCCGCAGAAGAAGAAAACGTGGCTGAAGCCCGTCATCCGCCTGGGCATCTTCGTCGTCATCGCCGTGATCGCGTTCTTCGTCGCGAATCCGTTCACGGCGTCGAGCACCGAGGTCGGCGCCTGCCTCAAGGGCAACGTCGACAACGCGGACAGCGTCAAGAGCACCGAATGCGGAACGCCCGACGCGAACTTCAAGGTCGTCGGAAAACAGGAGAAAAAGTCGGAAATCGGACTCAAGCTCTCGGGTGGATCCGAATGCGACGACTACCCGACGACCGACGCGTACTTCTTCCAGGGGCGGAAGGGAGCCAGTGACGGCACCCTGCTGTGCCTGGAAGACCTGAAGAATCCGGGCGAGCGGGCGCCGGTCGTCGGCGATTGCCTTCCCGACGGCGTAGTCGACGCGAAGAAGCTCACGAAGGAGGACTGCGCGACAGCGCGGTACAAGGTCCTCGCCATCGAAAAGAGTTCGACGTTCCTCGTGGACGGCAGCACGGTGTGCACCCAGGTGCCGTCGACCGACGAGAAGATCCAGTGGCAGAGGTCGGGTGGCACGCTTCCGCAGTCGCGGGTGCTGTGCCTGGACGATCTCAAGAAGTAGGCGTCAGCGCAGGAGGCCGGTCTCCCGCAGGTGGTCGAAGATGATCTTGTCCACCGCGGAGACCCGGTCCCTGTCCTCGTAGCCGAGCCAGGCGACTTCTTCGATTTCGCTGCTGGCCGCGAGTGCTCCGCTGAACTCGGCGGTGTAGCAGGTCATGCGGACCACGAGCCCCGAAGCGTGCCCGTCGGCCTGCGCTTCGAAGACCTCGGCGGGCGTGATGCTCGCCGGGGCGATCTCCACGGTCAGTTCCTCGCGGATCTCCCGGACCAGCGTCTCGGTGTCGCTTTCGCCGGGTTCGCGTTTGCCGCCGGGCAGGTAGAACACGGACTTGCCGCGCGAGCGGGTGCTCAGGATCCGGCCGTCCACCAGGTGGAGCCAGGCGATCTTGTCGATCATGGTTCAGCCCAGCGCCGCGGCGGTTTCGGCGGTCGTGTGCACTTCACCCAGCCGCGGGAAGACCTTCGTGATCGCCGATTCGTGGGAGATCGCGGCGATGCCGGCCATCGCGTCCGAAACGGCGAGGGTGTCGTAGCCGTGGTCGATCGCGGCCCGCAGCGTCGACTCGACGCCGTATTCCGTGGCGATCCCGCCGAGCACCAGCGTCTTCACGCCGAGCCCGCGCAGGAGTTCGTCGAGTCCGGTGCCGTAGAACGCGCCCATGGTGTGCTTGGTGATCAGGTGTTCGCCTTCGCGGGGTGTCAGTTCGGCGACCAGTTCGCTGCCGGGCGGCTGCTCCTCGACGTCCGGCCGGTGCGCCCGCACGTGGACGATCGGCGAGCCGGCCGCGCTGAAGGCGTCTCGCAACAGGGCCGCGTTCGCGACGACTTCGGTGCCTTCGATCGGCGTGGTCTCCAGCGCGACGATCCGCGTCTGCAGGTCGATCAGGACGAGTGCTGTCGTCGCCGGGTCGATCTTCGTCATGGCGGGAGCCTAGTGTGCCTAAGCTGACCCGATGGTGCAGCACAGGGAAGTCGTGATCACCGGCGGCGGAACGGGAATCGGGTACGCGGTCGCGGCGGCGTTCGCCGCGCGAGGCGATCGGGTGACGATCACCGGCCGCCGCGAACGGGTCCTCACCGAGGCGGCCACGTTGCTCGGCGCGAATCCGGTCCCGTTCGACGCGGCCGATCCGGCCGCGGTGGAGCGGGCGCTGGCCGAACTGCCGGAGCGCGTCGACGTCCTGGTCAACAACGCGGGCGGGAACACCGATTTCCGGAACGGGCCCGCCGAAGACCTGAAGGCGTTCGCCGCGAACTGGCAGGCCAATCTGGACGCGAACGTGTTCAGTGCCGTCCTGGTCACCCGCGCCTTGCGGGAAAGGTTCGCCGACGGCGCGCGGATCGTCACCGTCGGGTCCATCGCCGCGCACACCGGTGCCGGTTCCTATGGCGCAGCCAAGGCCGCGCTGGAAGCGTGGAACGTCGACGTGGCAAGGGAATTCGGGCCGCGGGGGATCACCGCGAACATCGTCGCGCCCGGACTGGTCGGGGACACCGAGTTCTTCAACGGCAAGCTGTCCGACGAGCGTCGGGAGTGGCTCATCGGGAACACGCTGACCAAACGCGCCGGCGAGCCCGCCGATGTCGCCGAAGTGGTGGCTTTCCTGGCGAGTCCGGCCGCGCGGCACGTCACCGGCCAGGTCGTCCACGTCAACGGCGGCGCGTACCTCGGCCGTTAGGCGCCCGGGGTGACGCGCAGCAGTTTGTCGTCCTTGCCTTCCGAAGTCGTGATGTAGAGGGCGCCGTCCGGTCCGCTCCGGACGGCGCGCAGCCTGCCGAACTTGTCGTCGAACTCCGGCGGCAGCGTCACTTCGGTGACCTTGCCGGTTTCGTCGAGGCGGAACAGCAGGAGTTTCTGCCCCTTCAAAGCTGTCACCGCGAGCGATCCTTCGAGCGTTCCCCACTGCGATCCGGTGAGAAACTCGGCGCCGCAGATCGCTTCGGTGATCTCGCCGGTCGTCCATAAAGGACTGACCGCGTCCGGGAAGCGCTTCGTGTCGGTCATCGGGACGTCTTCGTCGTAACTCGTCTCGGTGCCGCCCTTCGACGGGTCCCAGCCGTAGTTCGCGCCGGCGCGTTCCATGTTGACTTCGTCGTCGATGGTCGGCCCGTGCTCGGCGGTGAACACCTGCCCGGTGCCCGGCCGGACCGTGACGCCCTGGACGTTGCGGTGCCCGTAGGTGAACACGCGCTGTTCGTCCGGGTTCGCGGACGTGATGAACGGGTTGTCCGGCAAGGGGTTCCCGGTCTTCGCGTCGATACGGAGCACCTTGCCGCCGAGGCTCGTGCGGTCTTGTGGGTGCTGAGGCCGGGCGGTGTCGCCGGTGCCGACGAGCAGCGCGCCGTCCGCGCCGAACGCGGGACGGCAGCCCGAATGCCTGCCGCTGGGGTTCACCGGCAGCCCGGTCAGCAGGTCCTTGACCTTCGTGGCGCTCGCGCCGTCGTCGGACAGCCGCCAGGTGACCAGCCGGATGTCGACGGCGTTGTCACCCTCTTTGTGGGTCTGGCAGGTGATGAACTCGCGTGACGTCGCGAAGTCCTTGCTGATCACCATCCCCATCAGGCCGCCTTCGCCGCGTACGAGGACGTCGGAGAAGTCGGCGGTGACGTCGCGCTTCGTGCCGCCGTCGACCAGGGCCAGCTTCCCGGGGCGCTGGGTGACGAGGATCTTCCCGTCCGGCAGGAAGCCGATGTCCCAGCCGTGTTCGAGCCCGGCCGTCACCTGCTCGACCTTCAGCTTCGTCACGGCGGGTTTCGAGGTGACCGGCGGGGCGCTCTGCACCGTTTCGCTCGATGCCCCGGAACAGGCTGTGACCAGCAAAGACAGGGATGCGATCGCGACGACGGCGGTAGTGCGCATGGCATCAGCATGCCATCGCGCTCAACCGCCCGCGCGAACCAAACCGCTTTCGTAGGCGAACACGACGGCGTGGACGCGGTCGCGTAGTGACAGTTTCGCGAGGATCCGGCTGACATGGGTCTTCACCGTCGTTTCCCCGATGTAGAGCTTCGCGGCGATTTCGCCGTTTCCCAGACCGCGCGCGATGAGCGTGAGGACGTCCCGTTCGCGTTCGGTCAACTTCTCCAGCCGGGTGCTGTCGACGACGTCCCGGTCAGCGGCCAGATAGCGGTCGAGCAGGCGTTTCGTGACCGAGGGGGAGACCATCGAATCGCCGCGAAGGACGCCTCGGATCGCGACGAGGATTTCGTCGGCGGGGGCGTCCTTGACCAGGAACCCGCTGGCACCCGCGCGCAACGCGGCGTAGGCGTACTCGTCGAGGTCGAAGGTGGTGATCATGAGAACGCGCGTTTCCGGCAAGGACGCGCAGATCCGCTCTGTCGCCACGACACCGTCGAGGACCGGCATCCGGACATCCATCAGGACCAGATCCGGCCGCAGCCTCAGGGCGGTCTCGACGGCTTCGGCGCCGTTGGCGGCTTCGCCCGCGACGATCAGATCTTCCTGGCTCGCGACGATCATGCCCATCCCGACACGGACCAGTTCCTGGTCGTCGCAGATCAGCACCTTCACCGGCGTCGCCGTCATCCCGCCTCCACCACCAGGTTCGCCGCGACCCGGTAGCCGCCGTCGCGAGTGGGCCCGGTTTCGAGTGTGCCGTGGAACATCTCGACGCGCTGGGCCATTCCCGCGAGTCCCCGGCCCGACGAAGGCAGTCGCGGCGCGAGCGGGCCGGAGCCGCCGGTGTTCGTCACCTCTATCCGGACGTCGCGGCGGTGGCTGTCCCGGCCGAAATCGATCTCGACGGTTCCGCTCGCGTCGCCGGGCGCGTGTTTGATCATGTTCGTGAGGGCTTCCTGGACGATCCGGTACGCCTGGAGCGCGGCACTGGGCGGCAGCCCGTCGGCGTCGCCGGTCACCTGGAGGCCGACATCGCGACCGTTCGCGCTCACTTGCGCCACCAGGTCGCGAAGCTCCGCGACGGTGGGTTGCGGGCTTCGTGCCGCTTCGCCGGCGTGGAGCACTTCCAGGAGGCGGCGTAGTTCGGCGAGGGCGTCGCGACCCGCCTTGCCGATCGTGTCGAGCGTGCGGTCGACGGAGTCAGGATCCTTGTGCCGCATGAGTTTCGCGCCCTCGGCGTTGATCACGATGACGCTCACGTTGTGCGCGAGGACATCGTGCAGTTCCCGGGCGATGCGGGTGCGCTCCTCGGCGACGGCGGCTCGCGCGCGGGCTTCCTGTTCGGATGCCGCGAGTTCGGCTTTCACCGCTTCCTCGTCCGAAAGCCGTTGCCTCGCGCGGAAGAACTCGCCGAGCGCCCAGGCGGCGACATGCAGCGGGATCGTCGCGAAGATCGCCACCTGTGGCCCCTGCTCGGTGGTCGCCCCCCAGGTGAGACCCCACGTGATGTCGAGGGCGAGGACGGCGACGGCGATCAGCGCGGCGAACCGGCGGTTTCCCGCGCGGACCAGCGTGTAGAGCGCGATGGCCATCGCCAGTTCACCGCGACCTCGGTCGTAGGCCCAGATCTCCACGAGGTTCTGCGTGATCACCCCGGCGACGATCAGCACCGCGGCGATCTCGGGATGACGCCGCCGCCACAGCAGCGGGACGAGGAAGAGGTACGGCACGAGCAAGATCGCTTTGGGGACCGCTGAGGACCCTGTCGGAGCGAGGATCACGAACCACGCGTACAGGGGCAGGTCGGTCATCCACGGATGGGCGCGGAGCCGGTCGAACAGCCTGGGCACGATCCGAACGTAGCGCTGGCGGGTACGAGAGCGCGTCGTCCTGGAGTACTCCCGGGGTCCTCCCACGGGAGGACGGAACCGGCCGCCGCGGCCGACGCGGGGCCACGGAATCCGTTCCTAACGTCGGGATCATGTCGATCACCAGGGAATTCCTTCGCCATCCGATGTTGACCGGAGCCATCGCGGCCAGTTCGCCGCGACTCGCCGAGGTCATGACGACCGGACTCGGACTGGAGACCGCCGGGCTCGTCGTCGAGCTGGGACCGGGCACAGGCGTGTTCACCGACGCCGTCGTCCGCCGATTGCCGCCGGGCGCGCGGCTTGTCGCGGTCGAGATCAATCCCCGGCTCGCCAGGGAATTGCGGGCGCGGCATCCGGACGTCGAGATCGTCGAAGGTTCCGCCGAGAACCTGGACGAATATGTCCGCGAAACGGCCGACGTCGTGGTCTCCGGTCTGCCGTGGACGGTCATGCCCGCCGAACGTCAGGAGCGGATCCTCGACCGGGTGGTGGAGATCTTGACCCCGAACGGGCGGTTCACGACGTTCGCCTACGCGCACGCCGCCTGGACACCGCCGGCCCGGCGGTTCGCCGCAGCGCTGCGGGACCGGTTCTCGGTGACCGGGCGGACGCCGCTGGTCTGGCCGAACCTGCCGCCCGCGTTCGCGCACCGCGCGGCACTGCCGGTCAGCGCGTCAGGATCTCGGCAGTTTCGGCGTCGGCGGGAAGGAACGTCTCCAGTTTCAGTTCCGACACCGTGACGTCGGCGGCGGTCGCGAACGTCGTTATGGCCGTGATCAGCCGCAGTTCACCCGCCGAAGTGGACAGGCGCATCGGGACGGCGAACCCGAGGTGGTCCGGCCCGGGCGGACCGGGCTCCGGAACGTAACTTTCGAGTTCGGTCAGCAGCGCGGTGAGCCGCTCGTCGGGGGCGTGCGCGATCTCCTGCGTGAGCCGTTCCAGGATGTGCCGTGCCCAGTCCGCGAGGTTCCGCACCCGCGGCGCCATCCCGTTCGGATGCAGCGCGAGCCGCAAGGTGTTGACCGGTTCCTCCAGCAGCTCCGGTGCCACGTCCTCGAAGAGCAGGTCGAGCGCGTCGTTGCGGGCGACGAGCACGCCGTAGCGGTCGACCACGATGGCCGGGTACGGCCGGTGCCCGTCGAGCAGGCGCCGCATGCCGTCGAGGACCGGCCGCAGCCTGGGGTCGTCCAGGGACGTTTCGGGGAAACCGGGCGCGAATCCGGCCGCGAGCAGGAGGCCGTTGCGTTCCCGAAGCGGCAATTCGAGCGATTCGGCGACCCGCAGCACCAGGCCGCGGCCGGGGATCGACCGGCCGCCTTCCAGGAAACTCACGTGCCGTTGGGTGGTTCCGGCCCGGATCGCCAGTTCCAGCTGGGACAGCCGCCGCCGCTCGCGCCAGCCCTTGAGCGCGGGGCCGAATCCGGAAACCATGTTCTTCATCTTGGCCGAGTCACGCGCGGCGCCGCTATTCCTTCGAGGGAATTGAGCCGATTCCCCGCCGCGGAGATGCTTCCGGCATGAAATTCGGTCTCGTCGTTCCCACTTATCGGTCCATCCTCGACGCCGGCCGCACCGCGCCGGAAATGGTCGCCGTCGCGGTCGAAGCCGAACGCCTCGGCCTCGATTCGGTCTGGGTCGGCGACACCCTCGCGAAGGCGCCCGTCGATCCGTTGACGTTGCTCGGCGCGTTCGCCGCCAGAACCGAGCGGGTCACCCTCGGCACCGCCGCGCTGCTCCCGGCCTTGCGGGATCCGCTCCTTTCCGCGAACGCGATCCTCTCGCTCGACCTGCTCAGTCAGGGTCGGATCACGCTCGGCGTCGGCGCGGGGTTCGCGGGCCGCAGCGAACCCGAATTCGCCTTCACCGGCGTCCCCTGGGAGCGCCGCCGCGCCCGGCTCGACGACATCGTCGCGCTGTGGCGGCACGTCTGGAGCGGGAAGAGCGGCCCGTTCCACGGCGAAGTGCTGCACTACGACACCCTTCCGGAGTACCCGGAGCCGCACCGTCCCGGTGGCCCGCCGGTGTGGCTGGCCGCCTTCACTCCCGGGGCGTTGAAGCGAGTGGGCCGGTCATACGACGGCTGGCTGCCGTATCCGCCCGACGTCGCGGACTATGCCGAAGGCCTCGCGAAGATCCGCGAAGCAGCCGTACGCCCCGTGACACCCGCGCTGTTCGCGACGGTGCTCATCGAAGACGACCCGGTCCGGGCACGCGAGCGGCTGGAGGACTACGCGCAGCGCAACTACGGCGTTCCGCTGGACTTCGTCGAGAAGATCCAGGTGCAGATCGCGGGCAGCCGGGATCAGGTCGCGGAGCGGCTTCGCGAATACGGGGACGCGGGTGCCGAACACGTGCTGATCCGGATCGCGACGCAGGAACCGGTCGAGTTCGACGAGCAGCTCCCGAAGGTGGTCGACGCCCTGCCCAGGTAATCGCGCGGCGGACTGTCGGTGCCCCCACGTAGGCTGGGACGGTGACAAACGCTCCATTGTCCGGACTCCTTCACTCCATCCTTCCCGATCCGGCCCTTCGCGGGGTCGTCGAGCGGGCCGGTGCCCCGGTGCTCGAGCTCCAGGGCGCGATCGCCACCCGCCAGCTGGTCGCGGGCGCCCTCGCCGCGGACGAGGGCGCCGGCCGCCCCGTGCTCGCGGTGACCGCCACCGGCCGCGAGGCCGACGAGCTGACAGCCTCGCTGAAGTCGTTCCTCGGCGAAGGCGCCGTCGTCGACTTCCCGTCCTGGGAGACGCTGCCGCACGAGCGGCTGTCCCCGCGGGCGGACACTGTCGGACGGCGGCTGGAGGTGCTGCACCGGCTCAAGACGGGCGAGGACGGCCTGCGCGTCGTCGTCGCGACAGTCCGCAGCCTCATCCAGCCGATGGCGCCCGGGCTCGGCTCGCTCGCGCCGATCGACCTGGTCGTCGGCGAGGAGCAGAGCTTCGAAGGGCTGCTGGAGCGGCTGGTCGAGCTCGCCTACACGCGGGTGGACATGGTCGAGAAGCGCGGCGAGTTCGCCGTGCGCGGCGGCATCCTCGACCTGTTCGGGCCGACGGCGCAGCATCCGGTGCGGGTCGAGTTCTGGGGCGACGAGGTCAGCGAGATCCGCGCATTCGCGGTGTCCGACCAGCGGTCGCTGCCGGGCGAGATCCAGCACGTCAGCGCGCCGCCGTGCCGCGAGCTGCTGCTCACCGAGCCTGTCCGGGCGAAGGCCGCCGAGCTGGCGACGACGTACGAGGCGGACGCTCAGCTCACCGAGATGCTCACCAAGCTGTCCGGCGGGATCCCCGTCGAGGGCATGGAGGCGCTCATCCCCGTGCTGTGCGAGGGCGAGCTGGACCTGCTGACCGACGCGATGCCCCAGGGCACGCACGTCCTGCTGGCCGATCCGGAGAAGATCCGCGCCCGCGCGGCCGACCTGGTCCGCACCGGGCAGGAGTTCCTCGAGGCGTCCTGGACCACGGCCGCCGCGGGCGGTCAGGCGCCGATCGATCTCGGCGCGTCCGCGTACCGAGGCCTCGCGGAGGTCGCGAAGCACGCTCAGGAGACGAAGCGTCCCTGGTGGACGCTGACGCAGCTGGCCAGTGACGACCCCGACGTCTACCGCGTCTCGATCGAGGCCGCGCCGAACTACCGCGGCGAGGTCGAGCGCGCGACGGCCGACCTGCGTGCGCACACGGCCGCGGGGGGAACGGCCGTGCTCGTCGTCGCCGGGCACGGCACCGCGACCCGTGCCGTCGAGCAGCTTTCGTCGGGGGACGTGCCCGCGTCGCTCGCCGAAGGCCTCACCGGACCGGCGTCGCCCGGTGTGGTGACGGTGACGTGCGGCGGTCTTTCGGACGGTTTCGTCTCGCCGGAGCGTGCCCTCGTGGTGCTGTCCGAGTCGGACCTGACCGGCCGGGGCTCCGGCGCCGGAACGTCCACTAAGGACTTCAGTACCAAGATGCCTTCGCGGCGCCGCAACGCCGTGGACCCGCTCGCCCTCAAGGCGGGCGACTACGTCGTTCACGACCAGCACGGCATCGGGCGGTTCGTCGAGATGGTGCAGCGCACCGTCGCCGGCGCGACCCGCGAATACCTGTTGCTGGAGTACGCCTCCTCCAAACGCGGGCACCCGGGTGACCGGCTGTTCGTTCCGACCGACCAGCTCGACGAGGTCTCCCGCTACGTCGGCGGCGAGCTGCCGACGCTGAACAGGCTAGGCGGGTCCGACTGGAAGAACACGAAGGCCAAGGCGAAGAAGGCGGTCAAGGAGATCGCCGCCGAGCTGGTGCAGCTCTACGCCGCGCGGCAGGCGGCGCCAGGGCACCCGTTCGGGCAGGACACCCCGTGGCAAGGCGAGCTCGAAGACGCCTTCCCGTTCACCGAGACCAACGACCAGCTCGCCGCGATCGACGAGGTCAAGGCGGACATGGAACGCGGCGTCCCGATGGACCGCGTCATCTGCGGCGACGTCGGCTACGGCAAGACCGAGATCGCGGTGCGCGCGGCGTTCAAGGCGGTGCAGGACGGCAAGCAGGTCGCGGTGCTGGTGCCGACGACGCTGCTGGCGCAGCAGCATCTCAACACCTTCACCGAACGGATGAGTTCGTTCCCGGTGAAGATCAAGGGACTCTCGCGGTTCACGAACAAGAACGAGTCCGACGCGATCCTGGAGCAGCTGGCCGCGGGCGAGGTCGACATCGTGATCGGCACGCATCGCCTGCTGCAGACCGGGATCCGGTACAAGGACCTCGGCCTGGTGATCGTCGACGAGGAACAGCGGTTCGGCGTCGAGCACAAGGAGCACATCAAGGCGCTGCGGACACACGTCGACGTCCTGACGATGTCGGCGACCCCGATCCCCCGGACACTGGAGATGTCGCTCGCCGGGATCCGGGAGATGTCCACGATCCTGACCCCGCCCGAGGACAGGCACCCGATCCTGACCTACGTCGGCGCGTACGACGACAAGCAGGTCGGCGCCGCGATCCGCCGCGAACTGCTGCGTGATGGCCAGGTCTTCTATGTGCACAACAGGGTTTCTTCGATCGAGAAGGCCGCGAAGCGCATTCGCGAGATGGTGCCGGAGGCGCGCGTCGTCACCGCGCACGGGCAGATGAACGAGGAAAAACTCGAGAAGATCATCCAGGGTTTCTGGGAGAACGAGTACGACGTGCTCGTCTGCACCACGATCGTCGAGACCGGGCTGGACATCTCGAACGCCAACACCCTGCTGGTGGAACGCGGTGACCTGTTGGGGCTCGCGCAGCTGCACCAGTTGCGCGGCCGGGTCGGGCGCGGGCGTGAGCGCGGGTACGCGTACTTCCTGTACCCGCCGGAGGCTCCGCTCACCGAGACGGCGCACGACCGGCTGGCGACCATCGCGCAGAACACCGAACTGGGCGCGGGTATGGCCGTCGCGATGAAGGACCTGGAGATCCGCGGCGCGGGCAACATCCTCGGCGCGGAGCAGTCCGGGCACATCGCGGGCGTCGGTTTCGATCTGTACGTGCGGCTTGTCGGCGAAGCGGTCGACGCGTTCCGGCGGCACGCGGGCGCGGACACAGCGGAGGACGAAGAACTCGCCGATGTCCGGGTCGACCTCCCGGTGGACGCGCACATCCCGCACGACTACGTCCCGGGCGAGCGGCTGCGGCTGGAGGCGTACCGCAAGATCGCGGCCGCGCCCGACCAGGCCGGGCTCGAAGCCGTGCAAGAGGAACTGGTCGACCGCTACGGCCAGCCGCCCGCCGCGGTCCGACGGCTGCTCGCGGTCGCCGCTTTCCGGCACACCTGCCGCGCGGCGGGCGTCACCGAGGTCGCCGTCCAGGGCACGTCGATCCGGTTCGCGCCGCTGCCGCTGGCGGATTCGCAGATGGTGCGGTTGAAGCGCTTGTACCCCAAGGCTCTCTACAAGGCGGTGACGAACACGGTTTCCGTGCCGAAGCCGACAGAGGGTCCGGCGGGCGGCCGCATCGGCGCTCCGGTGCTGCGGGACGAGGAACTTCTCGACTGGTGCGCGAAGCTGCTGACGAATCTGATGAAGTCGCCGGCACCCGTCGCGTGAGCGAAGCCGAATCGCGATTCACGACCTGGTTCTCTCGCCGGGGCCGGTATGAGAGGGTAGGCGCTGTGATGCGGATCATGGGGCGCCGTCGTGCGCTGGTCGGGGTTCTTGCCGGTTCTCTTCTCCTCGCCGGCTGCAACGCCGGACCCGGGCAGGTCGGTGCGGCGGTGATCGTCGACGGCAAGACCGTTTCAGTGGATCGCGTGCAGCAGCTGATCGACAAGGCCGTCCGCGAGCATCCGTACGGGCAGCAGCTCGCCGCGGAGCACAAGCTCGATCTCGTCGGCCGTGAGATCGTGCGCCAGGAGGTCCTCCACGACCTCACCGAGCGCGCCGCTCAGCGGGAAGGCGTCCAGGTCGACGAGTCGCTCGTCGTGAACGCGTTGCAGAACGATCCGCTGGCGAAGCCGATGGGGGCCAACCCGCAGAACGACCCCGCGATCAGCGTCCAGCAGCTCGTGGCGCGCGTGCGGGACCACCGCGAATCCCTGGTCGACGCGGCTGTGCAGACCCAGCTCGCGATGAAGTACCTGGACAAGCTCACCGTCACGTTCGATTTCAGCTCGATCTCCTCGACCGACGCCACCGGTTCCGACGCGGACAAGCTGCGCGAGCAGGCGATCGAGAAGGCCAAGCGGTTCGCCGCCTCGCCGACAGCGGCCGCCGAAGTGATCGAGCAGGACAAGACCGCGCCCGGTACGAAGGTGGACGTCGGGCTGAAGCTGCCGGCGATCCAGTCGCCGGGGATCGCGAGCACCGTCCTGTTCGGCATCCAGCCCAACACCGTCACCGCGTTCCGGCCGTCGCCCGAGCAGCCGGTGTGGGTCATCGCCGTGGTGCGTGAACGGGCCGCCGACAAGCCCGTCGCGACGGATCAGGCCACACAGCCCAGCGCCCAGCAGCTGGCAGGCGTGGGTGTCCGACTCCTGCAGCCGTACCTTGACCAGGTCGACCTCAAGGTCAACCCGCGCTACGGCGTGTGGGACGTCGTGGGCATGGACCTCGCGCCCAACGAAGCTTCGAAGAAGGGCATCGTGCTGCCTGTGCACGGTGCCGCCCCGCGAAACCCGTGACCGCTGCCGTCGTCGTGATCGCCCGCGGGGCGACACTGCCCGCCGCGGCACTCTCGATCTTGCGAAGCAGTCCTTCCGTTTACGCGGCTTCCGATGTCGATCCCGACATTTTCGGGATTCCCTCGCTCGGTGACGCACAGGTCCGCGACCTCGTGCTCATCGCCGGTTCGCGAGGGGAACCGAGGGCCGCGGCGCTGATCAGGGCGGGCGCGCGGGTGGTCGAAACGCCGGTTCCGCCGCTGGTCGAAGCCGTCGAGGTGATGGATCGGCTTCGGTCGCCGGGCGGGTGCCCGTGGGACGCCGTCCAGACGCACGAGTCGCTGCGCCAGTACCTGATCGAGGAGACCTACGAACTGCTCGACGCGATCGAGGAGGGCGACAGGGTCGCCTTGCGCGAGGAACTCGGCGATGTCCTGCTCCAAGTGCTGTTCCACGCGCGCGTCGCCGCCGAGGACGCGGGCGATCCGTTCGGGATCGACGAGGTCGCGTCCGATCTGGTCGGGAAACTCGTCGGGCGTCATCCGCACGTGTTCGCCGATGCCCCGCGGGTCGAGACCGTCGGTGACCAGAACCTCAAGTGGGAAGAACTGAAACAGGCCGAAAAGAGCCGCCAGTCCCTTGTGGATGGCGTCGCGCTCGGCCAGCCCGCCGTCGCGCTGGCCGGGAAGCTCGGCCAGCGCAGCGGCCGCGCCGGGATCCCGCTCGACCTGTTCCCCGAAGGTTCCGAAGCGGCGGCCCAGTTGTTCCGGGTGGCCGCGACCGCCCGCCGGGCAGGCGTCGATCCCGAGGGCGAGCTCCGTGCCGTGGCGAAGCGGTTCGCGCAGGACATCCGCGACGCCGAACAGGCCGCCCGCGACGCCGGTCTCGAACCGACGACGCTGGAGGCCGACGGCTGGCGCAAGTTCTGGCCGAACTAGATCGTCAGCACGAGCTTGCCCTGGACGCGTCCGGACTCGCTCAGTTCGTGCGCTTTCGCCGCTTGTTCGAGCGGGAGCACTTCGGCGATCGAGACCCGGAGTGAACCGGCGTCGGCCAAAGCGGCGATTTCCGCCAGGTCCGTTCCGGACGGGGAGACGTAGAACTCGTCGAAACGGAGTCCGAGTTCTTCGGCCTTCCGCCGGACCTCCGTCCGATCCGGACCGTGCCCGACGATGTCGATCAGCGAACCTCCCGGTTTCAGCGTGTCCAGGGAGCGGGGACCGTAGTCGCCGGAGATCGGGTCGAGCACGACGTCGACGGCCTGCGATTTCGCAAAATCGCCGGTCGTGTAGTCGATCAACTCGTCCGCGCCGAGATCGCGCAGGAACGCGTGCTTCGCCTCCCGTGCGGTCCCGATGACGTACGCGCCCCGCGCCTTCGCGATCTGGACGGCGAGATGGCCGACCCCGCCCGCCGCGGCGTGGACGAGCACCCGGTGACCCGGTCCGACCGGGAAGACTCGCGTGAACGGCTGCCACGCGGTCAGCGCCGCGATCGGGAGCGCGGCCGCCTCGACGTGATCGAAACTTTCCGGTTTCAGCGCGAGAGCGTCTTCGCTGACCGTGACGTACTCGGCATACGAGCCGTTCGGCGGGAACGTGACGCCGTAGACCTCGTCTCCGGGCCGGAACCGCGTCCCCGCCGAGTCGACCACCCCCGAGAAATCGAGTCCCACGGTCAGTGGCAGGTCGCCGGTGACCAGCCCGTTCCGGATCTTCCAATCCGCCGGATTCACCCCGGCGGCGTGGACGCGCACCAGGACCTGGCCCTCTCCCGGAACGGGCTTTTCCGATTCGGCGAGGTGAAGAACGTCGGGCCCGCCGAAGGAGACTTGCTGGATCTTTCGCATGGAAATGAGCATCTCGGTGTCAGGTACCCGTTGTGAAGTAGGCACTGCACTGGTATCTAGGTACCTCATGGGTACCTTCGATGAGCGGCGGATATTCGAGGAATGGGTGGCCGTGCACGGCCGTGACTGCCCGTCCAGGACGGTCATCGAAGTGCTCGCGAACAAATGGGCGCTCTACGTCCTCGGCGCGATCAGGCGTTATGAGCGGCCGATGCGGTTCAGCGAACTTCGCCGTTTGCTCGACGGGATCACGCAGAAGATGCTGACCCAGACGCTCCGCTCCCTGGAACGGGACGGGCTGATCCGGCGGGACGTCTATCCCACCGTCCCGCCGCGGGTCGAGTACGGGCTCACCCCGCTCGGTGTCGACGTCGGCAGGCTGACGAACGCCGTCGCCGAATGGGCCGTCGAAAACGTCGACCAGATCTTCGCCGCCCGCTCCGCTTTCGACGAGAAAGCGGCCATGCCCGCGCGACCGCTGTGATGTGGAACACAATCGAGTGAGAACCGATCACGCGATCCCGGCGTCTTGCCGGGTGTGAAGGGAACGGAACCGGACGAAGAGCAGCTCGTCCGCCGCACGGCCAAAGGTGACCGCGCGGCGTTCGAGGAGCTCTACCGCCGCACGTCGCCGTGGCTGGCCGTGCGCCTGCGCCGCCGCTGCGCCGACGAGCAGATCGTCGCCGAGGTGATGCAGGAGACGTACCTCGCGGTGTGGCGCGCGGCGGGCGCGTTCGCCGGTTCGGCCGTCGGTGGGAGCGCCGTCGGCTGGCTGTGGACGATCGCCGCGCGGCGGTTGGTCGACGCCTTCCGACGCCGCGCCCGGTACGCGCAGCCGATGCCGGTCGCGGAAACCACCGTCGCGCCCGCCGCCGAGGACGAGGCGCTGGCCGGTGCGGTCGGCGACCACGTCGGTGACGCGCTGCGACGGCTCGCTCCCGAACTACGCCAGGTTCTGCAGGCCATGGTGCTCGACGGGCTGACCGTCCGTGAGACCGCGGTCCTGCTCGGCCTGCCTGAAGGAACCGTCAAAACCCGCGCAAGGCGGGCTCGGATCGCGATGCGGGAGGCGCTGTCGTGAAGAAGGAACACGTGTCCGGACAGCTCCTCGCCGGGTATGTCCGCGGGGACGACGGCTTGGCGGGCGACGAGATCTGGGCTGTCGAAGCCCACCTCGAAGCCTGCGCGGAATGCCGGGGGAGGCTGTCCGAAATCAGTTCGCCGACGGTGTCGGCGCTGGTGGGCGACGTCTGGGCCGGACTGGGCCCGAAACTGGCCGAAACAGGACCGGGACCGTTCCGAAGCCGCTGGGCCGGGCGGCTGCATACCTGGGTGACGCCGGTGATGCTGCCGTGGCTGGTGATGATCACCCTGATCCCGGCGATCGGCTTCCTGCTGGACTGGTTCGCTTTCGGCTGGAGCGAGGGCTACTCGTTCGTCCAGCTCTTCTCACCCGTGCTGCCGGTGCTCGGGGTCGCGGTGTCGTGGTCCAAGGGCCTCGATCCCGCCTACGAACTCGTCACTTCCGCGCCGAGGGGCGGGTTCTACCTGGTGCTGCGCCGGACGACGGCGGTCCTCATCGTCGTACTGCCGATTCAGGCCCTCGGCGGCTGGCTCGGGGGCGGTGAATTCGGGCTCGGCCTCCTGCCGAGCCTGGCGTTCACCACCGGGACGCTCGCGCTCGGCGGGGTGATCGGGGTGACGCGGGCGGCGTATGTCCTGTCCGGGATCTGGATGGCGGTGATCGTGGCGCCCGCGGTGGCTTCGCAAGGGCGCGCCACCGCGCTCGATCCCGGGCTGCTTCCGATGTGGGGCGTGATCTTCGCGCTGACCGCGGTCGTGGTGGTGCTCCGTCGGGGTGCCTTCGGCCTGCTCAGCGGAACCGAACGATGAACGAAGGGGAGAACATGATGCGTGCTGTCGGGGCCGCGGAGGTCGCGCCGACGACCTACGCGTGGCAGATCAAAGCGGAGGGACTGAAGGTCCGGGTCGGTAAACGCAAGTTCGCCGTGAACGGGCTCGATCTGGAACTGGGCACGGGGGTGCACGGTCTGCTCGGTCCGAACGGGGCAGGGAAGACCACACTGATCCGGGCACTGGCGACGGTGCTCCGGCCTGCGGAGGGAGGGCTGTCGCTGCTCGGTGAATCCGTCGGGGGATTCACCGACCAGCGCCGCCTGCGCCGTCGTATCGGCTACCTGCCGCAGAATTTCGGCTTTTACAAGCGCTTCACCGTTCGCGAGTTCGTCGAGTACATCGCGTGGCTCAAGGAAATGTCCAAAGAGGACATCCCGGGAGCGGTGCAGCGTTCGATCGAACGGGTCGGCCTCGCCGATCGCGCCGACGACAAGATGAAGACGCTCTCCGGCGGCATGGTGCGGCGGGTCGGGATCGCGCAGGCGATCGTGAACGATCCGGACGTCCTCCTGCTGGACGAGCCGACCGCCGGACTCGACCCGGCGCAGCGCGTGCGGTTCCGGGAGCTCATGCAGGAAATGGGGCGTGACGCCTGCGTCGTGGTCTCGACGCACCTCGTCGAGGACGTCGCCACCGCGTGCACCGACGTCGTGCTGTTCGAAAACGGCAAGCTCGTCTTCCAGGGGACTCCGGACGAAATGGCCGCCGCCGGGACCGCCGAGTACGTCGGCGACAGCCCGATCGAACGCGGCTATTCGGCACTCCTCGGGCACGAACAGGGGAGGGGGAACTGGTGAACACGCGGATTCTGCGGATCGAACTCCGCCGCACCATCGCCCCTTGGGCCACTCTCGCGATCCTGGTCATCGCGTTCGGATTCCTGTATTCGTTCTCCGGTCCGTGGACGAAGCCACCGTTCGCCTGGGACGAGCAATGGGTCCGCGCCGCGGCGTGGAGCCGGTTCCTACTGGTGTTCCTGTGGCCGATCGCGATCGGCGCCGGCGCCATCCAGGGCATGCGGGACAGCCGGTCCGGCACGGCCGAACTCATGACCACCATGCCGCGTCCCGGATGGCAGCGGGCCGCGAAACTCGCCGGCGCGCTGGGCGGCCTGCTGGTGCTGGGCTATCTGCTGATCTTCGCCGTCGGCGCCGTCCAAGCCGTCTTCAGCGGCGGGTTCTTCACCTTCGGCTGGTTGCCGATCGTCGTGGTCGGCGTGCTCGCGATGCTCGCGGGCGCCTGGATCGGGCTCGGGATCGGCCGGTTGCTACCGCATCCGCTGACCGCGCCGGCCGTGGCCGTCGCCGCTTTCGTGACCGCGATCGTGTTCCAGATCTCCGGGTCGGGAGGCAGCATCCTGATGGATGCTGTCCCGTACCGGGTCTCGTTGCTCTCCCCGGCGTTGGAGGTCGCCAACAATCCGTTCGTCACCACCGCGAGCCGGATGGATTTCGGGCAGGGGGCCTGGCTCGCCGGACTGGCCGCGACCGGGTTCCTCTTGCTGGCCGCACATTCCAAGCGGGCGAAGGCACTCGCCGTCGTCCCCGCGCTGGTGGCGGCCGCGATCGCGGTGCCGGTTCTGCCCGCGACCATGGCCGAAGCCAAGGTCGTCGACAAGCGTGCGACCGAGATGGTCTGCGATGGCCCGGTCTGCGTTCCCCGCGTGCTCGAGGCCGAACTCCCGCGTCTCGCCGGGCCTGGCAAAGAAGCGTTGCGGCTACTGGGAACACTGCCGGACGCGCCGGTCAAGGTCACGGTACTGGACAGGCGGGTGGACTCCGACAAGGTGCCGCCGCGTGCCGCCGACACCGTCTCCGTCGACCTGCTGGACTGGTCCATCCGTTCGAGCATGAATTCGGACGACGTGACGCGGGTACTGGTGGCCGGCGCCGGGACACCGACCTGTTATTCGCTCCACGGCACCTCGGACTTCTTGGACGAACTCGCCGCACGGTCGATCTCGTCGAGCTGGTTCCTCGGTGAGTGGAAGATGCTCGAAGGTGCGTGGCTGACCGACGAGAAGAAGACCGAGCTCGTCCGGAAGTGGGAGATCTTCCGTGCCCTGCCGCCCGACGTGCAGCGCGACCGGATCATCGCGCAGCGGAAGGCGGGCCTGACCTGCCAAGGCAAGCAACTCGACGTCCTGCTCGGCGGTGCCCGATGAGATGGGCGGTGCTGTACGCCCGCTCACGTGCCATGCCGGCGTCGTTCGCGGCGCTGGTGGTGAGCATGGCGGTGATCTGGTTCCTGGCGCGGGACCGCTGGTCGGAGATCCCGGTTTCCCTGGCGCTCTTGGTGGCGGTCGCGGTGACCGCCATCGGCCTCAGCGGGCAGGACGTCGATCTCGATCGGACCGCCGCGATCCGGTGGGCGCCCCGGCGCGGCCTGCATCTCCTGTTGATCGGCGGCCTCGCCGTCGGTGCCGTGCTGCTGCCGCGGTTGTGGGAAGCGGAGCGGGTCCCGATGGAGATCATCGTGCGGAACGCGGGCGGGCTGCTCGGTCTCGTCGGGATCGCCGCGGTGCTGTTCGGCGGGGCCTTCGGGTGGACGTTGCCGCTGCTCGTGTTCGTCGTCTCGTTCGTGGTCTGGGCCACCACGTCGGGCACGGACACCACGCACCTGGTGATCACCTGGCTCCTTCAGCCCGCCGACGTGGCCGCGGCCACGTGGACCGCCGTGGTGCTCGCTGTGGCCGGCTTCGGGACCTACATGGTCTTCGGCAACCGCCGCTGACCCTGTCGCGACGAAAGGGGCGTTCCCGGTGAATCGGGAACGCCCCTTTCCCCGTCAGACGTTCCGGTTGTGCGGAACGAGATCGAGCGGGTCGTGGTCCGGGTCGTCGACGCCGAGGCTGATGATCCGCGAGGGATGGATCCGGATCACCGCGCCGTCGAAATGACCGTCGGCCGTGCGGGCGCCGGTCAGCGCCTCGGCCCGGCCGCGGATCTCGAGGCAGCGGATCCTCGGCGGGTCGTACGACGGCATGTCGTCCACCACGAACGCGGCCTGCCCGTTGGCGGCCACGTTCCGGAACTTCTTGCTCTTCGCCAGTTCGTAGCCACTGATGTCGATCGTCTTGGTCTCGGTGTTGTAGGCGTAGCCGACCGGGCTGACCTGCAGCGTCCCGTCCGGCTGTGCCGTCGCGAGCCGCCCGAGTCCTTGGTTGGCGAGGTAGTCGAGTTCCGCTTCACTGAACATGGAACCCAGTGTGCGACCTCCACTTAACTGGAGGTCAAGAGAACAGGCCCTCGCCCCAGAAACCACCTTCGCGCACGCCCGGAGGCACGGCGAAATGGGCGGATCCCGTGTGCTGCAGGTACTCCATCATCGCGTCCTTCGACGACAGTGCCTGCTGCATCGGCACGAACTGCTTGCGCGTGTCCCGGTTGAACGCGAGGAAGAACAGCCCCGCTTCGAGGTGCCCGACCCCGTCGGAACCGTCGACGAAGTTGTAGCCGCGGCGCAGGATCCGCGCCCCGTTCAGGTTCTCGTGCGACGCCAGCCGGACGTGGGAGTCCTCCGGGATCAGCTTCTCGCCACCGGCGCCACCGACCTGGAAATCGGGGGCGTCGAATTCGGCGGACTGTCCCAGTGGCGCGCCCGCGCCCTTCGACCGGCCGACGATCCCTTCCTGGCCCTTCAACGATTCCCGGTCCCAGGTCTCGATGTGCATCCGGATCCGCCTGGCCACCAGGTACGAACCGCCCGCCATCCACGGCTGCCCGTCTTCGGCCGTCGCCCACACCTGATCGCGCAGGACGTCGGTCTCCTCGGACTTGATGTTGCGCGTCCCGTCCTTGAATCCGAACAGGTTCCGCGGTGTGGACTGCGCCCGCGACGTCGACGAACTGCGGCCGAACCCGAGCTGCGACCAGCGCACCGCGGTGACGCCGAAGCCCAGCCGTACCAGGTTCCGGATCGCGTGCACCGCGACCTGTGGATCGTCCGCGCACGCCTGGATACAGATGTCGCCGCCACCGCGGGCCGGGTCGAGTTTGTCGGCGGGGAACAGGGGGAGATCGATCAGCGCGGCGGGTCGTTTCGAAACGAGCCCGAACCGGTCGTCGAACAGCGAAGGGCCGAAACCGATGGTCAGCGTCAGTGACGACGCCGCCAGGTCGAGCGCCTCGCCGGTGTCACTCGGTGGGGCGGCGGGGGCGCCACCGACGGCGCCGCCCGTCCCGACCTCCTGGCCCGCGGTCATCCGCCGGGCGGCGTCCGTCCACGTGCGCAGCAGCTTGACCAGCTTTTCGCGATCCTTCGTCGTCACGTCCAGCGCGACGAAGTGCAGGTTCTCCTGCACCGGCGTCACGATCCCGGCCTGGTGCTCGCCGTGGAACCCGACGACGCTCTGTGCCGCCTGCGCCGGGCTGTCCCCGCCGAGGAGCCGGTTCGCGCCGATTCCGGCGGCGGCGCCGGTTCCGACCAGGGCGGCACCCGCTCCCGCCATGCCGAACAGCTTCCGGCGGGAGACCGAGGTGTGCTCCGCCCCGGTCATTGGGCCGCGACCTCGGCGACCTTGCTCAGCGGTTCGCTCAGCGCGTCCACCGCCGACGTGAATTCCTTGATCTGGTCCTGGCTCAGCGCGGTGTACGACTTGAAGCCGTCCCCTTCGCGCTGCTTGTCCAGCAGGGCCTGCACGCTGCCGAACTCCTTGTCCAAAGTGGACACGAGTGCCGGGTCCTTGGCCTGCAGCAGTGGGCGCAGCGAGGCGATCGCGGCCTTCGAACCGTCGAGGTTGCCCTGGAAGTCCGAGAGGTCGGTGTGCGAGAACGCCTCTTCCTCGCCGGTGATCTTGCCGGTGGCGATCTCGTCGAGCAGCTCCTTGGCACCGTTGGCCAGGTCGAGCGCGTTCAGCTCGATCGCCGCGGACTTGGTGACCAGTTCCTTGACGTCGGCGAGCAGCTGGTCGGCGATCTGGCCCGCGTCGGACTGGAGCCCGGTCACCCAGAGGTCCTTCTCCAGCCGGTGGAACCCGGTGAACTTCTGACCCGGTTCGAGGTCGGCCTCACGCGCGTCGATCTTCGGGTCGAGGTCGCCGAACTTCTCGGCCACCGGCTCGACGCGCTCGAAGTAGACGCGCGTGCGGGCGTACGCGGCCTTCGCCTCGTCGACCTTGCCCGCCTTCACCAGCGCGACGAACTTGGTGGTCTCCTCGTCGAGCGCCTTGGTGTTGTTCGCGACGTACTCCGCGTAGCTCTTGACCGCCTGCGCCTTCTGCGAGTTCGGGTCGTTCTGTTTGGCGGCGCCGCCGCCGGTGACGGTGAAGTCGCCCCGGATGCCGCCGCCGGTCATCCCCGGCTTGCACGCGGTCTGGTACTTGCCCGCCTCCGCGACCTCGACGATGAGCCGCCGGTTCAGCCCCGGCGCGATGTTCTCGACCTCGCCCATGATCCGGTCGCCCTCGGCGTAGAGGTAGAACTCGGTGACCTTGCTGCCCTTGTTCGTGATCTCGAAGGTCACGTTGCCCGCGTTCGCGGTGTTGACCGAGACGGCGCAGCCACTGTCGGAGGCTTCGACCTTGATCGGGCCGCCTGCCGCGGCGGGCGTTTCCCCGCCACCACCGCAGGCGGTGAGCACCAGGGCGCCGACGCCGGCGAACGCGGCGAGCGGGAATCGACGAGACACGGGGGTCACTCCTTGATCGCGGCCGCGGCGGGTACCGCCACGGCCTTCTTCTTGGGCCTGAGGAGCAGGGGCAGCACGATCGCCACGTACGCGACCCAGGCGACGGCCTGCAGGACCGTCGTCTGCTGCGAATAGTTGAAGATCCCCTTGAGCAGCGCGCCGTACCAGCTGGTCTCCGGGAGGACGGCCGACGCGTCGAAAGCGAGCGTGGTCAAACCGGGCAGGAAGGCGGCCTCCTGCAGGTCGTGCAGGCCGTAGCCGAGTACGCCCGCCGCCACGAACACCAGCAGGACACCGGTGATCGTGAAGAACTTGCCGAGGTCGAACCGGACGGCGCCGCGGTAGATCAGGTACGCCAGCACGACCGCGACGAGGATGCCCGCGGTGAAGCCGATCAGCGGCTCGGTGGTCCCGCCCTGCGCTGTCTGCACGGTCGAGTAGAAGAACACCGCCGTCTCCAGGCCTTCACGGCCGACGGCGAAGAACGAAAGGACGAGGACCGCGACAGGGCCCACGTCGAGCGCGTCGTCCAGCTTCCCGCGCAGTTCCGCGGCGATCGTCCTCGACGCTTTGCGCATCCAGAAGATCATCGCCGTCACGAAGCCGACCGCGACGATCGACAGGGTGCCGCCGAGCAGCTCCTGCTGCTCGAAGGTCAGCTGCGCGGTGGAATAGGTGAGGATCGCGCCGACCCCGACCGAGAGCAGGACGGCGACGCTCACGCCGAGCCACACCCAGCGCAGCGCGTGCCGCCGCTCGGTCTTGACCAGGAACGCGACGAGGATGCTGACGACGAGGGCCGCTTCCAAGCCTTCACGCAGGCCGATGAGCGCACTCGCGAACCACACGTCGTTTCTCCTTGGTCGTGCCGACTGAACCTCCTGGTTTTAGGTAAGGCTTCCCTGAAAGTCCAGGGGGAGTGACGCGGTCCGAAAGTGGACGAAACGTTCGAAGAGGTCTTGATCGGACGGGGGCTCGTAAGCATCCCCAGGTCAGCGCGTCCTGGGTGAGGCACATAACGAATCGGCCGCCGGGGACCGGTCGCCGATTCGCTTTACCGTCAGTTGGCTTCGTAAGCCGAATGGGTCATCGCCCGGAAGTGTGGCGAAGTAACCTGACCGGGTGGCCGAAACCGCCCAGAGCACCGAAGCCCCGGAGCACCCAGCGCGCCCTCTGCCGCCGTACGTCCCCAAGCTCGCTTTCGCGGGCGGGCTCGTGCTCACGGGGGTGATCCTGATCATGACGGTCGGGGTGAACCGGCCGGAGGGGGCGGGACCCCCGCCTCCGCCGCCTCAGCCCCAACCCGCGCTCGCGGTTCCTGACCAGAAGCCGCAGCCGGGGGCGGCGACGCCGCGCGCCGGGCTCGCCGCGCCGCCCGACCGGCCCACCGTTTCCGACGCGGCCGAACTCGAGATCTGGGCGAAACGAGTGGCCGCGAAGACCAAGCTCTCCGTCACCGACCTGTCCGCTTACGGCCGTGCGGAGATGTGGCTTCGGCGGCAGAAGCCGGGCTGTCACCTCTCGTGGGCGACCCTCGCCGGAATTTCCCATGTCGAAGCGGCGCAGGGCAGGCCCGGCCCGATCACGCTCGCGCCCGACATCTGGGCCAAGCATTCCGCCCGCGCCAGGAGCGACGGGAAGCAGCCGGATCCGAAGGACCTCGACGACGCCGCCTTCACCACCGGCCGCTACCTGTGCGCCGCCGGCGACGACGTCGCCACCCCGGAAGGCTGGTGGAAGTCGATGCGGACGTTCGACCCCGCCGTTCCGTACACGCAAGAAGTCTTCAGCGCGGCCGACGCCTACGCGGACGCCAGCGTCGCGCCCTGATCCTCGAGCACCAGATCGAAATTGAGCGCCGCGGCCATCCGGTAGGCGTCGCCCGCCGCGACGACCAGCTGCGCCATCGGATCGACGACGTTCCCCGCCGCCCAGACGCCGTCCACGTTCGTCCGGCCCTGCGCGTCCACCTCGATCGCGCCGCTCTCGGTGCGCGCGCACCCGATCTGAGCGAGAAGCCTGTCGTGCGGGACGAACTTCGGGCCGACGAACACGACATCGCGTTCGACGAAGTCGCCGTCGACGAGCCGGACGCCGGTCAGCCGGTCGTTTTCGACGGCGAGCTCGGACACCTTCCCGTCGACGATCCGGATGCCCAGCCCGGTCAGCTTCGCCCTGTCTTCGGCGGAGATCTGCTGCGTGTGCGTGAAGAAGGTCAAATCCTTGCTCCACTGCCAGACGATCAGCGCCTGGTGGAACGCCTTGTCGGAGGTGGCGAGCACGCCGAAGCGCTGATCTCGCACTTCCCAGCCGTGGCAGTACGGGCAGTGCAGCACGTCGGTGCCGAAGCGCTCCGCGACACCGGGGACTTCCGGCATTTCGTCGGCCAGCCCGGTGGTCACGACGATCCGGCGACCGCTGAGGACCCGGCCGCTCGCCAGCTCCACTGCCTTGTCGTGCCGTAGCCGGTGGACGACGTCGTCGACGATCTCCACGCCGTAGCCGCGGACTTCGTCACGACCTATCGCCAGTAACTCTTTGGGTGGAATGCCGTCCCTGGTCAGGAAACCTTGTGCGTGCGCGGCGGGGGCGTTGCGCGGGGTGCCTCCATCGATCACGACCACCTTGCGCCGCGCCCTGCCCAGCACCAACGCCGCGCTGAGGCCCGCGACACCACCGCCGATGATCACCACGTCATATTCGTTGTCCATGTTCCCGAGCATCCGTATTCGTTCGAAATATGGCAAAGTTAGTTGCCGATTTGGCAAACTGGGGACATGGAGGACATCGAACGGCGGCTCGCCGAGGTCGGCCCGAAACTCAAGCAGCTTCGCAAGGAACGCGGCACCACCCTTTCCGCGCTTTCGGAGGCGACGGGGATCTCCGCCAGCACGCTCTCGCGGCTCGAATCGGGCACCCGGAAGGCCACCCTGGAGCTGCTGCTCACGTTGTCGGCGGCGCATCAGGTCCCGCTCGACGAACTGGTCGGCGAACCCGAGCCGTCCGATCCGCGGGTCCGGATGAAACCGCAGAAGTTCGGCAGGTTCACCGCCTGGTCGCTGACCGCGCAGCCGGGCCAGCCGCAGGCCTTCAAACTGCTGATCCCGGTGGAGGACATCGAGCCGGTGCAGCGGACGCACGAGGGCTACGAGTGGATGTACGTCCTCAGCGGACGGTTGCGGGCGGTGCTCGGTGACCGCGACTTCACGATGGGTCCCGGCGAAGCCGCGGAATTCGACACGCGGGTGCCGCACTGGTTCGGGAGCGCGGGACCGGGGCCGGTGGAACTGCTGGTGCTGTTCGGCAAGCAGGGCGAGCGCGCCCACCTGCGGGCCAGGTCCAAATGAGAGCAAAGGTCCCTTGCTCCCGCCGCGACCGCGGTCAGGTCAGTCGCGCAACGCGATCCGCGCGCTGACCTCGCTGATCGCTTCCAGATACTCCGGGATCGGGTGCATCGCCGACGCGATCCGCATCTGCGCGAGCGCCTCGGTCAACCGGCCGAGGCGCTGGAGGGTCCGCCCGAGCACGAACCGTGCGTAATGATCGGTCGGGTCCAGTTCCAGCACCCGGGTGAAGGCGCGTTCGGCCCGCCGCAACTGTGCGGAGTGGAAGTACGCGCGGCCTGCCAGCAACTGAACGCTCGGTTTGTCGGTTTCTTCCTCCAGCAGGGGCTCGAGGGCTTTGAGGGCGTCGAGCGGCCTGCGGCTTTCGACCAGCGCCTCCGCCTGTCGGAAGGCACGGAACCGAGACTCACCGGACGAGTCCTGACCGGGTTCTGGGGCGGGTTCGGCATCCATCATGGTCCGCTCCACGATACGCCGGGGCAGGGCCGATCTCGACTGCTGAAACGGTCATGGTGGACTGTCCTGCCATGAGCAGTACCGAAGCGGATAGGCCCGAAAGCGAACCCGGTTACGTCGGGCTCGCGCCGTACCTCTACTACGCCGACGCGACCGAGGCTGTCGCGTGGCTGGTCAGAGTGTTCGGGTTCACCGAAGAGGTGCGCTTCGCCGATGGCTCGGGAGAGGTGTTCCAGGCCACGCTGTGCGCCGGCCCGGCCAAGATCCAGCTGGCCGGGGTCGGCCCCGAGTACTGGCAGGCCAAGGGCGTCGACGGCCCGGTCGGGCAGCTGAACATCGTCTACGTCGCCGACGCCGACGCGCAGTACGAGCGGGTCCGCGCCGCACTGGGCGAAGACGCCGACCTCGACGCGCCCCAGGACCAGCCCTACGGCGCCCGCGTGTTCACCGTGTCCGACATCGGCGGCAACAGCTGGACTTTCTGGCAGCAGTTCTCCGACACCGTCGAGCTTCCGTCAGGCTGGCGTGAAGTTCGCGCAGGTGAACCACCCACCGAATAGGTTCGGTCAAAGCTCGATGTGGCGCGTGCCTCCAACGGGTGAACGACGCCGACGGCTAGGCTGGGCCCCGTCACCGCAGGCACGACCCACATGAGGAGCATGGCGTGGCGCTCATCGAGCAGGTAGGCGCTCGCGAGATTCTGGACTCGCGAGGCAACCCGACGGTCGAAGTGGAGGTGGCTCTCGACGACGGCACGCTGGCGCGGGCCGCGGTCCCCTCGGGTGCGTCCACCGGCGAACACGAAGCCGTCGAGCTGCGTGACGGCGACACCGGCCGGTACAACGGCAAGGGTGTCGAGCGCGCGGTCGCGGCCGTCCTGGACGAGATCGGCCCGGACCTGGTCGGCACCGAAGCCGTCGACCAGCGCATCGTCGACCAGAAGCTGGTCGACCTCGACGGCACCCCGGCGAAGTCCCGCCTCGGCGCGAACGCCATCCTCGGCGTTTCGCTCGCCGTCGCGAAGGCCGCCGCGGAGTCGGCCGAGCTGGAGCTGTTCCGCTACCTCGGCGGGCCGAACGCACACGTGCTGCCGGTGCCGATGCTGAACATCCTCAATGGTGGCGCGCACGCCGACACCGATGTGGACATCCAGGAATTCATGATCGCGCCGATCGGCGCCGAGTCGTTCCGCGAGGCCCTGCGCTGGGGCACCGAGGTCTACCACTCGCTGAAGTCGGTCCTGAAGGGCCGCGGCCTGTCCACCGGCCTCGGCGACGAAGGCGGCTTCGCGCCCAGCCTGAAGAACAACCGCGAAGCGCTCGACCTGATCCTTCAGGCGATCGAGAAGGCCGGGTACGCCCCGGGCCGCGACGTCGCGCTCGCGCTCGACGTCGCCGCGACGGAGTTCTTCTCCGACGGTGCGTACACATTCGAAGGTGCGAAGAAGAGCGCCGAGCAGATGTCGGCCTACTACGCCGAACTGCTGCGCGACTACCCGCTCGTGTCCATCGAGGACCCGCTGAGCGAGGACGACTGGGACGGCTGGGTCCAGCTGACCGCCGAGGTCGGCGAGAAGGTCCAGATCGTCGGCGACGACCTGTTCGTCACCAACCCGGACCGCCTCGAAGAGGGCATCACCCGCCGCGCCGCCAACGCGCTGCTGGTGAAGGTCAACCAGATCGGCACGCTGTCGGAGACCCTCGACGCGATCTCGCTGGCCACCTCGTACGGCTACAAGTCGATGATGAGCCACCGGTCCGGCGAGACCGAGGACACCTTCATCGCGGACCTGGCCGTCGCGACCGGTGTCGGGCAGATCAAGACCGGCGCCCCGGCACGCGGCGAGCGGATCGCCAAGTACAACCAGCTGCTCCGCATCGAGGAGACCCTCGCCGACGCGGCGCGCTACGCCGGCGACCTCGCGTTCCCGCGGTTCAGCGCCGAGGGGTAACCAGCCATGGCAGACCGGGGGAAGGCGCGGACCCGTCGTAGCGGGCGTGCGGACGGCGGTGGCTCCAGCAGGGGCCGCCGGCCGGAGAGTGCCCGCCGCACGACGACGACGGAGGTCCGCGCCCGAACCCGGCTGCGCCGCAGCCTGGCGGCGAAAAGGGCATCGGGTGCCGCGAAGGTGCTCGGCATGTCCACCACCCGCCGGGCCGCGGTGGTGGCGATCGTGGTGTGCGCGCTCGCGTTCACCATCGCCGTCCCGCTGCGCACCTACCTCAGCCAGAAGTCCGAGGTGAACGAACAGCAGCAGTTGCAGTCCGAACTGCAGCGGACCGTCGCCCAGTTGGAAGGCCGCAAGGGCGAGCTGAGCGACCCCGCGCAGATCGAGGCCGAGGCTCGTAAGCGCTTCGGTTTCGTGAAGCCCGGCGAGACGCCGTACATCGTGCAGCTCCCCGAGGACAAGGCGCCCGAGCAGGGAGAGCCGCAAGGCCAGCAGCCGGTGCCCGCGGGCTCCTGGTACGAGAAGCTGTGGGATCAGGTCGCGGGCGGCTGAAGCTCTGCCTTTAGCCTTGTGGGCGTGAACAGCACGGAAAAGTCTTCATACGAGCCTGTGACCGACGCCGACCGCGAGATCATCGCGGAACAGCTCGGCCGGGCGCCCCGTGCGCTGCGCGCCGTCGCCGCGCGCTGCCCGAGCGGCCACCCGTCGGTCGTGCAGACCAGCCCCCGCCTCGACGACGGCACCCCCTTCCCGACGCTCTACTACTTGACCTGCCCGAAGCTGACTTCGATGGTCGGCACGCTCGAGGCGTCCGGGCTGATGAAGGAGATGACCGACAGGCTCGCGGAGGACCCCGAGCTGGCGGCCACCTACCAGCGGACCCACGAGAGCTACCTCGCCGAACGCGACGCCATCGACTCGCTCGGCCACGAGGTCAGCGCGGGCGGGATGCCCGGCCGCGTCAAATGCCTGCACGTCCACCTGGCGCACACGCTCGCCGTCGGCCCCGGGGTGAACCCGTTCGGGGACGAGACCCTCGCGCTGCTCAAGGCCAACGGCTGGCCGTCGGGCGACTGCCAGGGGTAACACCGGCGCCCGGTGCACAGATAGTTCCTCCAGGTGGGTTAATTCATCCTTCGTCGACCAACTGGTCCTCCCCTATGGGGTGAAACCGGTCACCGTATGCGGCAGGCTGGGCACCGGTCGAGGTTGTCGGGTGGGAAGTAACCGGATCGTCGAGTCGCGATCCGCCGGGAGGGTTCTGAGGTATGCGCGTGAGGCACGTGCCAGGCGCGGTGACAGGTCATGTCCGGAGACTCTGTCTCCGGCACCGCACGATCGCCGCGGTGACCGGAGGTGTCCTCGCCATCGTCCCGGCCGGTGCCGCGGTCGTCGGCGCCGGCAGCTGGGCCGCGACGGCGAGCACGGTCCATACCGGCAACGTCGCCCTCGTCGGCGGCTATGACCCGAAGAACCCGCTCGTGCAGCAGATCGGCGTCGACGGCAGCCTGCCGAACGCGCCGACCCCGCTCCCGCTCCCCGCGGACGAACTCCCCAACGGTCCGCTCGGCATCCCGGTCACCGCCCTCGCCGCGTACCGCAAAGCCGCCGACATCCTCATCGCCGAACAGCCCGGCTGTCACATCGACTGGGCGCTGATCGCGAGCATCGGCCGGATCGAGTCCAACCACGCGCGCGGCGGTTTCGTCGACGCGAACGGCAACACCCTCGAACCGATCCTCGGACCGCAGCTCAACGGCGCCGGACCGTTCGCGGCCATCCCGGACACCGACGGCGGCAAGTACGACGGCGACACGGTCTGGGACCGCGCCGTCGGCCCGACGCAGTTCATCCCGTCGACCTGGGCCCGCTACGCCTCCGACGGCAACGGCGACGGCGAGTCGAACCCGAACAACATCTTCGACGCGGCGCTCGGCACCGGCCGCTACCTGTGCTCCGGCGGGCTCGATCTGTCCAAACCGGACCAGTTGCGCGCGGCCGTGTTCCGCTACAACAACTCCGACACCTACGTGAACACCGTGCTGATCTGGGCCGAGGCCTACCGCACGGGGGTCATGCCGACGCCGGACAGCCGGGTGCCCATCGGTGCCCCGAACGCCGCCGCCGCTCCGCCGCCCGCGTCGGTGCCGCCGCCCCCGGTGCCGTCGACGCCGCCCGGTTCGGTGACACCGCCGCCGTCGACTTCGCTGCCGCCGACGAATAGTCCTTCTTCGTCGTCGAAATCTCCGACGAGCAGCTCGAAGCCGGCGTGCCCCACGGTCACCGTGACGGAGACGCAACCGACCACCTCGAGCACGAGCCCGACGACCACGACTCCGCCGCCGACGACCTGTTCCTCGCCGACGACGACAACGACGACCACGACGGTGACCCCGGCGAGCAACAGCACCAAACCCACCTGACGGTGATGATCGCGGTAATCTCCGGGGCATGCCTCGTGTTGCCGCGATCGACTGTGGGACCAACTCCATCCGCCTGCTCGTCGCCGAGCTGACCCCCCGCCACGACGGGACGGTCGACCTGCGCGACCTGCACCGCGAGATGCGGATCGTCCGCCTCGGTCAGGGTGTGGACGCCACCGGCAGGCTGGCCCCCGAGGCGCTCGAGCGCACCCGCGCGGCGCTGGCCGACTACACGATCGCCGCGCGCCGCAAGGGCGTGGAAAAGGTCCGCATGGTCGCGACGTCGGCGACTCGCGACGCGAGCAACCGCGACGAGTTCTTCGCGATGACTCGTGAAGTGCTCGGTACCGAAGCCGAAGTCATCAGCGGCGACGAAGAGGCGCGGCTGTCTTTCACCGGCGCCGTCGGCGAGCAGGATCCCGATGACGGCCCCTTCGTGGTGGTGGACGTCGGCGGCGGCTCGACCGAACTCGTGGTCGGCACCTGGGACGGCCGCAAGGCCGAGGTCATCGCGGCCAAATCGGTCGACATCGGCTGCGTGCGGATCACCGAACGCGCGCTGAAGTCCGACCCGCCGACAGCGGGCGAGATCGCCGAAGCCCGCGAACTGGCCGCCAAAGTGCTCACCGAAGCCTTCGACGTCGTGGACGTGTCCACCGCCAAGACTTGGATCGGTGTCGCCGGGACGGTCACGACCCTGACGGCCGTGGCACAGGGGCTGGCGGAGTACGACTCCGAGCGAACCCACCTCTCGAAGCTCTCCCACGCCGAAATCGACCGCGTCGCGCAGTCGCTCCTCACGGCCGACCACGCGACCCGCGCCGCGAACCCGGTGATCCACCCCGGGCGGGTCGACGTGATCGGCGGCGGTTCGGTGATCGTGCAGGTCCTGGCGGAGCAGTTCGCCACGCGCGGTGGTCCTGACGAATTGGTGATCTCCGAGCACGACATCCTCGACGGGATCGCGCTGTCGCTGGCTTGACAGCCGGGTTTCTCTTACGTGAAGCCATTTCTTTCGGTGATCAAGTGGTGACCTCCAGTCCGGATTAGCCCGTTCGGACCAGCCTCGTTCCTACCAACGTTGTGCTCTAACCGGGTGGTCCGGGACACCGTCACCCATTTGCAACACCAACGCACTGTGATCGGCTTCACCTGTCCCATAGCGTCGTCTCACCTTCTGGGCGGTGGGGCGCGACCAGCGCTCGCCGGACTATCCGACGACGAGAGTTGGAGGGGACATGCGGGCTTCACGCGGGTTCTGGGGAGCGACGGCGGTGGTGGCCACGGCGGCCCTGCTGCTGACGGCCTGTGGGGGTGGTGGGTCCAAGGACGACAAGGGATCCGGCGCCGCCGACGCCAACGCGTCCGTTTCGGTCTACGGCACCGAGCCGGAGAACACGCTGATTCCCGCCAACACCAACGAACTCGGTGGGTCCAAGGCGCTCAAGCCGGTCTTCTCGGCGCTGGTCGGCTACAAGTCCGACACCGCCGAGCCGTACAACCTGATGGCCGAATCGATCACCACGACCGATTCGAAGGTCTTCGACATCAAGCTCAAAAAGGGCTGGAAGTTCCACGACGGGACCGAGGTCAAGGCCAAGAACTTCGTCGACGCGTGGAACTACAGCGCGAACGGCAAGAACGGCATGCAGAACGCGTCGTTCTTCGAGCAGATCCAGGGCTACGACGAGATCAGCGCCAAAGAGCCGGCCGTCAAGGAGATGTCCGGGCTCAAGGTCGTGAACGACTACGAGTTCCAGGTCACCCTCAAGGGTCCGTTCTCGGTGTTCGCCACCAAGATCGGCTACCTCGCCTTCGCGCCGCTGCCGGACAAGTTCTTCGCCGACCCGGAGGGGTTCGCCAAGGCCCCGATCGGAAACGGGCCGCTGAAGTTCGTTTCGCGCACGCCCAACCAGAACATGAAGCTCACGCGCTTCGACGAGTACCAGGGCGAGGACAAGGTCAAGTTCAAGGACCTCGAAGTCCGCATCTACACCAGCCAGGAGACCGCGTACCAGGATCTGCTGAGCAACCGTCTCGACTTCATGGAGGCGCTCCCGCCCTCGGCGAAGGCAGGCGGGAAGTACAAGGCCGACCTCGGTGAGCGTCTGGTCGAAGGAAACCTGCTCGGCATCAGCGCGCTCGCCATCCCGTACTACGTCCCGGGTTACGACAACCTGGACCTGCGCAAGGCGATCTCGATGGCCATCGACCGCGAGCAGATCGTCAAGACCGTCATGAACGACACCTACTCGCCCGCTGACGGCTATGTTTCGCGCGGCATCGAGGGGTACCGGCCGGGCGTCTGCGAATTCTGCAAGTTCGATCCGGTGAAGGCCAAGGAGCTCTTCGCGAAGTCCGGTTACACCGGCAAGCTGACCATCGCGTCGAACGCCGACGGTGGCCGCAAGGAACCGCTGGTCGCGGCGTGCAACAGCATCAAGAACGCGCTCGGCGTCGAATGCGACTTCGTCCCGGCGACCGACTTCGGCCAGTGGCGCAGCATCGTCAACAACCGCCAGCTGACCGGCATGGGCCGCTCCGACTGGTCGGCCGACTACCCGTCGATCGAGAACTACCTGAACCCGCGCTACAAGAGCACCGGTTCGTCGAACGACTCGACGTACAAGAGCCCGGCCGTGGACGCGCTGCTGAACCAGGCGGACCAGACCGCCGACAAGACGGCGGCGATCAAGCTGTACCAGCAGGCGGAGGACCTGATCGCGAAGGACCTGCCGCAGATCCCCGTCTGGGAAGAGAAGGGCGTCGGCGGCAAGTCGAACCGGCTGAAGGTCGCGAAGCTCGACTTCGGTCGTCTCGCGGACTACTCGTCCATCGAGGTCGCGGCGAAGTAATCGCGTGGTCCGGCGGGCCGGGTGCGCAGCGCGCCCGGCCCGCCGGAACCCCGGCTCCCACCACGCGATCCCCAGGACGGCACGCCCATGCCCCAATACATCCTTCGACGCCTCCTTCAACTCATCCCGGTCTTCTTCGGCACCACGTTCCTCATCTACGCCCTCGTGTGGGCGGTGCCCGGTGACCCGTTCGCCGGCAAATGCGGTCAGGTCGCCTGCCCGCCCGCCTACATCGAGATGATGACCGACAAGTTCAATCTCGACGATTCGATCTTCGTCCAGTACTTCAAGTACCTCGGCAACCTGTTCACCGGTGACTGGGGCGAGACCTTCAACGGTGTCTCGGTCGGCGAACTGATCGGGAACGCCTATCCGGTGACCGTCCGGCTCGCCCTTATCGCGGTGGCCATCGAAGCGATCATCGGCCTGTCCGCCGGCATCCTGACCGGCCTGCGCGGCAAGGGTTTCCTCGACAACCTCGTGCTGATGTCCACCACGTTCCTGATCTCGATCCCGGTGTTCGTCACCGCGATCGTGCTCCAGATCGTCCTCGGTTCGGAACTGGGCATCATCGACGCGAGTGTTTCGGAGGACGCCACGATCGGCGAACTGATCGTGCCCGGGATCGCGCTAGGCAGCCTGTCCATGGCCTACATCGCCCGATTGACCAGAACGAGCATCGCCGAGAACCGGCACGCCGACTACGTCCGCACGGCTGTCGCGAAAGGACAGCCGCGCAGCCGCGTCGTCGGGGTGCACCTGCTCCGGAACTCGGTGATCCCGGTGCTGACCTTCATCGGCACCGACATCGGCGCGCTCATGGGCGGGGCCATCGTCACCGAAGGCGTGTTCAACATCAACGGCATCGGCGGGCTCATCTTCCGCGGTATCCAGAACCGGGAGGGCGCCACCGTCACCGGCGTCGTCGTCCTGCTGGTGGTCGTCTACCTGCTGGTGAGTCTCATCGTCGACCTGCTCTACGCCGTTCTCGACCCGAGGATCCGTTATGACTGACCCCAACGTGGCCGGCGGCGCCTCCTCCGTGGACGTCGCGAGCGCCGGAGTCGCCGACGATTCCGCGGTGGCGCACAAACCGCGCAGTCTCGGCGGCGACGCCTGGCGGATGCTGCGCAAGCGGCCGTCGTTCATCATCTCCGCCGTCATCATCGCGCTCATCGTGCTCATCGCGATCGCGCCCGACCTGTTCAGCTCCCGGCCCGCCGGGTTCAGCGATCTGCTCCACGCCAACGAAGGACCGTCCGCGGACGCCTGGTTCGGTTACGACAACCAGGGTTACGACGTCTACGCGCGGACCATCCACGGCGCGCGGGCATCGCTGCTGGTCGGCGTCTTCGCGACGGTGCTGACGATCCTGATCGGCTCGGTGGTCGGGATCGTCGCCGGCTACTACGGCCGTCTCATCGACAGCCTGTTCTCGCGGGTGGGCGACATCTTCGCGGCGCTGCCGTTCGTGCTCGGCGCGATCGTCATCCTGACCACGTTCAACGCCCCCGGCTCGAACCCCGGCGCGGTCACCATCATCGTCCAGGTGGTCGTCTCGATCGCCGCGCTGAGCTGGCCGGTGGCGATGCGCATCATGCGCTCGGCGACGCTGGTGGCCAAGCAACTCGACTACGTCAAGGCCGCGCGCGGCCTCGGCGCGAGCACGCCGCGCATCGTGTTCCGGCACCTGCTGCCCAACACGGTCGCGCCGGTGCTGGTCTACGGGACCATCGCGCTCGGCGCGTTCATCGGCGCGGAGGCGACGCTCGCCTACCTCGGCGTCGGCGTGCGGCCGCCGGTCGTTTCGTGGGGCGTGATGATCAGCGACGCGCGGGACTACTTCCGGGTGAACCCGCACATGCTGTTGTTCCCGGCCGGGTTCGTCACCATCACCGTGCTCGCGTTCGTCATGCTCGGTGACGGGATCCGCGACGCGCTCGACCCGAAGGCCCGGTGATCGGCTGTGACCGACGAATTGCTGCTAGAGGTGGAAGACCTCCACGTCGAATTCCGCACTTCCGACGGCGTCGCGACTGTGCTGAACGGGGTCGACTACTCCGTGCATGCCGGGGAAACCCTTGCCGTACTGGGAGAATCGGGCTCGGGCAAGAGCGTGACCGCGCAGACGGTGATGGGCATCCTCGACAGCCCGCCCGCCGTCGTCACCGGCGGCGCCGTCCGCTATCGCGGCGAGGATCTGCTCACCGCCACCGAAGAGCGGCGGCGTGAAGTGCGGGGCGGGGAGATCGCGATGATCTTCCAGGACGCGCTTTCGGCGCTGAATCCCGTCTTCACCGTGGGATTCCAGATCGAGGAACAGCTGCGGGTCCGGCTCGGGATGTCCAGAAAGGACGCTCGAAAGCGGGCGATCGAACTGCTCGACATCGTGCGCATCCCGGCCGCCGCCCGGCGGATCCGCGAGTATCCGCACCAGTTCTCGGGCGGGATGCGGCAGCGCGCGATGATCGCCATGTCGCTCGCGCTCGACCCCGATCTGCTGATCGCGGACGAGCCGACGACCGCGCTCGACGTCACCGTGCAGGCCCAGATCATGGATCTGCTGGCGGAGATCCAGGCCGAACGGCGGATGGGGCTGATCCTGATCACCCACGACCTGGCGGTGGTCGCCGAGGTCGCCGACCGGATCGCGGTGATGTACGCGGGCCGGATCGTCGAACAGGCCGACGTCACCGAGTTGTTCCGCTCCCCGGGGCATCCCTACACCGAGGCGCTGATGGCCTCGCTGCCGCGGCTCGACCTCAAAGGACAGACGCTGGAGACCATCAAGGGCCTGCCGCCGAGCCTGCTGAACGTCCCGCCAGGCTGCCCGTTCCATCCGCGCTGCCCCCGGGCGGAAAGCCAGTGCGAGACCGAGCGGCCGGCTCTGCACAGTCTCGGCTTCGGCCGGGTCAGCGCCTGCCACTTCGCCGACGAGGTGGTGAGCGATCGTGTCTGAACCCATTCTGCGGGTCGAGAACCTGGTGAAGTACTTCCCGGTGCGAGCCGGGGTCCTCTTCAAGCGCACGATCGGCCACGTGAAGGCGGTCGACGGGGTTTCCTTCGATCTCATGCCAGGGGAAACCCTCGGTGTGGTGGGGGAATCCGGCTGCGGCAAGTCCACTTTGGCCCAGGTGCTGATGCGGCTGGAGGAACCCACGGGCGGGCTCGCGACCTTCGAAGGTCGTGACATCTTCGCGTTGCGGGGAGCCGAACTCAGGAAGTTGCGGCGCGAGATCCAGATCGTGCTGCAGGATCCGTACACCTCGCTGAACCCGAGGATGACTGTCGGCGACATCATCGGCGAGCCGTTCGAAATCCACACCGAGGTGGCGCCGAAGGGCTCGCGGGCGGCGAAGGTGCGGGAGCTGCTCGACGTCGTCGGGCTGAACCCCGAGCACATCAACCGCTATCCGCACCAGTTCTCCGGCGGACAGCGTCAGCGCATCGGGATCGCGCGGGCCTTGGCGTTGCGGCCGAAGGTCATCATCTGTGACGAACCGGTTTCCGCGCTGGACGTTTCGATCCAGGCGCAGGTGATGAACCTGCTCGGTGAACTGCAGAAGGAATTCGGCCTTTCCTACGTGTTCATCGCACACGATCTGTCGGTTGTCCGTCACCTTTCCACGCGGGTCGCGGTGATGTATCTCGGCAAGATCGTGGAAATGGGGACGGAAGAGGAGATCTACGAACGTCCGGCGCATCCCTATACGCAGGCGCTGCTTTCCGCGGTACCGGTCGCGGATCCGGCGTTGCGCGGGCAGCGGCAGGTGATCCGCCTGGAAGGTGACGTGCCCAGCCCGCTGGATCCGCCGTCCGGCTGCCGGTTCCGCACCCGGTGCTGGAAGGCGCAGGACGTCTGCGCCGATCAGGAACCCGAATTGATCACGCGGTCCGGCGGGCATTTGTCCGCCTGTCATTTCGCGGAGGAGAAAACGGTCGTTCCCTGACTTTCGTAGGGACTTCGTTGATTAGCGGAGAACGCTGACGTAGTTTGCACGAATCCTTTCTTCAGGAGGCAGGAAGTGAAAAAGCCAAGATCTCTCGTGATCGCGCTCGCGGTACCGCTGTTCGGCGCGATCGTCGCTGCTCCAGTGGCATCAGCGCAGCCGGCGCTTTCCGGCGCCGCTACCGAATTCTCCGTTCTGGCCCGTGAAGGCCAAAGCGTCGCGTCGGTGGAAAAGGCGATCCGCGCCGCCGGGGGCACCGTCGTGACCAGCAACGCCGCGGTCGGCCTGATCACCGCGACCGCGCCCGCCAACGGTTTCGCCGAGCGGGTCTCCGCGGACCGCTCGGTCTTCGGGGCGGCCAAAGCGAAGCCGATCGGCAGCGCGCCGAAGAGCGACAAGGCGAAGGCCAAGCCGAACCTCGTCGAGAAGGAAAGCCGAGGCGCCGCGTCGGCCAAGAAGCCGGCGCAGCCGAAGAGTGTCGGCATGGACCCGCTCGACGACCAGCTCTGGGGCCTCAAGTCGGTCCGCTCGGACCTTTCGCGCACCAAGCAGCCCGGTGACAAGCGGGTGAAGGTCGGCATCATCGACACCGGTGTCGACGCGAGCCACCCGGACATCGCGCCGAACTTCGACCGCGCGGCGTCGCGGAACTTCACGAAGGACATCGTCTCCGACGTCAACGGCGCGGTCGTCGACGGTCCGTGTGAATACCGCGGCTGTGTCGACCCCGTGGACCACGACGACAACGGGCACGGCACGCACGTCGCAGGCACCATCGGCGCCGCCGCGAACGGCTTCGGCGTCTCGGGCGTCGCGCCGAACGTGACGCTGGTGAACATCCGCGCCGGGCAGGACTCGGGCTTCTTCTTCCTGCAGTCGACCGTGGACGCGATCACCTACGCCGGCGACGCCGGTGTGGACGTCGTCAACATGAGCTTCTACACGGACCCCTGGTTGTACAACTGTGCCGCGAACGCCGCGGACACGCCCGCGCAGCAGGCCGAGCAGCGCACCATCATCGAGGCGACGACGCGGGCGCTGAACTACGCGCACCGCAAGGGTGTCACCCAGGTCGTCTCGCTGGGCAACCAGCACAGCGACCTCGCCGCCCCGCAGCCGGACGCGTCGAGCCCGGGCTACCCGTCGAACAGCACGCACCCGCGGCAGATCGACAACGGCTGTCTCTCGCTGCCCGTCGAAGGCCCGCACACGATCGGCGTCTCGTCCTTCGGTCCTTCGCAGGCGAAGGCGGACTATTCGAACTACGGCGTCGAGCAGATCTCGGTCTCCGCGCCCGGCGGATACTTCCGTGACTACTTCGGCACCCCGTGGTACCGCACGGTCGAGAACGAGATCCTCTCGACGTACCCGCGCAACGTCGGCGTCGCCGAAGGCAACATCGACGCGGCCGGGAACATCACGCCCGCCGGTGTCACCGCCGGGATCCAGAAGGCGACCGCCGCCGACGGCCGCGTCGGCTACTACCAGTGGCTGCAGGGGACGTCGATGGCGTCACCGCACGCGACCGGTGTCGCCGCGCTCATCGTTTCGCAGTACGGCAAGGGTTCGCGCGACTTCGGGATGGATCCGGACGCGGTGCAGCGAGTGCTCGAAGGTACGGCTTCGGACATCGCCTGCCCGACGCCGCGGACCGTCGATTACCTGAAGGAAGGCCGGGACGCGTCGTTCACCGCGACCTGCACCGGTGACGCTTCGTTCAACGGCTTCTACGGTCACGGTGCCGTGGACGCCTGGTCGGCCGTCACGCACGGTTCCCAATACCTGCGAGGCTGATCTTCGGTTCCGCGTCAATGAGATGAATGGGACTTTCATCGCAAAATTTGCGATGAAAGTCCCATTCATCTCGTCCGGTTGGACGGCTCAAGCCGCGCGCTGGTCACGGACGACGGTGATGCCGGGTTTCGGTCGGCGAGAGGCGGTTTCGAACGCGGCTCGTAGCTCCGCCACGACACCATCGGGGTCGTCTCGCAGTTGCGAAGGCAGAGTCTGTAGGACAACCACTCCAGCGCTCGTGTATCGCGCGTTGCGTCTAACAGTCTTGGCGTAGGCCGCCCTCTCGAAGTGGAAGTCGTACGAATCGATCTCCCACGCCATGGCGACTTCTTCGCAGTATGAGTCCGGCATGGCGATGTAGTTGCCTTGAGCGTCGTAGATCTTGACGTTCCTTTCAGCGGGCGGTAGACCGGCGCGCTTCCAGAGTGAGAGCGCCACGGCCTCGGGCACTGACTTGACGTTCGAACGAATCTCTCGGATTACGGCCCGCGGAAGTGCTGTTCCCCGCTTGCTTCCGGACTCTAGTTCAGCGGATAGCTCGTCCACGGTGCACAGATCGGCGCTGACCGCCTCAATGAGGATGGCTCGTACGGGGTCGGCGTCGCGGATACGTCGAGCAGCGTCCAATACAGCGCGCGCTGGCTCGGCAAGGGGAACGCCATCGACGATCCGTTGGGCGGGCATATGTATCGTTCGCTCGACGATGGTGAACTTGGTGCTTCTGATTTGGTTCCTTGCAGGTATGAGGACATGCACGATCTGCGCGGCGAGAGTGTTCTTCAGGCCGTAGCGCCGTGCTGCTTCAAAGCCTGTCACGACTCCGAGGTCATCGGCGTGCATGAGGGCGGCTTCGACACGTTGGCGTGCTGTCGGAAGGTGCCGGGACAGCAAAACGATGCCTGGAAGCAGGTGTGTCCATCGGCCTCCGGGTTGGCATCTTCGATAGGACGTCGTCTGGGGCACGCCGAGGCTTTCAAGGGTCGCGACTCGGATGACGCCGTACTTGCTGTGCTCTTTGAGCTTTGACTCGGTGAGAGTCACTCGGGAAAGGTACATGGGGGTCATGGTGTGCGCCACCCCCGACAGAATTCTCAGGGCAAGTGAGATGAATGGGACTTTCATTGCAAAATTTGCGATGAAAGTCCCATTCATCTCATCTCGTACGTGCCGAGCGGAAGGAGAGGGCGCTACTTCCCTGAAGCGCCCTTGATGAACTTCGCCAGGTCCTTCGCCTGCCGCACCCGCGACTCCTCGTGCACGTACATCATGTGCCCGGCCGGGTAGTACGCCGTGTCGATGTTCTCCCGCAGTTCCTCAGGAATCTGCAGTCGCGCCAACACGTGCTCCGAAGCGAAGTAAGGCGTCGCGCCATCGTAGTGGCCGAAGGCGACATGTACCCGAAGGTGCGGGTTCGCCCGCATGGCCGACGCGAGTGAGTCCACAGAGGACACCGAGCGGCCTTCGAAGTCGGAGTACGACCACGCCTTGAAGACGTCCGTCGAGAGGATCTCGTACGGCAGGTCGTTCTCGTAGCCGAGCTCGGCGCGCACGTAGTGGTTGAGCCCGCCCGTGTAGGCGCCGATGATCCGCGAGATCGACGGATCGTCGCTCATGTGCTCGCGGCCGCCGTCGGGTTCCCAGGTGGTGAACCGGCCGTCCATCCGGCCGACGGTGAGACCCTTGTCCCGCAACAGCTCGGTGAAGTAGCGGACGTGCTCGATCCGCAGGTTGACGCGGTCCACATAGGACTCGCTCAAGCCGGTCAACGAAGCGAGCGTCGCCACCGCTTCGGCCCGATCCTGTGCAGACAGACGGGCGCCGCGTGCGAGAGCCCAGGGGAGCTCCTTGGCCGCGAAGTCCTCGGCGTCCGCGAGGACGTCGTCGAGCGGACGGTCGCCGTGGAGCCCGTGGTAGTGCGCGATCGCCGTGTACGTCGGCACGTAGAGCGAGTACGGCAGGTCGTTGCCCTCGGTGAACCGCAGGGTGCCCAGGTCCAGCACCGACGAGATCAGCAGGAGCCCGTTCAGGTACATCCCGTGGCGTTCCTGCAGATGCGACGCCAGCCCGGCCGCGCGGAGCGTGCCGTACGACTCGCCCGCGAGGAACTTCGGCGAGAGCCAGCGCTGCTCACGCGACACCCAGAGCCGGATGACCTCGCCGATGGACTCGATGTCGGCGGTGAACCCGTGGTAATCCTTGGCCTTCTCGCCGTCCACGGCGCGCGAGTAGCCGGTCGACACCGGGTCGATGAACACCAGGTCGCTGTGCGCCAGCAGGGTTTCCTGGTTGTCGGTCAGCCCGTAGGGCGGCGCGACAGGGTCGTCGACGTCGCCGGACAGCACGCGGCGCGGGCCGAGCAGGCCCATGTGCAGCCAGACGCTCGCCGAGCCGGGGCCGCCGTTGAACGCGAAGGTGACCGGGCGCGTGCCGGGCTCCGTGTCGTCGAGCGTGTAGGAGGTCACGAACACTTCGGCCTTGGCCTGGTGGCCTTCCGACTTCCCGTCGGTGACGACCTCCTTTCGCAGCACGAGCCGCCCGGTCTGGGCCGTGTACGCGAGTTTGCGCCGCTTGAGTGTCAGCGTGTGCTTCGTGGTGACCAGGTCGTCGGTCGGCTCGACCTTGGTTTCCACCGACGGGGTGTCCTTCTCGTCGGTGGCCGTTTCATCGGGATTGGTGTCCGGCATACCCCCAACTTACTGGCAGTCTGTACGGGTGGACATCGTCATGGCGCATGATCGCCCGAACACGCCCCGCGAGGCGGTCGAGATCCAGGAAACCCTGCGTGGCCTGGTCGATCTCGAGGATCGTTGTCCACAAGAGATCGTCACGGTCACCGGGCTGGACGTCGCCTACGACGAGGGCAGCGGCCTCATCGCCGCCGCGGCGGTCACGCTCGAAACCTCCGGATTCCGCGTCGTGGAAAAGCGGGCCGTCGTTTCCGAGGTCTCGTTCCCGTACGAACCGGGCCTTTTCGCCTTTCGTGAGCTGCCGCCCTTGCTCGAAGCCCTGCGCGCGCTCGACCACGCGCCGGACCTGCTGGTCTGCGACGGGCACGGGCTGGCCCACCCGCGCCGGTTCGGGCTGGCGTGTCACGTCGGGGTCGTGACCGACCTGCCGTCCATCGGAGTCGGCAAGACCCGGTTCATCGGCGAACACGACGAGCCCGGCGCGGAACGCGGCTCACGGGCACCGCTGATGGATGACGGCGAGGTCGTCGGCACGGTCCTGCGCACCCGGGACGGCGTGAAACCCGTCTATGTCTCCGTCGGTCACAAGATCTCGCTGGACAACGCGTGCCGCCAGGTGCTGCGGCTGTGTCCCGGGTTCCGCCAGCCGGAGACGACCCGCCTCGCCGATCGCCTCGCTCGCGACGCGCTGAAAGAGGCATTATGAGGTCCCTCTCCGAACTCGATGCCGAGGTCGTCGGCTGCCGCGCCTGCCCACGGCTGGTCGCGTGGCGCGAGGAGATCGCCGTGGTCAAACGCGCGGCTTTCGCGGACGAGACCTATTGGGCCCGTCCGGTGCCCGGATTCGGTCCGCCGGACGCGTCGCTGGCCATCGTCGGCCTGGCTCCTTCGGCACACGGCGCGAACCGGACCGGCCGCATGTTCACCGGCGACCCGTCCGGTGACGTCCTGTTCAAGGCCCTCCATCGGGTCGGTGTCGCCTCGCAGCCGACGTCGACCCACATCGGCGACGGTCTGGAGCTGCGGGGAACCCGGATGGTCTCCCCGGTGAGATGCGCGCCACCCGCCAACAAGCCGACACCTGAGGAACGGGACACCTGCCGATCCTGGCTGGCCGAAGAGCTCATCTTGCTCAAACCGACGCTCAAGGCCGTTTTCGTGCTCGGCGCGTTCGGCTGGCAGGCGCTGCTGCCGGTACTCGCCGAGGCGGGCTGGCCGGTGCCCACGCCACGCCCGAAATTCGGCCACGGGGCCGAGGTGAGACTTGGCGACCTGCACCTTTTCGGCTGTTACCACGTGTCACAGCGCAATGTCCAGACCGGCAGGCTGACGCTGGACATGGTGTGCGACGTCCTGGCCTCCGCGACCTCGGTGGCCGGGCTGAACTGAATCGGTGCGGAAACCGTGGCGACGCTGGTCACAGCGGGATGGGGTCCACGAGCGATCTCAGCTGATGGGTGCGACTATAGGGATATGGCTGGTGTTAAGTCGGAACCGACACGGATCCTCGTCCTCGGTGGTGGGTACGTCGGGCTCTACACGGCGTACGGGCTCCAAAAGATGCTCCGGGCCAACGAAGCGTCCGTGACGGTCGTTGATCCGCAGCCGCACATGACCTATGCCCCCTTCCTGCCCGAGGCGGCGGCCGGTGCGATCGAACCGCGGCACGTGGTCGTGCCGCTGAGGCGCGTGCTCAAGCGATGCCACGTGCTCACCGCGCGCGTGACGAAGATCGAGCACGAGCGCAAGGCCGTCACGGTCGAGGCCGCAGACGGGCACGTCGAGCAGCTGAACTACGACGTCCTCGTGGTCGCGCTCGGAGCCGTCGCGCGCATCCTGCCGATCCCGGGCCTGGTCGAAGAAGGCATCGCCTTCAAGACCATCGGCGAGGCGATCTACCTGCGCAACCACGTCATGACGAAGCTGGACGAGGCCGCCAGCACGCTCGACCCCGAGCAGCGCAAGCGCCTGCTGACGTTCACCGTCGTCGGCGGCGGGTTCGCCGGTATCGAGGCTCTCGCCGAGCTCGAGGACATGACCCGCTTCGCGGTGGAGAACTACTACCCGAACCTCAAGGTCGAGGACATCCGCTGGGTGCTCGTCGAGGCGGCCGGGCGGATCCTCCCCGAGGTGCGCGAAACGCTCGGTGTGTACACCGTCGAGCAGCTCGAAAAGCGCGGCATCGAAGTCTATTTGTCGACAGCGGCGAAGTCGTTCGAGAACGGCCACGTCGTGCTCTCGGACGGCACCGAGTTCGACACCGACACGATCATCTGGACCGCCGGCGTCAAGGCGAACCCGGTGCTCGCGACCTCGGACCTGCCGCTGGACAAGCGCGGCCGCGTCGAGGCCACCGCCGCGATGCAGGTCGTCGGGCACCCCGACGTCTGGACCGCCGGTGACAACGCCGCCGTGCCGGACCTCTCGCGCACCGAGCAGGACCCGACCGCGACCTGCCCGCCGAACGCGCAGCACGCCGTTCGCCAGGCGCGCCTGCTGTCGAAGAACATCATCAAGGTGATCCGCGGCGGCAAGCCGAAGGACTATTACCACAAGAACCTGGGTGCGGTGGCCAGCCTCGGCCTGCACAAGGGTGTCGCCGACGCGCTGAACCTGAAGATCAAGGGCTTCCCGGCCTGGCTCTTCCACCGCGCGTACCACCTCAAGGCGATGCCGACCTGGAACCGCAAGATCCGCATCCTGTTCGACTGGATGCTCGGTGGCCTGTTCCGGCGCGAGGTCATCTCGCTCGGCCAGATCAACAACCCGCGCGAGGAGTTCGACAGGCTGTCGAAGTCCTGAGGCGGTAGCTCCGTGAAGGCCTCCTTCCCTACCTTGAGCGTAGGGAAGGAGGCCTTCACGGCGTTTGGGGTGTTTCGGTGCAGGCATTCCGGAAGTCCGTACCCGCCGTTCCGCCCGCCACCGGCCTGGCTCCGGCTGACTTGGCGAAACACGTCCTGGAAGTCCAGTTCCGGCTCTACCGGTTAAGCGACGAGCTCAGCTTCTGCATCGCGTCGACCCCGACCGACCGGATCGATCCCCGGCTGGTCAACGAAAAGTTCGAGGAGTACCAGGCCGTCTGGAACGAACTCGGCCTTCGTTGGCTCGAATATCGGCGTACTGAAGCCGCGAGCTGAGGGGCATCGCCTAGGCTGTCTGTGCCCCGGTAGCCCAACTGGCAGAGGCAGTCGACTTAAAATCGACCCAGTGCGGGTTCGATCCCCGTCCGGGGCACAACCCAGTTCCGCTCTGTGGACGCGCTGGTCCGCGTGGACGGCCGCTGCCGACAATGACCCACATGACCGGAACCGGCCTGACCGACGAAGCCACCTACGACCGCACTCGGCTCGCTCAGTGGCACGCGGGAGAAGCGCGAGCCGACGGGATATCGAGGCGCGGAATGCTTCGGCTGGCGGCCGGCGGCTCGCTCGCGCTGACGGCGTTCGGAACGCTTCCGGCGGGGACGGCGTCGGCGGCCGCACCGATCGTGAAGCCGTTGCCGCCGGAGATCTTCGAGGTCTACGGCACCAACGCGGAGACGCGCTGGGAGGCGCTGAGCGGTCAGGGCTATCTGACGCCGGTCGAGCGGTTCTTCGTGCGAAATCACACCGCCACTCCGTCGATCGACACCGGCACCTGGCGTCTGAAACTCTTCGGAACCGGGTTGCGCGGTGCGCCGACGGCGGACAGGCCGGTCGAGTTCACCTATCGCGATCTGCTCCGGTTGCCTTCGGAGACGATCACCGCCGCTGTCGAATGCGCGGGCAACGGCCGGAGCTACTTCACCAGCCAGCAAGGGCAGACTGTGTCCGGCACAGCGTGGAAGCTCGGCGCGATCGGGGTCGCGCGCTGGCGCGGTGTCCGGCTTTCCACCGTGCTGGCCAAGGCGGGGCTGACGCGGCACGCGGTGGACGTCCTGCCGGAGGGCCTGGACGCCGACTACGTCACCGACGGGGTCAACCTGGGCAAGGTGCGCCGTCCACTGCCGGTCGCGAAGGCGCTGCAGGACGTCTTGCTGGCCTACGAGATGAACGGGCACCCGCTCCCGCCGGATCACGGCCATCCGGTCCGGCTCGTCGTGCCGTCCTGGATCGGGATCTCGTCGATCAAATGGCTGGGGCGCATCGAAGTCTCGGAGACGCCGCTGGTGTCACCGTGGAACACGCAGTACTACCGGCTGCTCGGGCCGGACTATCCCGCCGAGGGCACGGTCGTGACCAGGCAGGTGGTCAAGAGCGCGTTCGAACTGCCCTGGAACGCGGAGTTCGCGGCCGGCGGCAGGCACGTCCTGCGCGGCCGATCATGGTCGGGCAACGGCAGGATCCGACGGGTCGAGGTCGACGCGGGCGACGGCTGGCGACAGGCGAAGTTCGTGGGCGCGGCGGCGGATCGGGGCTGGCAACGCTGGGAGATCCCTTGGCGCCCCGGTGTTTCCGGCGTTCGGACCCTGCGGGCACGGGCCACGGACATCACCGGTGTCACACAGCCCGATGTCACCCCACACAACACCCAGGGCTACCTGTTCGGCGCCGTCGTCCGGCATCCGGTCCGGGTGGTGTGAGATGACGCAGTCGGTCGCGGTGAGCGGGGAGCCGACCGTCGAGCTGACCCTGGCGTTGCGGGTGAGCACCGACTCCGAGCACGCCGCCGCCATCGCCGCGCGCCTGCTCGAATCCTTTGAGGACACTGTCGGGGTGACGCTGACGGCACGGACTTTCCAGGCCGGTGAAACGAATTCCGGTCAGGTCGTCGAACTCGCCGGACGGCGGCGGCGTCTCGGTGACTCCGCCCCGCCCCTGCGCATCGAGCCGGACTCACGCCGGGTGCTGCTGCGCGGAGAGGTGCTGGAGTTCACCAGGCTGGAGTTCGATCTCCTGCTGTTCCTGAGCCGGAATCCGGACCGCGTCTTCGACCGTGTCACGCTGATGGCGCAGGTGTGGGGCCTGGCCGGCGGGAACGGGCGGACCGTGGACGTCCATGTCCGGAAGATCCGCGGGAAGCTGGAACCCGCGCTGACGCCGATCACGACGGTGCGCGGGGTCGGCTACCGGTTCGACGGAGCGGGCCAGGTGCTCATCGCGGGCTGAGTGACGAGTCGGCGAAGTCCGGCTCTGCGGCTTCGGCTGCCTTGGATTCGGACGCGGCCGAGGAGTTGTATCGAGCCACGGTCTTCCGGAGCTGGTCGGCGTACTGGTAGATCTCCTCGACCGTCGCGATGGGGATCCGTGTCTCCACCTTGTTTTCGTCGAAGATGCCGAGGTATTTCTTCGCGCGATTGAACCACAGCCGGGCGATGGGCTTGCGATTGTTGTCGTCCAGTAGCACGCCGAAATAGGTCTTCGTGTCACGTGCGACGATCCTCGCCGCCGGGACTTCTCCGCAGACGATGGCGCGAACGATCCGGTATCCCTCGAGTTCTTCTTCGGTCGTGACCACGTCGCCGTTGCTGTCACGCGGTCTTGTTTCCGCGGGCGTGCTCTCGGCGGGAATGCCCTGCTCGGAAAGGTCGGACGCGCCAGTGGAAACACTGACGAACGAATCGGGTCCGCCCAGTGCGTTCTTCAAACGGTCGTTGACCTGCTCGTTGAGGAACTGGCGCGCCGCCTTGTCCACAAGCGGGGCGAACTGGTCGCGAACTCGCTGGGTGAAGGATCCTTCGTAGACCCGGCCGGCCAGAAACTTCACCCACTCGTCCTCGGGTGTCTTGAACTGGGTCGCGAGGATCCGTTTGATCTGGCCGATGTACTTGAGTTCCTCGGCCGCGTTGATGACCGAGTCCAAGTTGAAGGACCTTCCACGCAAGATCGCCACGCGGGCAAAGCCGGGATGTCAGGATGCGAACCGTGACTCCGACCTACGTTTTCGTCCACGGCTCCAGCAGCAACTCGTTCACCTGGAACCCGCTGCAACGCGAGCTCGCCCTGCTCGGCCACCGCACGCTGGCCGTCGACCTTCCCGGACACGGTTTCGAGGCCGGTTTCCACGCGGCTTACCAGGCGCCGCAGGACCTGGAAACGCTGGCCACGGCGCCGTCGAACCAGGCCGGTGTCACCTCCGCCGAGGTCGTCGAGCGAGTGGTGGACGTCGTGCGCAAGGTCGCCGAGCACGGGCCGGTCATCCTGGTCGGGCACAGCCGCGGCGGGACCCCGCTCACCGCGGCGGGCAACGCCGTCCCGGACCTGATCGACAGGCTCGTCTACATCTCCGCGTGGTGCTGCGTCGACGCGACACTGGGCGAGTACATGCAGGCACCCGAGAACGCGAGCAGCGCGCTCAACGACGTCGGAGGTGTCGTCCTCGCCGACCCCGCCGCGCTCGGCGCGCTCCGGATGAACTGGCGCACCGCCGATCCCGCGCTGCTGGCCGCGTTGAAGACCGCGATCCTCGACGACGGCACCGATCAGGAGTTCTTCGCCTACCTCAACACCCTCGAACCGGACGAGACCCTCGACGTGGGCACCGAACGCGCCGACGCCGCCACCTGGGGCCGGATCCCGCGCACCTACATCAGGCTCACCGGAGACCGATCGATCCCGCTCGCGCTGCAGGACCGTTTCATCAAGGAGGCGGACGCGCTCACCCCGGACAACCCGACCGACGTGCGTTCGCTCGAGAGCAGCCATGTCCGGTTCCTCATGCACCCGCGAGAGGCGGCTGCCATCCTCGCCGGGCTCGCGTAGGCCCCGGGTACTGTTCCGCCGGGGGGAGGAGGAGACCCGGAAGAGATGACGGACGGACAGTTCACCAAGGGGCACCTGATCACGTTGTTGATCAGTTCCGCGATCGGCGTGGGATTCGGTGCCGGGTGGTGGTTCTTCGGCGCCTCCTCCGTCTCCGGCGGATCGACGCCACTGGTCGTCGTGGGTGTCGCCGCGGTGCTGGGGCTGGCGGGATGGCTCGTGCTGACAGCCCGACGGGGTGCCGGGCTGCCCGCTGGTGGAGGCCGGGAGGAAAGCCCGTTCGGCAAGCAGTACGGGATCGCCGTGCTGCTCATGGTGGTGGGAATCTTCGCCGGGGCGCGAGTGCTCTCGGCGGTCTTCGAACTCCCCGAAGCTGTACCCGCGTGGGTACTCTTCGTCGTCGGCCTGCACTTCCTGCCGTTCGCGAAATTGTTCGGCTCACGGCGTTTTCTGGTGCTGAGTGCCTTGCTGTGCGTTGTCGCCGTGCTCGCCGCCGTCCTCGCGATCGCGGGTTGGACGGCGGCCTGGCAGCTCGTGCCGGGCTTCGGCGGCGCCGTGGTGCTCTGGGCGACGGTCGTCGCCGGGTTGCTCGGAACGGACCGTCAGGGAGCGACAAGCCCGGCTTCGTAGGCGAAGATCGTCAACTGGACCCGGTTGGTCGCGTCGAGTTTCGCGAAGATCCGGGTGATGTGGGTCTTCACCGTCGCCTCGCTCAGGTGCAGTTGCGCGCCGATCCCGGCGTTGGTGCCGCCCTGCGCGACAGCGGTGACGATCTCCCGTTCCCGTTCGGTCAGCGTGCTCAGCCCGGCTCGTGCTCGATGACGGCGAGGGCTCACCCGGGCGGCGACGAAGTGTCCGATGAGTTTCCGCGTCGTACGCGGCGACAGCATCGCTTCACCCGCCGCGACCACGCGCACCGCGTCGATGATCTCCTGCGGCGAGCCCTCCTTCAGCAGGAATCCGCTCGCGCCCGCGCCGAGCGCGTCGAAGACGTACTCGTCGAGGTCATAGGTGGTCAGCACGAGGACCTTCGGCGGGTTGGGCAGCGCGGTGACGGCGGCGGTCGCGGCGAGGCCGTTCATCCGCCGCATCCTGATGTCCATCAGCACGACGTCGGGCGCGTGCATGGTCACCTTCGGCACGGCTTCGTCTCCGTCGCCCGCTTCCGCGACGACCTCGATGTCGTCCGTACTGGACAGGATCATCGACAAGCCGGTTCGCACGAGGGGGTCGTCGTCGACGAGCAGCACTCGCAGTGGGCGCTGGTTCACCCGGACAGGTTAGTGGTGTCCCCACGGTAGCCAAGCCCGGACGGCGAATGTGCGCTCCTCGGTGGGGCCGGCGCTGACGTTCCCGCCGATCAGCGTGACGCGTTCGCCGATCCCGGTCAGCCCGGTGCCCGCGCCCGGTGGCTTCCCCGCGGCGGCCGTCGAGGGCAGCGGATTGACGACTTCGACGATCAGCCCGTTCCCCGGCCCGCCGCGAACCGAAACCTCGGCGGCGGCGCCCGGCGCGTGTTTGAGGATGTTGGTCATCGACTCCTGGACGATCCGGTACGCGGTCGTGCCGAGCAGCGCCGGCGCTCCGCCCGCGTCGTCGAGCAGGATCGTCACGTTGACCCCCAGCCCGGCGCGACGGGCGTTGGCGACCAGTTCGGGGATGTCCGCCAGCGTCGGCTGCGGTGGCTCGGGATGGGGCCCGCCCTCACCGTTTTCGCCGAAACCCTGGCCGTCGCGAAGGACACCGATGACCTGCCTCAGATCTTCGAGTGACTGGCGTGCGGTGGTGCGGACGGTTTTCGCCGCTTCGGTAGTCGCGGGTCCCTTGCTGACTTCGAGCGCACCGGCTTGCAGGGACAGCAGGGAAAGCCGGTGCCCCAGGACGTCGTGCATCTCGCGCGCGATCCGGGTGCGTTCCGCGCGACGGGTCATTTCGGCGCGGAGTTCCTCTTCCTTGGCCTCACGGATAGCGAGCGTGTCCTGCATCCCGCGGACGACCCCGACGGTGAGGGGCACGGCCGTCATGACGACGGCGACCGTCAGCGTCCCCATCACCTGCACGGCGGAGAACTGCTTGCCGACGATTTGTCCCGCGACCGTCACCTCGGGATGGCGGTTGGCGTCGCCGAACAACGCCCATGCCGTGGCCAGGTAGACCAGCACGGAACCGATCCACATGAGACGGTCGCGGCGGTGCGCGGCCAAGGCGGCGAGGGCGACCAGCGCGGCCAGCGCGTCGGACCGGAAGCAAAGCGGCGGCACCAGGGCGATGCCGAGGACGAGTTCCGGCCATTTGTGCCGCCAGCAGAGCATGACCGCCGCCGCGATCCCGGTGAAGAACCCGAGCGTGGACCACCACGTCGGGTCGAACGATTTCGTCGCCGGGAGATAACCCTGGGCGCTGAAGACGAAAATGCTGCTGATCACGCACGCCGCGACCGCCAGCACGGTGAGCACCACACCGAGCACACGCCTTGCCATGCGCTGAGCGTACGCAAGCGGGCCAGGCCACTCGCATCAGCGGAACCGATCCTTCCCGGCGCGCGGATTACGACTTTCGTCGTAACGGGTTCACGCGCCGAGGACGACGCGGCCACCCCGCGATCGCTGGTTGTATGCCGCCTCGTTCATTTCGTTCGAAAGGAAAACCCCGTGACCCAGCAAACCCCCTACACGCCGGCCCCGCAAGCCCCTGGCGGCCCGATGCCTCCCCGCAACGGCATCGGCGTCACGGGCTTCGTCCTCGGCCTGGTGGGGCTGGTCTTCTCCCCGATCCCGTTCGTCGGCGTCATCGCCTGGCCGCTGGTGATCCTCGGCCTGATCTTCTCGATCATCGGGCTGATCCGCGTCAAGAACGGAAAGGCCTCCAACAAGGGGCTCTCCATCACCGGTATCGCGTTGTCGGCACTCGGGCTCGTGGTCTGCGTGGTGTGGATCTTCGTGTTCAACGCGGCCGTCGACGACATCAACAACGAGCTCAACCGCACCGCGAAGGTGTCTTACGAGATCACCGGCGACGCGACGAACGTCGAAGTCGTCTACGGCGAAGTGCTCAACCCGCTCACCGAAACGGTTCCGGCACTGCCGTGGAACAAGGAAGTCGAGAACAAGGGCGTCTACAAGGGCGGGACGCTCACGGTCACGACGGGCGAGACCGGCGGATCGGTCAGCTGCAAGATCACCGTCGACGGCGCGGTGGTTTCGACCAAGACCGCTTCCGGCGAATTCGCGACGGCCGCCTGCACCGGAGTGTGACGGCCGGACGGTGAAAGGCCTCCTTCGCCATTCTCGGGGTGGCGAGGAGGCCTTCGCGGTTCCGGCATGATGCGGTCATGACCGAGCCCGACCATCCGTTCGCCCCGCCCGCCCACGAACGTCGCTGGATCGAAACCGTCACCGAACTGGCGAAGGACTTCGCCGCCAGTGCCGCCGAGTTCGACGAAACAGCCGAATTGCCCATCGCCAACCTTCGCGCGTTGCACGCGACAGGACTCGACAGGGCGACATTGCCCGCGGAGTTCGGAGGAGAGGACCTCAGTTATCGGTCCTACGGCGAGATCGTCCGGATCCTCAGCGCCGCCTGTTCGTCGACGGCGTGCGTCTGGGTGATGCACATCGGCGCCGCCGCCGGACTGGCCCGGCTGTCCGCTCCCGACATGGGCCGCTTCTACGCCGAGGAGCTGATCGAGGGCAAGCGGTTCGCCAACGCGCTGTCGGAACCGAGCAGCGGCAACATGTTCCTGATGCCGCAGCAGATCGCCGAGCCCGTCGACGGCGGATACCGGCTCACCGGCGCCAAGCGGTTCGTCTCCGGTTGTGAGGTCGCCGACCACTTCCTGGTCAACGCGCTCGTCGGCGGTGCGCCCACCTTCTTCGGTGTGGCGCCGGACGACACGATGACCTTCGTGCCCATCTGGGACACGATGGGACTGCGTGCCAGCCGCAGCCAGCTCGTCTCCTTCGAAGGGACCGTACTGCGGGAGGACCGCCGGTGCCCGCTCTCGACCGAGCGGCGCCCGAACCACATCGGGGCCGGCCTCGCCTTCTTGTCCCTGGGGATCGCCGACGCGGCGGAAGACGCGCTGATCTCGCACTCCCGAAGCCGCGTCATTCCGGCGACAGGGCAACCGCTCGCCGAAATGCAATGGCTGCAGTTCGAAGCCGCGGATGTCCACACCCGGCTCGAAGCGGCGCGCATGTACTCTCGGCACATGGCGTGGCTGGCGGATCGAAATTCGCCGGAATTCCTGCCCGCGACCATGACGGCGAAGGTGCTCGCGAACGACATCGCCCGCGACGTCGCCCAGCTCGCGTTGAAGGCGGGCGGCGGCTCGGGTTTCCTGCGCACTTCGCCGATCCAACGGCTGTTCCGGGACGCGCAGGCGGGCGGGTTGATGGCCTATTCGGCCGAAGTCTGCAAGGACCGGATCGGGAAGACGGTGCTCCTTCCGCAGGACTGACCTCGGATGGCCGGCCGGGTGACGTCACGCCCGGCCGGTCCCGCCGAAGCGGGTCAGCAGCAGCCGGTACCGCAGCAGTCGCAGTCACACCAGTCGTCGTTCCGCATGGTCATCCACCTCCTCTCGCAGGTTCGCGGTCAGGCGGGCGCCAGGCCCCGGGAAGGGGATCGGCGCATTTCTCGCCGGACATACCGGACAGCAGGGAAGTGAGTTCGGCGCGCAGCTCGCCGAGCCGCGTCATCTCCGCCTCGATCTCGGCGAGATGGCGTTCCAGCATGGTTTCGGCGGGTTCGCACGGGCACACCCCGGTGTCACGCACGCTCAGCAGATCACCGATCTCCGTCAAGGTCAGCCCGAGCCGCTGGGTGCCGCGGATGAACCGCAGCCGGTCCAGGACGGCCTCGTCGTAGCGGCGGTGTGCCCCGGTCGTCCGCGCCGGGACGGGCAGGAGGCCGATGCGCTCGTAATAGCGCACGGTGTCCGGCCGCACTCCGGCTCGGGAGGTCACCTGGGACATGGTCAGCGCTGTCGGCGCCTTCATCGCTTCGGTTCCCATAGACCGAGGGTAGAACTTGGACCCGGCTCCAGAATCAAGTCCGGAATTCGACGGGGCTCGCGAGGAGAAGACGACGGCGCGGCGTATCCGCATCATTCGAAAGGGTGGAAACGGCGAGAGGACGGCACGGTGACTGACTTCCGGTACGTGATCAGGGACCTCACCACGGAGGGTGAACAGGTCGACGCCCTGGTGTCCGATCTGGACGACGCGGGATGGGATCGGCCCACGCCCGCGGCCGGCTGGTCGGTCAGGCACCAGATCGCTCATCTTTCCTTCATCTTCAAGATCGCCGGATTGTCCGCGGCCGAACCGCGGAAGTTCGCCGAACTCGCGAAGACCTCGATGGCGCGCGGCTTCGACGCCGCCGTCAACGCGGCCCTCGACGACTATCTCGGGGACCCCAACGAGGTCCTGCTGAGCCGATGGCGCGCCGAACGCGACGCCGGCATCAAGGCGCTCGCGGCGGTCCCGGCGGACCAGGTCGTGCCGTGGCTGGTCAACCCGCTGCCGCCGGCGATCCTCGCCTGCGCAGGGATGATGGAGCTGTTCGCCCACGGGCAAGACGTCGCGGACGCGCTGGGGGTACGGCCGGAGCGGACAGACCGGCTCGCGTACCTCGTCGGCTTCGCTGTCCGGGTGCGGGACTTCGGCTACGAGGCACGGGGCCTGACCCCGCCGGAGCCGGAGTTCCGCTTCGAGATCACCTCGCCGTCCGGGCAGCTGTGGACGTTCGGGCCCGAGGACTCGCGGCAGCGGATCACCGGGAGCGCGGAGGACTTCTGCCTCCTGGTCACGCGGCGCCGTCACCGCGACGATCTCGACGTCCGTGCCGAAGGCGCGCTGGCGGATCACTGGTTGGACATCGCGCAGGCGTATCGCGGCCCCGCGGGCGAGGGTCGCGCGCCGGGACAGTTCGACCGCTGAGTATCGCGCCGCTTCCGTGATGATTACGGCATCCTGGAAGTCGCGATCAACTCCACCTGGTGCGATCGTCGATGGCACACGGGGTCTAGGAGGCGATCGTGGCACGGGTGTGGTTGATCAGGCACGGCGAGAGCGAGAGCAACGCGGGCCTTCCCGGTGGCGAGCCGGGGGCTTCGGCGCTGACCGAACTCGGCAGACGGCAAGCCCGCGAAATCGTGGAATCGCTGGCCGAACCTCGGCTGATCGTGACGTCGCCGTTCTTGCGGGCGCGACAGACCGCCGAGCCGACGATCGAACGGTTCCCCGGCGCGGAGCGTGAGGAGTGGCCTGTCCAGGAGTTCACCTTTCTCGGCGAACTCCATGGACAGGTCACCACCACAGCCACCCGTAAGCCGTATACGGAGGCCTACTGGGAGCGGGCCGATCCGCACCACGCGGTGAACGGCGCGGAATCCTTCGCCGCGCTCTTCACCCGGACCCAGGAATTCCTGGCGCGATTGGGAGAACGGGAACCCGGGCCGATAGCCGTCTTCACGCACGGGCTCTTCATCCGCGCGGTCATGTGGTCACTGCTGACCGGGATCACCACTCCGGACAGCGAGGCGATGCGAGGATTCCGCACGTTCGCCGACACCTACCTCGTGCCGAACGGCAACATCACCGAACTGCGGTACACGCCCGGGAAGCGGATCCCGCGGGTGGTGGTCCCGCTCGCTTCCCGGTTCGCCGACCGCTAGGCCGTGTTTCACAAGTCATGTTCGCGGTCTTCGCGCCCAGGCGGCCCCTGACGGCACGGGCGGATGCGCCCGAGTACGACCCGGTACGAGGCCGATCCGCCCGCACCGTCAGGAACCACCTGGATCACGAAGCCCATCGAACAGACTTGTGAAACACGCCCTAGGGCTTCAGCAGCAGCTGGAGTTCGTTCACCCCGGTCATGTGCGGGCTGGGGATGAACGACGGCGGAACGGCCGGATCGGTGCGCAGATCCGGGAACCGGTCCAGCAGGATGTTGAGCGCCGTCTTGCCTTCCAGCCTGGCGAGCGGGGCGCCGATGCAGAAATGGATCCCGCGGCCGAAGGCCAGATGCGGGTTGTGCGCCCTCGACGGGTCGAAGGTGCCCGGATCCGTGAACGTGCGCGGATCCCGGTTCGCCGCCGCGACCCAGGTGAAGAGCATGCTGTCCGCCGGGATCGTCTTTCCGCCCAGCTCGACCTCGGTCGTCGTGGCGCGGGCGACGAGTGCGAACGGGCTGAGGAAACGCAGCGATTCCTCGATGGTGGAAGGCAGCAGCGAACGGTCTTCGCGGACGCGCCGGTACTCGTCCGGATGGGAATCCAGGCACAGCACCGTGTTCCCGAGCAGCATCGTGGTGGTGATGTGCCCCGCGAGCAGCAGCACGTTCGCGAAGTTGACGACTTCGTTCTGTGTGAGTTTCACGCCGTCGACCTCGGCCTCGACGAGTTTGGTCAGCAGGTCCTCGCGGGGGTTCTTCCGTCGGTCATCGACGTGTTCGCCCAGATAGTTGACGAGGTTCGTCACCTGTTCGCGCGTTTCCTCGGCGGCTTTCCTATCCGCTTCGGTCTGTTCGATGAGCGACCGCTTCTGGCTGTTCCGCAGCAACGTGTCGACCCATTTCTTGAACAGGTCGCGATCGCTCGCCGGGATGCCGAGCAGTTCCGCGATGACGATCACCGGCAGCGGGTAGGCCAGGTGGGTGACCAACTCCATCGAGTCCGCGCCGTCGACGGCGTCGAGGAGTTCGTTCGTCAGCGCCGCGATCCGCGGTTCGAGGTCCGCGACGACCTTCGGCGTGAAGGCGTGGCTGACCAGCGTGCGCAGCTTCTTGTGGTCCGGCGGATCCATCTGGAGCAGGTTGCCCTCGGTGAACTGGTCCTTCTCCGGCGACATCTCCTTGGGGATCAGGCGGGCGGTGTCGGAGGAGAACACCTTGGGATCACTCAAGGTCTTCAGTGACTCGGCGTGACCGTAGACGTTCCACGCGCCCGTCTCGGATTCGAAACCGACCGGTTCGGCCGGGAATTCACCTCGAAGCCAGAACTGGTCTTTGTGCACGCCCCAGTTTTCGGCGATCGTGGTCATGGCTTGCCCCCTTCTTCTCGTGGTGGAGGAGCTCGGATCAGGAAAGCTCCTCGGTACCGTCCTTTCGGTAGATCCAGGCGTCGTAGGACGAGATCAGATCCTGGAACGCTTGGGTCACTTCGGCCGCGGTGGCGGCCAGATTCGCCGTGGACGGTGGTTCCGGCGGCTCGAACGCCGTCCGGATGATGTGCGCGAGAGCGTCGGCCTTCTCTTCGGCGGAGAGGCCGGTGCCGTCGATGGTGAAGTTGTCCACCAGGTAGAACCCCAGCGCCGAGGCGCGCAGGGAAAAGAGCAGGTTCGGGATGTCGTCACGCAGCAGACCCCGGTCGGTCATCGTCTTCAGATACCGATCGGCGACGACGGCGTCCTGATCCTGCAAGGGATGTTTCTTCAACCGGCCCAGCAGTTCGGTGTCGCCGGTGATGAGCGCGCCGAGCAACGGGTTTCGCTGGGTGAACAGGAACGCGGCCCGCTGGAACCGATGCGGGAGCACTTCCGCCGGATCCTTGTCCAGCAGATCGAGAAGATTCTCCGCGGCCCGGAGGGATTCACGCAGGAGCAACGCGTGGAAGAGGTTTTCCTTGGTGGGCCAGTGCAGGTAGATCGTGCCCTTCCCGATGCCAGCCTGGCTCGCGATGTCCTCGATGGTCACCTTGCGATAGCCCAGCCGCGACAGCAGGACGCCGGCCGCGTCGAGGATGCGATCGGCGCGGCCGGCGGTGCGGTCCGGACGTTCTGCCACGTGCGCTCCTAGTCTCTGACTTCATGACCAGATTTGCTCATCTGGTCATCCGGTCAGTTCGACGGTAGCGCCGGGTGGGCGGGTCCGGCAAGGAAATCGACGGGTTCTTAACGCAGATGGTGGGAGAGCAAGAAGTTCCAGATGACCGGCGTCGCGTTGATGACGGTCGGGGTGGCGGAGTCGTTGTTCGGTGCCGTGCTCGGCCAGACGTGCCCGGCGCCTTCGACCCGGTAGTGCTGGAGCGAGCAACCAAGCCAGCGCTGGACGGTGACGTCGGTCTTCGGCGAATACTGGATCGGGCGTGAGAAGCAGCCGTTCCGGTCCGCCCAGGCGGCGAGCCAGTCCGGCAGCGTCGGCAGGCCCTTCGCGGGATTCCCGGCGTAGGGGATCGTCGTGTCGGCCGTTCCGTGGAAGTCGAGAATCGGAGCGGGCCGCGACGGGTGGCACTCGCCGCCTTGTGGGTAGAACGCGCCGGAGACCGGGGCGAACGCCGCGATCCGGCCCGGCATCCGGCAGGCGAGAACGCCGACGAACCCGCCTCCGTTCGACTTGCCCGTCGCGTAGATCCGGCGGGAGTCGACGCACAGTTCCCGCTGGAGGGTGTTCAGCAGGTCGCTGGTGAAGAGCACGTCGTCGGCGGCCGCCGAATACGGCGCACCGGTCCAGGCCGATTCGCCGTCAGTGCCCACAAGCCCCTGCGGGTAGACGGAAATCGCGTCATACGCGGAAAACCCGGACAGCTCCTCCTGATACTTGGACGTCCGTTTGTGACCGTGGAACGACAACACCACCGGGTACTGCCGCGATGGCCGGTATCGCGCGGGAACGTGCACCGTGTACTCGCGGACCAGGCCGCCGGACGTCAAAGTCCGCAGTGTCGTCGTCCCGGCGGGAACCGGGGACGGACGATGACAGCCGGTGGTCGGCACCGGACGATCGACCGGCGACGGCGCGGCCGACGCCGTCGGTACGGCGAGCAGGCTCAATCCGGCAGCGGCGGCGGTCGCCAGCGCGAGACGGCGCAGGTACTTCGTGGGACCAGGCACGCGATCCTCCTTGATCGGGCGGCGGGGCGGTGATCAGGGTCACCCTCGGCACGAGCCTGGTCAGCATTGTGTTCATTGAGTTTTCGGACCGCTTTTCCTGTCACCCCACCGGGCGACGCCGCCTGGCCGCCTCACCTGGCCGCCTCGCCAGGATCCGAGGCCGGTCAGCCGCAGGCTTGTTTCGCCGTGAGCACCCGAGTCAAGGCCTCGTCGACCCGGGCGGCGGGGAGATCGCCGGACGCAAGCGCTTGCTCCAGCGTGGTCAGCACCGTGCCGACGTTGCCGCCGGAGGACCACAACGCCTGATCCGCCCCCGCCTGCAAGGCCTTGAGCACCGCCGTCGGCAGCGGATACTGCGACGTGATCGCCTTCATCGCCCCGAGATCGTCGGTGATCACCGGGCCGTCGAACGCGTAGTCCTTCCGCAGTAGCCGGTACGCCGGCGCGGACAGGGTCGACGGTGTGCCGCCGGTCAGGTCGGGCACGTCCAGATGCCCGACCATGACGCCGACCTCGCCGTACTCGCCGATGTCGCGGTACGGCACCAGGTCGACCTTCCGCAGCGAGGCCAGCGGCGGCGTCCGCACCAGTCCCTTGTGGGAGTCCCCGCTGGCGTGTCCGTGCCCGGGGAAGTGCTTCAGCACCGGCTGCACCCCGGCGTCCCGCAAGCCCTGCGCGAACGCCAGGACATACTTGCGCGCGACTTCCGGGTCCGCGCCGAACGACCGGTCGCCGACGATGTCGCGGTCCGGCTGGTCGGTGATGTCGGCATCGGGCGCGTAGTCGACGGTGACGCCGCGGGCCCGCATTTGCCGACCTCGTTCGGTGGCCTTCGTCCGCACCTGCGCCGGTGTCATGGTCGCGGCCATCTTCCGGGCACTGGGCATGTTCCCGTCGAGGGCGTCGATCCGCTGGACGCGGCCGCCTTCCTCGTCGATCGCCACCGACACCGGGACCTTCGCGGCCCGCTGCACCTCGTCCAGCGCGCGGTTCTGCAGCAGGGCCGTTTCGTTGCCGCCGAGGAAGATGCCGCCGACCTGCTGATCGCGCACCAGCTTCACCGCCGCTTGCGGGTCGGCGGCGTTCACGCCGACCACCATCAGCTGGGCCAGCCGCTGCCGGGGGCTCATCCCGGCGATGACGGCCTCGCAGCCCGGACCAGGCGTCTGCTCGACCCTCGGTGACGGCGAGGGAGCGGGCGGACTGGAGCTGGACGGGCTCGAAGCGGCGCTGCTCTGCGGTGGGGGTGTGGTCCCGGCGGGCTGTGCCGATCCGGCCTGTTCTGCTGTCGTACCGCACTGCACGCTGGTGAGCAGAACGGTGACCGTTCCCAGGATGACGGTCAACCATCGCTTCGTCGTCTTCGGTCGCCCGGAGTTCATCGGCTCGTTTCGTTCGTCGTCCATGCCGACATCGACGGTAACCCCAGTTGCCCTTTAGTACGCGATCGCGTGCCCTTTTACGCGTGCTCGCGCTGATCGGACCTCGGCCTCGCCTCCTTCCTCAAGTCGTGTTCTGGCTGGTCGGGCCTTGACAAGCCGGTCCGATGCGATTTACATTACCACATGGTTATGGAACCTCAAGGTTATCCACCGTAGCGGCAAGCGCCGACGGAGCCGGACGTGAGAACTCGAACTCGTGAGAACTGAAAGGCGGGCGACCGTGGCACAGGACCTGCTCGATGTCACCTTCGCGGCGCTCGCCGATCCCACCCGTCGCGCGATCCTCGCGCGACTCGCGCACGGCGAGGCCACGGTGACGGAGCTGGCCGAGCCGTTCGCGATGAGTCAGCCCGCCATCTCCAAACATCTGAAAGTGCTGGAGAGGGCAGGGCTGGTGGCGAGAGGGCGTGACGCCCAGCGCCGCCCCTGCCGGCTCGTGGCCGAGCCGCTGAAGAACGCGAACGAATGGCTGGGCGGATACCGCCGCTACTGGGACGAGGCGTTCTCGCAGTTGGACCTCGTCCTCGAAGGGGAATCGCACCACCCGGAGCGCCGGGACGAGACCGATTGACCACCGCACGAGCGGAAGGAGCCGCACGATGGGACGCACTCTCAGCGTGACGAAATCCGGCGATCTCGAGATCGTCATGACCAGGTCCTTCGACGCGCCGAGGACGCTGGTGTTCGACGCGTGGACCAAACCGGAGCTGGTACGCCGCTGGTTCGGCCCGCGCGGCTGCGAAGTCGTCGAATGCGAGATCGACCTGAGAGTCGGCGGCAGATGGCGCTACCGGCTGCGCCACGACGGCGGGATGGAGATGCTGCTGCAGGGCGTCTACCAAGAGGTCAATCGTCCGGAAAGGCTCGTTTCCCTCGAGACGAACGAGGATTGCGAGGCTTCGGAAGGCCAGGCTTTGGCGACTCTGACGTTGGTCGAACACGGCGGGGTCACCACCCTGACGCAAGTGCAGCGGTACGACTCGAAGCGGATCCGGGACGCGGTACTCGAGTCCGGGATGGAGCGAGGGGTCGGTGAGGGCTTCGACAAGTTGGCCGGGACCGTGGCCGTTCCGACGGAGGTGTGAACACGATGAACGCCATCGCGGATCGGTATCGCGTCCGGGCGGATGCCTTCGAGAGCAAGGTCGCCGCCGTCGAAGCCGGGCGGTGGGAGAGCAGGTCCCCGTGCGAAGGGTGGACCGCCAGGGATGTCGTCGGGCACATCGTCGACATGCACGGCGCCATGCTGCGTCCCGTCGGACGTGATCTCGGGCCGGCGCCTTCGGTCAGGGAAGACCCGCTCGGCGCCTTCCGGGCGGCTCGATCCGAGATCGAAGCCGTCCTGGCCGATCCGACACTCGCGACCGCGGAGCACGAGACACCGGCGGGGAAGATGACCGCCGAACAGCACATCGATCAGGTCGTCAGCGCCGACATGGTGGTCCACGGCTGGGATCTGGCCCGGGCCACCGGTCAGGAAGACACGATCGACCCGGAGGAGGTCTCCCGAATGTGGCCCGGAGCGCAGGCCATCCCCGAACAGATGAGGATCCCCGGTGCTTTCGGGCCCGGCATCGTCGTCTTCGGTCCCGAAGTGAAGGTGCCCGAGGACGCGCCCTTGCAAGACAGGTTGCTCGGGCTGCTGGGCCGAGACCCGAACGCCTGATCCGGGTCAGACGTGGATCCCCCGGTGCCGCCGGGCGGGCCGGGAAGGTATCGGTACCTCGGCGGTATCGGTCCCCTTGGCCGCGGCCAGGACACGCTCCAGAACCGACAGAGAGGTGGTGAGCAAAGAGATCTGGTTCTGGATCCGAGTCTTGGCGATCTCCAGTTCGCCGGTCATCCCCGGTGAAGGCACCAAGTGCGTGTCGTCTCCGGAAACACAGGGAAGGAGTTGCGCGATCTTGCCACTGCACAACCCGGCCGAATAGAAGAGCTGGATCTGCAGAACCCGGGCGACGTCGTCTTCGGTGAAGGTCCGATAGCCGTTGCCGCGCCGATCGGGCCGCAGCAGGCCTTCTGTTTCGTAGTACCGCAGCGAACGGACGCTCACCCCGGTCCGCTCCGCCAGTTCGCCGATCCGCATGAGTCCACAGTAGCCGCGGAAATCGAGGTTGACCGTGACGCCGGCGTCAGGGTTTAGCTTCGCGTTCATGAGGTTGCTCGAAGCATTCCGCGGGACCGCTATCCAGTTGCCGAATCGCATCGCGATGGCCCCGATGACCCGGGGGCGGGCCGATGACAAGACAGGCGTGCCACATCCGCGGACAGCCGAGTACTACGCGCAACGCGCGAGCGCGGGTTTGATCGTGAGCGAAGGCGTCTGGGTCAACCAGACCGGTAAGAGTGGCCCGGGTATCCCGGGACTGGTGACAGAGCAGCAGGCCGAGGCCTGGCGTGAAGTGACGGAGGCCGTGCACGAGAAGGGCGGTCGCATCTTCGCGCAGTTGTGGCACGCGGGGAGGGTCAGCCATCCCGGCGTGACGGGCCGGACGCCGGTGGCGCCGTCGGCGTTCCGGCAGGCCGGGCGGATCTTCTCGGCCGGAGGCTGGACGGACACGGTCGAGCCCCGCGCGCTCGGCGAGGAAGAGATCGGCGAGGTCGTCCAGGACTTCGCCGTGGCGGCATGCCGGGCTGTCGAAGCAGGGTTCGACGGCGTGGAACTCCACGGTGCCAACGGGTACCTCATTCACGAGTTCCTCGCCCGCAACACCAACCGCAGGGAGGATCGGTACGGCGGTTCCGTCGCCGCCCGGCTCGCCTTCCCTCTCGAGGTGGTGGCGGCTGTGGCCGAACAGGTCGGCGCGGCCAGGGTCGCTCTGCGGATTTCGCCGGGCAACCCGGAGAACGACATCGTGGAAGAGGATGGGAAGGAGGTGTACTCACGACTGCTCGCTGAACTCCGCCAGTACGAGCTCGCATATCTGCACGTCATCGACACTCCCGAGGTCGAGATGCTGTCCCACCTGCGGCCGCTGTGGCCGGGCACGCTCGTCGCGAACCTGCGTTCCGAGGAGCCGACCTCCCGGGACCAGGGTGAGTCCTTGATCGAATCCGGGCTGGCCGACGTGGTCGCCTTCGGCAGGCTGTTCATCGCGAACCCGGACTTGCCCGCCCGATTCGCGCTCGACGCCCCGCTCGCCCAGGCGGATCGCGACGTCTACTACGGCGCCCGGCTCGACGGCTACACCGATTTCCCGGCGTTCGATCCGGACTCGGCGAAGTTCGCCTGTTCGGCGAGCAGCTGATCTTCGCCGCCCGCTCTAAAGTGCGGGGATGGTCAAGACGGCAGTGGAAATCGCGGCGGCTGTGCGCGCCAAGGAACTCGACCCGGTCGAGGTGACGCGTGAGGCGTTGGACCGGATCGCGGCGGCGGACGGGGTGGTCGGCGCGTTCCGCCGGGTCAGGGCCGAGGAGGCGCTCGCTGAGGCCGCCGCCGTCGCCGAACGCGCGGACCTGGCCGACCTGCCGTTGGCCGGTGTGCCGGTCGCGGTCAAGGACGTCGCGCCGGTCGAGGGTGAGTACGCCTCGTGGGGGTCTCGTGCGGGTTCATCAACGGTGTCCACAGAGGACGGCGAGATAGCGCGACGGCTGCGCGTGGCCGGTGCGGTGATCGTCGGCCTGACCCGGGTGCCGGAGCTGTGCATCTGGCCGTCGAGCGACGATCCGGACGGAACGGCGCGTAATCCGCGTAACCCGTCCTACGCCGCGGGTGGTTCGTCGGGCGGGAGTGCCGCGGCCGTCGCGGCAGGGCTGGTGCCCATCGCGCACGGCACCGACGGTTTGGGCTCGATCCGGCTGCCGTCCGCGATGTGCGGGATCGTCGGCCTCAAACCGGGTAAAGGTGTGGTCCGCGTGCCGGGAGAGAACGGCTGGTTCGGCCTGTCCACGCACGGTCCGATGACGACCACCGTGGCCGACGCGGCCGTGCTGATGTCGGTCCTCGCCGAACAACCCGGTCTGGCGGATCTCACCGACCCGAAGCGGTCTCGGATCGCCCTGTCCACTCAGGTCCCGATGACGAGGGCGCCGTTGCCGCGCGCGTTCAGCAGGGCCGTCACGCAGGCCGGAGAGCTGTTCCGTGCGGCTGGGCACACCGTCGCGCCCGGAACACCCCGCTACAGCGCCGGTGCGGTCGGTGGCCTTCTCGCGCGCTGGGTCGCGGGTCCGGCCGAACAAGCGGCCGAGTTCGATCTCGCCGCACTTCAGCCCCGCACACGCGCGCACGTCCGGCTCGGGCGTCTGATGGCCAAGCGGGTCCGGGAGAGTACCCGGGAGCGATGGCTGGAGCGTGCCGAAGAGTTCTTCGCCGACCACGATGTCCTGGTCACGCCTGTGCTCGCGACCCTCCCGCTCAAGGCGCGCAGGTGGCACGAAAGCCGGTGGATCTCCAACGTGCTGCCGTCGGTGCGGGTGGCGGGTTTCGCGGGCCTGTGGAATCTCGCGGGCTATCCGGCGATGTCGGTGCCGGTCGGCGTGCATCCTTCGGGCATCCCGGCCTGCGTTCAGCTTGTCGCCGCGCCCGGTGGGGAAGCGCTCCTCCTGGGCCTGGCCGCCCAGCTCGAAGCAGCCAATCCCTGGCCTCGCACCACCGCCTCCTGACGACGCCCGAAAGAGAGCAAGGGACCTTTGCTATCGCTCTCCAAAAGAGAGTGACAGCAAAGGTCCCTTGCTACTTCTCGCTGGTCAGGAGCCGGTTTTGGCCGGTGACGGCTTCTGCCCGTTCGCCTTGGGGCCGCTCTGGTCGCTCTGTCCGTTCTTCGGCGCAGCGGCGGCAGGCGCCGAAGGAGCGGGCTTGGCGGGAGCGGGTTTGGCCGGGGCGGGAGCAGCGGCCTTGGCCGCGGGCGGCTCGGCGGGCTTGCTCGCGGGCTTCGTCTCCTCGGCCTTGCTGTCGCCGCCGACGAGCTTCGAAGCGTGCGGGATCACCGACTCCTCGGGCAGAGCCGCGAGCATCGCCTCGCTGCCCTTCAGGACCTCGTCGGCCTGCAGCAGGCTCTTGCGGGCCTGCTCGCGGATCTCCGCCAGCCGCTCGACCTTCCGCTGGGCGGCTGTCGTGCGCTGGGCCGCTGTCGTCGTGGCCTCGTCGAGCCGACGCTTGGCCTCGTTCGTCGCGTCGTCGACACGGCGCTTGGCTTCCGCGGTGGCTTCCGCGATCCGGCGTTCGGCCTGGTTCTTGCTGGCCGTCTGCTGGTCGGCGATGTGCTTCTCGTGCGAGGCGCGCTGAGCCGAAATCGTCTGATCGAATTCGCGTTCGATCTTCCGGCGCTTCCGCTCGGCCTCGTTGTCCAGCAGTTCCCGGCGCTGGGCGGCCTCGACGGTCAGTCGCTGGACCTCGGCCCGCGTTTCGGCGAGCGCGGATTCGTGCTCGGAGTGCAGCGCGTCCGCCTGCTTGTCCAGCTCGGCGACGAGCCGCGTGTAGCGCTCACGGAGCTTCTTCGAGGCTTCGCTCGAGGACGCCCAATGCTTCTCGGCCGCGACCTCGGCGCGCTTCGTGACCTCCTCCGCCCGCGCTTGCGCGAGCGTGACGGTGCGCTGCATCCGCTCGTCGAGGTCTTCGAGCCGCTCCGGCGGCTTCTTCAGCTCCTCGATCCTGGCGTTCAGCTTCGCCACCTCGTGGCGCACGGTCTCGAGTTCGCGCGTGGCCGACGTCGCCTGCGCGATCGCGGCGTCGCGGTCGGTGATCACGCGATGCAGCTGGGCTTCGAGATGATCCAGATACTGGCGCACTTCGTTCCGGTCGAAGCCATGCCAGGCCTGGGTGTACTCGCGCCGCAGGGGCAACAGGCCATTGTCTCGCTCGGGAACCATGGTCACGACGGTACCTGCGTACCCGGCGTCGTCGTGGCCAGGCTTCGTGATTCACCGACGTGTGTCGGCTCTCAGCTGCGATCCCTCACCTGAACGGCCGCCACCCGTGTGCGCAGTGTCACCAATGGAAGCCGCGGCTGAGCCGGGCGAGGGCCATCGCCGCGCGGGACAGATGCTGCTCGCCCTTCCCGATCTTGAGCCCACCGCCGCCACCCGCGGCCGCGGAGTCCGGGAACACCCGGAATCCTTGGTAGGCCACAGCATCTGTGAGACCCGGCGTGAGCGTGTACGCGAGTCCGATCGCCTGTCCGGCAGGCGTGCCGATGTGCTTCGGACGTTCCCTCAACGCCTTCAACACCATGTCCGCGGCCTGATCCGGGGATTTCGTCGGGAACGCGTCGTAGATCTTCGTCGGCCGGATCATCGGCGTGCGCACGAGGGGCATGTGGATGGTCGTGAAGGTGATTCCGTCACCGTGGGTTTCGGTCGCGGCGATCCGGGAGAAATAGTCCAAAGCCGCTTTCGACGCCGCGTAAGCCGAAAAGCGCGGTGCGATTCCTTGCACGCCGATCGACGAGACGTTGACGATATGCCCGAATTTCCGCTCGGACATATGCGGGAGGACCGCGAGGATCAGCCGCACCGCGCCGAAGTAGTTGATCGCCATCGCGCGTTCGTAGTCGTGGAACCGGTCGTACGACAGTTTGATCGAGCGCCGGATCGAACGGCCGGCGTTGTTCACGAGCATGTCGATCCGGCCGTGCTCGGCGAGCATCGCGTCGACGGCCTTGTGCACCGATTCCTCGTCGGTCAGGTCGGCCGGGTACACCGACGCCGTGCCGCCCGCGGCGATGATCTCGTCCCGCACTTCTTCGAGCTCGTGCTGCCGCCGAGCCACGAGCAGCGGTACCCCGCCCGCGGCCGCGACCTTGATCGCGGTCGCCCGGCCGATGCCCGAGGACGCGCCGGTGATGATCACGCGACGGCCGTCCAGCTCGCCGCGCGGGCCGTGCTTGCGGGCGCGGAACGGGTCCAGGTGCTCACGCCAGTAGCGCCACAGGGTGGGCGCGTAGTCCTCGATCCGGGGCGCCTCGACGCCCGAGCCGATGAGGGCCTTGCGCGTCGACGCCGACGAGAACACCGACGGGAACGCCATGGTCTCCAGCAGCACCGGCGGGATGCCGAGTCGCTCCATCACAGCGTCGCGCGCGATCGTGAAGCCGGGGATGTGCTCGCTCAGCTTCACCAGGTTGACGATGCCCTTGGACACGCGTTCGTTGAGCTGCACCGAGATAGTCGGCGCGCCCGCCGCCTTCGCGAAGGCGTTGTAAACCGAGACAACCGGCTGGGGCTCCGGGTTGACCAGGTGGAACGCGCGCCCGTCGAGGCCCTTCGTGGTGATCAGGGCGTTCAGCGACTTCGCGACGTAATCGACCGGGACGACGTTGGTGTCGCCGAGGTCGGGGCCGACGATCGGCACGTCGGGCAGCCCGGCCAGCCTGCTGATCGCGGGGAACAGGTAGTACGGGCCGTCGATCTTGTCCATCTCGCCGGTCTCGGAGTTCCCGACGACGACCGCGGGCCGGTACACCCGCCACGGCACTTCCTGCTGCTCGCGCACGAGACGCTCCGCCTCGAACTTCGTGCGGTGGTACGGCGTGACGAGCCGCTGCCCGACGTCGAACATCTCCTCGGTGAACATGCCTTCGTGGTCACCGGCGACGGCGACGGAGGACACGTGGTGCAGGCAGCCCGCGTTCAGATCGGCGGCGAGCGCGATCACCTGCGCGGTGCCTTCGACGTTGGCCTTGACGCTGGCTTCGTCGTCGGCGGTGAGGTCGTAAAGGGCGGCGAGGTGCACGACGTGATCGACCCCGCGAAGCTTCTCGCGGTCTTCTTGGCCGACGCCGAGCAGCGGCTCACCGAGGTCACCGGTGACGAGGGTGACGCGTTCCGGATGCGGCCAGCCGTTCACGAGTTTCGTGAGTTTGTCCTGTGAGGACGCACGGACGACGAGCGCGACCTTGTCGACGTCGTCCCTGGCGAGCAGCAGCCGGGTGAATTGGCGCCCGATCAGTCCGGTCGCCCCGGTCACCAGAAATGTCGCCATCTGCTTCACCCTTCACCGTGCTCGCCCGCGTCCACAGGCATTCTGCTGCATCATCACGGTGAGTACCACCGTCGCGTCCCGTGAAGTTACTCACGGGTAACTAGGCGGGGTCGGCGATGACGACCCGGTTCTCGGCGTAGCCGGTCTCCCCGCCGACCCAGCGGCCGCCGCAGGTGACGAGGACTATCCGATGTGGACCGGACTGGCCGAACAGCTCGTCCGCCCGCTGCGGCAGTTCGTTCTTCTTCAGCGTGATCAGCTGGGAAACCTTGTACTGCCAGGATTTTCCGGCCTTGTCGACCACGGTGACGGCGCCGCCGATCCGCTCGGTCCACAGTTCCGCGAACGGACCTGTCGCGCCCCTCCAGTTCACGTGCCCGGCGAAGACGCTCGCCCCGGTCTCCGAACTCAGCTCGGCGCCCCACCAGGTCACCTCGCCGAGGTTTTCCGGCACCGGCAGCTCCGCGCCCGGCCCGAGTTCCTTGCGCACGAGTTTCGCCGCACCGCCCGCGGGAAGTTGGATCGTCCCCGGGCCCTGCGGCTTCGGGGCCTCGGGTTCCTTCGGCGGCGGCGGAGCGGCCGTCGGCGTCGTGGGGACGATGTCCGGCGGAGGCGGGACCTCCTGTTGCGCGGGCGCGGCCGGGGCACCGCCCGCGACGGAGACGGAGACAGGCTGAGCCGTCCCCGCCACCACGGTCGTCGGCGGCCAGACGATCAAGGCCGCGACGAGGTCCGCGCACAGGACCGTGACGGCTCCCAGCGCGAACCCGCGTCGTACTGACATTCCTGAACCCTCTTTAGCGTCGCGAAGACCGCCGCGCGGCCACACCCACCATCACCGAACCGAGCAGCGCGAGCGCGCCGACGCCGAGGATCCCGGCGGTCGACGCCGTGTTCTCGACGGTGCCCTGCATCATCGCCACCGGCCGGCCGCCGGCGGGAATGGTGCGCGGTACCTCGTTGGGCGTGTTGGCGACCTTGAGCGCCAGCGTCTCACCCGGCTTGACCTCACCGCAGGCGGACGGCGGATTCTTCGGATCGAACGCGTTGGTGTAGCCCGGCGGCGCGTTGACCTCGACCACGCAGATCTCCTGCGGGGTCCGCAGGTTCTCCACCGTGACCGTGCCGTTCTCGCCCTCGGTGGTGACGATGGCGGGCTTGCCGTCGGCGCCGTTGAGCGGCTTGCCGTCCTGGCCGAGGGCGGCGGCGGACTTGTCCTTGGCGGTGATCCGCAGCGCGGCGCCCGCGATGCCCTTGCCGGTCTTCGCGTCGACCTTGGTCACCTGGACCTTGCCCGGCTTCGAGACGACGGCGACACCCTGGGCCTTGAGTTCCTTCTCGCCGCCGGTCGAGACGACCTTCTGCACCCCGGTGTCGACCGGGAACTGCACGTACGGCCGGTCGGCGGGGGCCGACAGCGAGCTGGCCAGCTTCGGCTGGTCACCGGTCGGCGTGACCTTGACCGTGACGGTGCCGTCCTCGCCCGTCTTCACCGTGGTGGCCTTCTCGGCCTTGGCCTTCGAGGTCGACGCGGGTTTGGTGGTCTCGCCGCTGTCGACGGTCGCGTTCGACGGCGTGAGCTGCACCGGCACCCCGGAGATGCCCTTGCCCTTGGAGTTCTTGACGCTGATCGTCCACTCGCCCGCGGTACCGATGTGTTGGTCTTCCTTCGGCGGTGCGATCGCGGTGGTCCACGGGCCGCGGTTGGCTTCGGCGTCCTTGGTCAGCTTCTCGACGGCCGCCGCGGCGTCGGTGTGCTGCGCCTTCAGCTTGTCGAGGTGACTTTGGACGTCGTAGCCGATCTTCTCCGGGGGGAGGTTCGGCTTGAGGTCGGCGTCGGAACGTGGCTTCGACGTCCACGAGTGCAGCAGATGCGCGAGCGCCGCCGCTTCGGCGTTGTCCTGGGTGCCGCCGTAGCGCAGCAGCAGGTAGGAGATGTTGGCCGCGGTGTCCTCGGGGAGCTTCGCGCCCCACTTGTCGAGGAGTTCGTCGCCGGGCTTGTACTTCTCGTCCGTGTCCGGCGCCTTCAACTGGAAGGAGACACAGAACACGTGCTTGCCGTTGACGACGTACGAACCGAGCCAGTCGCGTTCTCTCGGTTTGTTGTCGACCGTCTGGCCTGGCGTGACTTTGTAGCCGACGCCTTCCTTCATCTCGGCCGAGGCCGGTGTCGCCGCGACGGTGGCGGACAGAGCGCCGAGCAGGCACGTCGCGATCAGGCTGGTCAAGGCGCGCGAACGCACGCTCGGGCGTGTGGTCCACCCCATGGTGTGTTGACTCCTTTGGCCGCGTTCTGCCCCGGCGCATTTACGTCGACGCAGGTCACACGATCGATAGGTTCCCCGACACGCCTTCGGTGATTATCCGAACACGCAACGTGCAGGGTGTCCTGTGAGCAGCGGTTTTGGCAAGAGGTCATCAGGTGGGGTATCGGTGAACGGTCGTGATCTCCGCCGCATACGGTGTGGGGGATGGGCCTCGCGCCGAATGTGAGTAAAGTCGTCTTTACTTCGACGGGAACCGGGCGGCCCTCGCGGTCGTTGTACCCGATGCAGGTGCCAGTAGATCCAGGAGGATCAGGTGCGATCCAGTAGCAACCCGGCGTTCCGGAACCTGCCGCGTGGCGCGGCGGAGTACGGACCCAACGTAGGCTTTAACCAACCCCAGGGCGGCGTGCCCGGCTACGGCCCTCCGCAGACCTCCGCCGGTGCTGACGACCGGCCGATGACCGTCGACGACGTCGTCATCAAGACGGCGCTGAGTCTCGGCACCGCGCTGGTGACCGGCGTGCTCACCGCGATCTGGGCCATCAGCCAGATCCCGATGTCGGCGTCCGGCAAGATCATGGGCATCCCCGGTGCCGTGATCGGCGCGCTCGTCGGCTCGATGATCGTCGGCCTCGTGATTTCGCTGGTGATCATCTTCAAGAAGATGCCGAGTGGCCCGCTCACGCTGGCGTACTCGGCCGTCGAGGGTGTCTTCCTCGGTGCGATCAGCGGTCTGTTCGAAGCGCTGTACCCCGGTATCGCGCTGCAGGCCATCGTCGGTACCGCCGGTGTCTTCATCGCGATGCTGGTCGTCTACAAGACGGGTGCCGTCAAGGTCACCCCGAAGCTGACGAAGTGGATCATCGGCGCCCTGGTCGGCGTCGCGATCATGATGCTCGTCAACCTCGTCACCAGCCTTTTCTTCAATTTCAACCCGCTGCGTGACGGTGGGCCGATCGCGATCATCTTCAGCCTCGTGGTGATCGGTGTCGCGGCGTTCAGCTTCCTGCTCGACTTCGACCAAGCCGACCGGATGATCCGCGAAGGCACGCCGTCGAAGTGGTCCTGGTACGTCGCCTTCGGCCTGATGACCACGCTGGTCTGGCTGTACCTCGAGATCCTGCGCCTGCTGTCGTACTTCCAAAGCGACTGACGCGGGTTTCTTCACGGAAGGGGGCGCTCCGAGCGATCGGGGCGCCCCTTTTCGTTCCCGTGAATACTCTGGCCCCATGACCGAGCACAGTGGCGAATCCGCCAGGCCGAGGCGTTCCAAGTGGTTCTGGGTGAGCATCCTGGTGCCGGTCGCGATCGTGGTGCTCAGCGCGTCGTCGTGGATCGTCGGGTACCTCTCGAACACGGACGACGTCCAGGTGGGCGACTGCTACGCGATCACCACGTTCGGCGACGTCGACGCGGATCCCGCCAAGGCGGACTGCGGCTCGATCGAGGCCAACGCGAAGGCCGGGGCGAAGACCGACGCCGGCGGCGCGTGTCCGGCGGGCGAGTACGACCAGCTCGTCGTCGACAAGACGTTCGCCTCGTACAAGCTCTGCATGATGATCAACGCGAAGCAGGGCGACTGCCTCGAGAACTTCCTGGCCGACAGCGTGGCCTATCAGAAGGTCGCCTGCTCGGACCTCACGAAGGACGCGGAGGTCCTGAAGGTGGTCAACGGCGTCGCGAGCTGTGACGACACCGAAGCGACTGATCTCAAGAGCTACTCGACGCCGCCGTCGACGGTCTGCGTGAAGAGCCTCAAATAGCGATCTCGACCAGGGGTTTTCACCCGTTCGGGGGCCCGGTTTATGTGCTTGATCACGTTCGGTGTTTGATACCGGGGTTCTCATTCCTCTTCACACCTGTGAGGTTTCTCGGTGACCACTTCCCAGCCGGCCCCTGGGGGCCAAATGCCGGTTGGACAGCCCGATGCTTTCGGTCCGCCGCCCGGCGGCCAGCCGATGGCGCCCAAGCGCTCCAAGCTCGGTTGGCTTCGCTTCGCCATTCCGGTGCTCGTCGTCGTGATCGGCGGCGGCCTGTTCCTCTTCAACCACTTCACCGGGACGGGTAGCGCGCAGGCCGGCGAGTGCTTGAGCGTGACTGAGTTCTCCCGGACGGCCGACGAGCCGAAGAAGGCCGACTGCGGCGCGCAGGAGGCGAACGTCAAGATCGGCGCCCGCGTGGCCGGTGACGAGTCCTGCCCCGAGGGCGACTATGACACCATCTCGATGTCCGGTCGGATGTCGTACAAGCTGTGCCTGGTCGTCAACGTCAAGCAGGGCGACTGCCTCAAGGGCTACATCTCCAAGACCGCCGGCTACCAGAAGGTGTCCTGCACCGACCCCGCCAAGGACGCGGAAATGGTGAAGGTCGCCGCTGTCTCGGACCAGGCGACCTGCGAGGGCACCGAAGCCACGCTAGTGGCGACGTACTCGACGCCTCCGACGACGCTCTGCATCAAGGAAACGAAGTAAAAGTCCCAAGCACGTGAAGGCCCCCTTCCCTCGGCCACGGTTTTGAATGACCAGCCGAGGGAAGGGGGCCTTCACGCGTGTCGGGGGAGCAAGGGACCTTTGGTATCGCCGCCGCCATCCGGCCGTGTGTGAGCCGCCGTTCGTCGCACAGTGTGGGACGGGCTGCGACCGGACGGTCACCGGTCCTAACGTTGCTCGTCCCCAACCCGCCGATCGACCTGGAGTCCTGGTGGCGACGACAGAAACCCAAGCCGGTGAGAAGAAACTCCTCGACTTCCCGACCTCCTGCGCCGCCCCGGTCCCGCAACCGGAAGAGCCGGTCAAGATCGTGCCGCTGGCGGTCGCGGGTGCCCTCGCGGTCGGCCTGACCTGGTACGTCTGGGCGGCGCACGGGGCGAAGTTCGGGGTCCTGCTCGTCCTCGGCCTGCTTCTCGGCCTCGCGCTCTTCCACTCCCGGTTCGGTTTCACCTCGGCCTGGCGTCAGCTGATCGCGGTCGGCAACGGCCAGGGCCTGCGGGCGCACACGCTGCTGCTCGGCACGGCCGCGACGTTGATCGCGCTGATCGTCGGCACCGGATCCGGCCTCTTCGGCAGCAAACCGAATCCGACCACGGGCGGGCTGGGGCTCGCGCTGTTCGTCGGCGCGACGATCTTCGCCATCGGCATGCAGCTGGGTGGCGCGTGCGCTTCGGGAACGCTGTTCGCGGTCGGTTCCGGGCAGTCGACGATCGTGCTGACCCTCGGCGGGTTCATCACCGGTTCCGTCCTCTACACGTGGGCGTATCCGCTGCTTTCGGGCTGGCCCGAGTTCAAGGGCATCCTGCTCGCCGACCACGTCGGCTGGTTCGGTTCGTGGGCGATCACCGTCGCCGTCCTCGCCGCGATCGTGCTGGGCACCCGGTTCGTGCAGAAGCGCCGCAACCCGCCGCCTGTCGACGTCGTCCCGACCGCGCGCGGCCTCGCCCGGATCTACCGCGGTTCCTGGCCGATCCTCGTCGGCGCCGTCGTCCTCGGAGTGCTCGCCGGTGCGGTCTTCCTGGTGTCCGGCGGGATCTGGGGTGTCACGAGCGCGTTCAGCCTGTGGGGAGCCAAGATCCTGCAGGTGTTCGGCCTGCACCCCGAAACCTGGGAATTCTGGCGGCTCAAGGCGAACGCGGCTTCGCTGGCCGGGCCGATCTGGAAGGACAAGAACAGCCTCACCGACATCGGCATCATGATCGGCGCGGGGGTCGCGGCCGCGGCGGCGGGCGCGTGGAAGATCCACAGTTCGATCCCGTGGCGGACCGCCGTCGCCGCGGTGCTCGGCGGGATCCTGATGGGCGTCGGCGCGCGGATGGCGGGCGGCTGCAACATCGGCGCCTACCTCGGCGGGATCTCGGTCGGGAGCCTGCACGGCTGGCTCTGGGGCGTCTTCGCGCTCGGCGGGACCTGGATCGGGCTCAAGCTGCGTCCGCTGTTCGGGCTCGGCAACCCGGCCCCGACGGACAGCGTCTGCTGATCACTCTTCGTGATATCCCGTATGCGGACTTGCCCTTTCGGCCCGCATACGGGGAAAGAGTTGGCATGTAAAACCTGTGTTCGGCTACCCTCGGCTACATATCCAAGCTTGCGCATTAATGCACAAGCTTGGTTGGGGAAGGCTCGGCACCACGCCGGGCGTCGATTCCGTAGCCGCGACCACGGGGGTTGTCGCGTCCACCGAACATCAGGGGACGGATTCTTCATGTCAACGCAAAGCCCGGCCGCTCCGGGCGGCGACAAACTCGACGCGGGCGTGCTCAAGGTCGCCGGCGTCGTGATCCTCGGTGCGATCATGGCGATCCTCGACACGACCGTCGTCAACGTCGCGCTCCAGAAACTGACCATCGAGTTCCAGACCTCGTTCGACACCATCCAGTGGATCGCGACCGGCTACATGCTGGCGCTGGCCACGGTCATCCCGATCACCGGCTGGGCTTCGGACCGGTTCGGCACCAAGCGGCTCTACCTGACCGCGATCGGGCTGTTCCTGATCGGATCGATGCTCGCCGGCATGGCCTGGGACGTCGAATCGCTGATCGTCTTCCGGATCCTGCAGGGCTTCGGCGGCGGCATGCTGATGCCCGCCGGCATGACGATCCTGACCAGGGCCGCCGGGCCGCACCGGATCGGGCGCGTGATGGGCGTGCTCGGCGTGCCGATGCTGCTCGGCCCGATCGGTGGCCCGATCCTCGGCGGCTGGCTGGTCGACGCGGTGAGCTGGCGCTGGATCTTCTACATCAACGTGCCGATCGGCCTGATCACCATGGTGCTGGCCTGGCGCGTGCTGCCGAAGGACCGCCCGGAGCCCAGCGAGCGGTTCGACTTCATCGGCATGCTGATGGTCTCGCCCGGTCTGGCGGCGCTGATCTTCGGTGTTTCGAACATCCCGTCGGCGGGCGGGGTCGGCGCGGTGGACGTCTGGCTGCCCGCGCTGGCCGGGATCGGCTTGCTGGTGGCGTTCGTGTTCCGGGCGAACCGGGTCACGAACCCGCTGCTGGACCTGAAGCTGTTCAAGAACCGGTCGTTCTCCGTCGCGATGGTGACGATGACGTTCTTCTGCGTCGCGTTCTTCGGCGCGATGCTGCTCCTGCCGACGTACTTCGTGCTGGCGCGCGGTGAATCGGCGATGAACGCCGGTCTGCTGCTCGCCCCGCAGGGGTTCGGCGCGATGCTGACCATGCCGATCGCGGGCAGGTTCGCGGACAAGATCGGCGCGCGGAAGATCGTGCTGCCCGGTCTCGTGCTGATGCTCGCCGGGCTGATCGCCTTCACCCAGCTCTCCGCGACGACGCCGTACTGGCTGCTGCTTTCGGCGCTGTTCGTGATGGGGCTCGGCATGGGCGCGACGATGATGCCGATCACGTCGGCCGCGTTGCAGACGCTCAAGCCGCAGGACATGGCGAAGGCGTCGACGGCGACGAACATCCTGCAGCAGACCGCGGGCGCGATCGGCGCGGCGGTGCTTTCGATCATCCTGGCGGCGCTGCTGGCCGGGAAGTTCGGTGTGCCGACCGCGCAGGGACAGCTGGCCGCGACCGCCGCGGTGTTCAACCCGGCGACGCGCGAAGCGGCTTCGGGGCTGACGGCGGACGCGTTCTCGACGACGTTCCTGTGGTCGATGATCCTGCTCGCGCTGTGCTTGATCCCGGCTGCGTTCCTGCCGAAGTCCAAGCCGGCCTTGCCGGAGGGTGCTGACGGCGAGGTCTCCGCGGCCCCGCCGATCATGACCCACTAGGGCCCGGAAGGGAGCAAGGGACCTTTGCTCACGTTCGTTAGCACGCTAACTAACGTGAGCAAAGGTCCCTTGCTCTTTTTCGCAGGTCAGGGGGTCAGGAGAGGCGCTCCAGCACCATCGCCATGCCCTGGCCGCCGCCGACGCACATCGTCTCGAGGCCGAACTGCTTGTCGTGGTGCCGCAGCGAGTTGATCAGCGTCGAGGTGATCCGCGCGCCGGTCATGCCGAACGGGTGGCCGACGGCGATCGCGCCGCCGTTGACGTTCAGCTTGTCGAGGTCGATCCCGAGGTCCTTGTAGGACGGGATGACCTGCGCGGCGAACGCCTCGTTGATCTCGACGAGGTCGATGTCGCCGATCGACATCCCGGCGCGAGCGAGCGCCTGCTTCGAAGCCTCGACCGGGCCGTAGCCCATGATCTCCGGCGACAGTCCCGAAACACCGGTCGAGACGACGCGGGCCAGCGGCGTGAGGCCGAGTTCCTTCGCCTTGGTGTCGGACATGATGATCACGGCCGCCGCGCCGTCGTTGAGCGCGCAGCAGTTGCCCGCGGTGATCCGGCCGTCGGGGCGGAAGACCGGCTTCAGGCCGGAGACGCCTTCGAGGGTGACACCGGCGCGCGGGCCGTCGTCCTTCGAGACCACGGTGCCGTCCGGCAGGGTCACCGGGGTGATGTCGTTGGCCCAGAAGCCGTCCGCGATGGCCTTCTCGGCGAGGTTCTGCGACCGGACGCCGAACTCGTCCATCTCTTCACGCGACACGTTCTTCAGCCGCGCGAGGTTTTCGGCGGTCTGACCCATCGCGATGTAGACGTCCGGGAGGACACCGTTCTCGCGCGGGTCGCTCCAGCTGTCGGCGCCCTCGGCCGCCACCTGCGCGGTGCGGGCCTCGGCGTCGGCGAACAGCGGGTTGTGCGTGTTCGGCCAGGAGTCCGAGCTGCCGTTGGCGAAGCGCGAAACGGTCTCGACACCGGCGGAGATGAACACGTCGCCTTCGCCCGCCTTGATCGCGTGCAGCGCCATGCGGGTGGTCTGGAGGCTGGAGGAGCAGTACCGCGTGATCGTGCAGCCGGGCAGGTGGTCGTAGCCGAGTTCGACGGCGACCGCGCGGCCCATGTTGAAGCCCTGCTCGCCACCGGGGAGACCACAGCCCAGCATGAGGTCTTCGATCTGCGTCGGGTCGAGCTCGGGGACCTTGTCGAGTGCGGCGCGGACCATCTGCGCGGTGAGGTCGTCCGGGCGGATGCTCACCAGCGATCCCTTGCCGGCGCGGCCGATCGGGGATCGGGCGGTGGAGACGATGACGGCTTCGGGCATGGAACGACACTCCCTTGTTTTCGATCCAGACACGCGCTAAGCGGTTGCTCACCTCGCATCCTCCACCGGAGCGCGGTGCGGGTCAAAGGCGAACGCGATCCACACCACACCACTCGATGGCGCGGAGCCGCCGCCGGAGTTGAGTGGACACATCCCGACCTGCGGCGTTTAGGCTGTCAGCGTGGAATACGTCGAGCACATCGTGGACCTCGTGGGCAACACCCCTCTGGTCAAGCTGAACGCACTGGCCGAGGGGCTGCAGCCGCTCATCCTGGCCAAGGTCGAATACGTCAACCCCGGTGGCAGCGTCAAGGACCGCATCGCGCTGCGGATGATCGAAGCCGCGGAGCGCTCCGGCGAACTGAAGCCCGGCGGCACCATCGTCGAGCCGACGTCCGGCAACACCGGCGTCGGGCTGGCCATGGTGGCGCAGCGCAGGGGATACAAGTGCGTGTTCGTCTGCCCGGACAAGGTCAGCGAGGACAAGCGCAACGTGCTCAAGGCCTACGGCGCCCGCGTCGTGGTCTGCCCGACCGCGGTGGCGCCGGAGCACCCGGACTCCTACTACAACGTCTCCGATCGCCTCGTGCGCGAGATCGAGGGCGCCTGGAAGCCGAACCAGTACGCCAACCCGGAGAACCCCGCCAGCCACTACCACTCGACCGGCCCCGAACTCTGGCGCCAGACCGAGGGCAAGATCACGCATTTCGTCGCGGGCGTCGGCACGGGCGGCACCATCTCGGGCACCGGCAAGTACCTCAAGGAGGTCAGCGACGGCCGCGTCCAGGTCATCGGCGCGGACCCCGAGGGCTCGGTGTACTCCGGCGGATCCGGACGGCCGTACCTGGTCGAGGGCGTCGGTGAGGACTTCTGGCCGGAGACCTACGACCGGAACGTCGCCGACCGGATCATTGCGGTGTCGGACGCGCATTCCTTCGACATCACCCGCCGCCTCGCACTCGAAGAAGGGCTGCTCGTCGGCGGCTCGTGCGGGATGGCCGTTGCCGCAGCGCTCAAGCTCGCCGAGGACCTCGGCCCGGACGACGTCGTCGTCGTACTCCTGCCCGACGGTGGCCGCGGCTACCTCACCAAGGTGTTCAACGACAGCTGGATGTCCTCCTACGGCTTCCTGCCGCCGGACTCCAGCGGCGCGACCGTCCGCGACGTCCTGATGAAGAAGAGCGGCTCGCTGCCCAGCCTGGTGCACAGTCACCCGAACGAGACCGTCGCCGAAGCTGTGGCGATCCTCTCCGAGTTCGGTGTCAGCCAGATGCCCGTGGTCAGCGCGGAGCCGCCGGTCATGGCGGCGGAGGTCGTCGGCGCGGTCAACGAACGCGATCTGCTCGAAGCGCTCTTCACCGGCAAGGCACAGCTGGCCGACCGGCTCGAACAGCACATGTCGCCGCCGCTGCCGACCATCGGCGCCGGCGAACAGGTGGGTTCGGCGATGGACGCGCTCTCGGGTGCCGACGGTGCGCTGGTGCTGGTCGACGGCAAGCCGGCGGGCGTCGTCACCCGGCACGACCTGCTCGCGTTTCTCGCGGGACGGTAAAGAGGCATTTCATCGGATGGCCGGGCCGGGGCGTTACGAGCGGCCCACCCGGCTATCCGATAGCGTATTGGGTGAGTTGAACTTTTATGTCCTCGTCAAGGGGGTTCAAGACCCAAATGAGTGCTCCGCAGCCACCGAATCAGCCTTGGGGTGGCGCCCAGCCACCGCAGGGACCCCCGAGTGGCCCTCAGCCGCAGCAAGACAACCCGTTCGGTTCCCCGGAACCGACCCAGGTGGTGCAGCCCGGCCAGCCGCCGGCCCAGCCCGACTACGGGCAACCGCAGTACGGGCAGCAGCCCTCCTATGAGCAGCCCCAGGGTGGCGGGTTCGGCGACACGCCGGAGCCCACGCAGGTCGTGCAGCCGGTCCAGCCGGGTGCCGGTGACGCGAACGCGACCCAGGTCGTGCAGCCGGTGAGCCCTGGCGGGGATACGCCCCCCGGCGAGTCCACCCAGCTCGTGCCGCCGGGTTCGCAGCCGCCCGCCATCCCGTACGCCCCGCCGCCGAGCGCGGCCGACAACCCGGCCGCCGGTGCCTACGGCGCGCAGGGCGGCGGTTACGGCCAGCCGCAGGGCTTCGGCGGGCCCCCGCAGGGCGGGTTCGACCCGTCGCAGGGTCAGCAGCAGCCTGGTTTCGGCCAGCCGCAGCAGGGCTTCGGCGGACCGCCCCAGGGCGGTTTCGGCCAGCAGCCCGGCTTCGGCGGACCGCCGCAGGGCTACAGCCCCGCTCCCACCGGTGGTGGCGGTGGGAACCCGATGTTCGGGTTCATCGCCGGCGGCGTCGTGGCGCTGCTCGGCCTGATCGCCTTGATCGTGTCGTTCGTCTACTTCGGTGACGCCAGCGACTACTCGAAGATCTTCGACAGTGCTCCGAACCAGGAGCAGATCGACAAGTTCCTCGACGAGGCAGGTGTGGCCGGTCCGGGCGCCACCTGGTTCTACGTGATCATGCTTCTGGTCGGATCGCTCGTTTCGATCGCCGGTGGTGTCGGTCTCGCTCTCGCGGGCAAGCTCCCGGGCACGGTGAAGAAGATCGCGCCGATCGTCGTCGCGGCCGGTGGCGCGCTGCTGGTGCTGTTCGGTGTGCTCCTGCTCAGCGGTTCGACCCCGTCGTCGGACTTCCTGGACAAGCTGCCGGCTGCCGCCAGGGAAGGCGCCGGTATCGGCGGTGGCCTGCTGCACCTGCTCCTCGGCATCGTGATCCTGATCGTCGGTGTGCTGGGCCTGATCCCGGCGACCGCGCAGTTCGTCGGCCTCGGTGGCGGCGGTTCGGTGCTCGGTGCCCCGCAGGGCGGCCAGCCCGGTGGTTTCGGCGGCCCGCCGCAGGGTGGTTTCGGCCAGCCGGGGCAGCCCGGTCCGTACGGTCAGCCGCAGCCGGGTGCCTACGGCCAGCCCGGTCAGCCCGGCCCGCCCTCGGGTGGTTTCCCGCAGCAGGGTCAGCCCGGCGGTTTCGGGCAGCAGCCCGGTCAGCCCGGCCCGCCCAGCGGTGGTTTCGCCCAGCCGGGTCAGCCCCCGCAGGGCGGCTTCGGTCAGCCGCCGCAGCAGTACGGTGGTTTCGGGCAGCAGCCCGGTCAGCCCGGCCCGCCCAGTGGCGGTTTCGGTCAGCCGGGGCAGCAGCCCGGTCAGCCGCCGCAGCAGTGGTGACTCGACACCACTGAACGGTTTCGCGCAGAACGCCCCCGGCCCGTCGGCCGGGGGCGTTCTGTTTTCGCCGAGGTCTTCCGATTCGCCTGCCGCGGCCAAGGCCGCGGGGCTAGGGTGAGCGCCGTTAACCCACACCTGCCGATGGGGGCGACGTGACCGGTCCGTACGGCTATCCCGCACAGTCCGGATTCGGATATCACGCCCCGCAGGTCCGGCCGACCGGCGCGACGGCGATCATCGCGGCCTTGTCCGGACTGATCGCCGCGGGTGCCGCCGGGTTCATCCCGGTCTACTTCTTCCTCGAACTGCCGTCCGGGTTCAGCATCGGCGATCTGCCCGGTCTCGTGCTCACCGCGCTGGGGCTGTACCTGCTGGCCGCGCTGTTGCTGTTGATCGGCGCGCTGTCGGCGTTCTTCCGCTCCGTCGCCGGCGCGGTACTGCTGGTGCTCGGCTCGCTGATGGTGATCGCCGCTGTCCTGATGGAACCGTTGGCGTTCAACGGTTCCTACGGTCTGTACTTCCGCATGCAGTTCGAGTTCGAGACTTTCGTGGCCATCGTCCGGGTGGTGATGTTCGCGGTCGTCCCGTTCACGCTGATCTTCGCGATCATCCCGCCGACACTGAAGTACCTGCGCTGGCGGCCCGCACCGGCCCAGCCTTACCGGCCGCAGAGCCAGCTTCCCGGCTGGTAGCGGGCAGACAGGATCAGGCAAGAATTTCGACAGGGGGAGAAGTGACTTTTCAGCAGTACCCGCCGCAGGGCGGATATCCGCAAGCCGGTGCCTACCCGCCGCCGGGAGCGGTGCGGCAGCCGAGCGGTGCCACCGGGATCATGGCCGGGATCTTCGCGATTCTCGGCGGGCTCTGGTTCCTCGCCGGGGTCGCCTTCCACGTCATCGAGCTCTCGCACTACGTCATCTCGTTCCTCGTCGTCGGCGCCGCGCTAGACCTCCTCACCGCGGCCCTGCTGTTGAGCGGCGGGATCCTGCTGCTCCTGCGCAAGGGCGCCGGGCGGGTACTCACCGTGATCGGCGCCGGGGTCACGCTCGGATGCGTGGCCCTGGTCTTCGTGTTCCGGGCGACAGGCTCGTTCTTCCTCTTCTCCTACAGCGGGGTGACCCTGCGTTTCGGCTTCGGCTGGCTCCTCATCGTGGTCTTGATCCCGGCGATCGCGACCTTCGTGCTGGCGCTGATCCCGCCGACGGCGCGCTGGATCGCGGCCAAGAAGCCGCCCGCGACGGCCATGCCGCCGCAGAACTTCGGATATCCGCCCCCGCAGCCCGGGTATCCACCGGCCGGACCTCCGCCCGTCCCCGGTCCGCAGCAGGGCCCACCACCCGGACAGTGGTGAGTTCGATCCCAGACGATGGGATCTCGAGGTAGTGGTCGTACCCTTGGGGGTATGGCCGATGACTACTCTCTGCTGGGCTTCGAAACGCGCGCGATCCACGCCGGGCAGACCCCTGATCCCCGGACCGGCGCGGTCATCGTGCCGATCTATCAGACCTCGACTTACGCGCAGGACGGCGTCGGCGGAACGCGCGAAGGCGACTACGAGTACTCCCGCACCGCCAACCCCACGCGCACCGCGCTGGAGGTCGCGCTCGCGGCACTCGAAGGCGCCCGGCACGGCCTCGCCTACGCGTCGGGGATGGCGGCCAGCGACGTCCTGCTGCGGGCGACCCTGCGGCCCGGTGACCACCTGGTGCTCGGCAACGACGCGTACGGCGGCACGTTCCGGCTGATCGACAAGGTGCTCAGCCTGTGGGGCGTCGAGCACACGGTCGCCGACCTGGGGAACATCGCCGAGGTCCGCGCGGCGATCCGGCCGGAGACGAAGCTGATCTGGTGCGAGTCGCCGACGAACCCGATGCTGGGGATCGCCGATATCGCCGCGCTGGCCGAGGTCGCGCACGGTGCCGGTGCCCGCCTGGTCGTCGACAACACCTTCGCCACCCCGTACCTGCAGAACCCGCTTTCGCTGGGTGCCGACGTCGTCCTGCACTCGACGACCAAGTACCTCGGCGGGCACTCCGACGTCGTCGGCGGCGCGATCCTGACGAACGAGGACGAACTGCGCGAGCAGCTGTTCTACCTGCGCAACGCGGCAGGCGCGGTGCCCGGCCCGTTCGACGCGTGGCTGACCCTGCGCGGGATCAAGACGCTCGCGCTGCGGATGGAGCGGCACAGCGACAACGCCGAACTGATCGCCCGGATGCTGCTGAAGCACCCGAAGGTCGATCGCGTCTACTACCCGGGCCTGCCGGAGCACCCCGGCCACGAGGTCGCTTCGAAACAGATGCGGCGCTTCGGCGGGATGATCTCGTTCACCCACGTCGACGGCGAGCAGGCCGCGCTCGAGGTCGCGTCGAAGACGAAGCTGTTCATCCTCGCCGAGTCGCTGGGCGGGATCGAATCGCTCATCGAGCACCCGGGCCGGATGACCCACGCGAGCACCGCCGGGTCGACCCTGGAGGTGCCGGACAACCTGCTGCGCCTGTCCGTCGGTATCGAGGACGGCAGCGACCTGGTCAACGATCTGGCCAAGGCCCTGGGCTGACCGCCGCCGAGCCCAGGGCGGGAGCAAGGGACCTTTGCTATCGTTAGCGTACCCATGCTAACTAAATGACAGCAAAGGTCCCTTGCTCTCTTTGCGCTGGTCAGCGCGACGTGCGGGGAGGGTGCCCGGTTACGGGCGGAAGTTGCTGGGTGTGAGGCCGCTCTTCGCGTCTGCTTCGTGCGAAGTGCCCTGAGGGGCGGCAGGCAGTTCGGAGCCGTCGACGCAGCCGCCGACGAGTTCGATGTGGTTGTCGTGCCGGATGTACTGGCCCGGGTCCACGCAGCCCGCGCGGTCGACCGTGTAGACGGCGGCGCCGGTCAGCAGGGCGGCCGAGGTGAGGGCCAGCACGACCGGGAGCATCCCGGCGGAGCGGGTCGCCCGGACCCTGCCGATGTTCCCCCGTGTCATATGTGCTCCCTGGTTGCCTTCGCCGCCATCGTCAAGAGTACCCGGACCGTGACCTTGCCAGGCGACGTATCCGCCAGGTGGCATGATCCGGACGCCCAGCGGTCCTGGAACACCCGTCGAATCGCTGGTCCTAAGTGGACTGTTGGCCGGTGATGGCGGCGACCGCGAGTTCGCGTTCGGGCTCGCCGATCTCGGGCAGGGTGAACCGCGACGCCCGGATGTGGGTGAGCAGATCGGGATCGGGCGCCACGTCGTGCTCGCGCAGGTAGTAGGCGACCGCGCCCGGCCAGTACCAGCGGCCGTCCGTGCGGAAGTTCAACGGCACCAACGGTTCCCTGTCGGGCTCGAACGCGTCGGCGTCGTAGCTCCGCGACGCCAGCACGACCGGCGCGCCGTCGAGGTACTCCAGCACGCGGTCCCGCTCGGCGGGAGACAGCGGCTCGCGGTTCACCACCGGACGGCCCGACTCGTCGAGAGCGTCGTAGACGCGTGGTGAGCGCAGGTCTTCGGCCGCTTCGGCGGGAGGCGTGGCCACCGGAGCGGGGTCCATGCCTGCCCGCTGCCGCAGCCAGGGCGGGATGTTCTGCTCGGCCCGCGGGAAGAACCGGAGTTCGTCCTGGAACCCGATCGGCGGCGGCGCCTGCCGCCACGGCGGCTCGACGTCGGCGAGGAAATCGGTGCTGAGTACCGCCGTCGAGCCGTAGACCAGGATCGCGCTCAGCCAGGTACCCCGGCCGGGCTGGTACATCCCCGCACGCAGGTTCCCGAGCAGCTGCACCGCTTCCGGGCTCGGCTGGACCGGGCGCGGCAGACCGTCCTGACCGGTGACGAGCAGATCGATCTCGACATGCCTGCCGGCCGCCCGGTACTCGACGCGCATCTGCTGCCAGCCGGGCGGCAGCGGCGTCGCGAGGGCATGGCCGATCTGCCAGACGAGCTGCTGTTGCTGCTGCTGGTTCAACGGCACCGGTGGCTGGGTCATCGTCTTCCTCAGTCGGTCTTGGCGCCGGAGGCGGCCAATCCACGCTTGAACCACTCAGGCATGTGCGCCTCGCCGCGGGGGAAGCGTTCCTGTTCCAGGGCGAATTCGTCCGGTGCGGGGTACGGCTGGAAGTCGGGTTCGTTCTGCCAGTTGTACTGCACACGGAACCGTGACGGGGGTTCGATGACGAGCCTGGTCGAGAACCAGGTGCCTTCGCCTTCTTGGTACATGCCGCCGCGCAGCCGCTGGAACATGCGCCACGTCTCGACGGACGGTTCCCACACCTGGTAGGTGCCGTTCGGGTCGAGCACGCCGACCGCGACGTCGATGTTCTTGCCGACCACCCGATAGTCCAGCACCACCTCACGCCAGCCCGGCGGCAAGGCACCGACCACCGACAAGGTGATCTCGCCCAGGAGCTCGTTCTGCGCGATGGGGTCGAGCTGAGGCCATTGAGCCATCCGGTAAATCCTCCTCGTGGTCACCGCCGATGTAGCGATGACCCATCATGGCACGGGTGCCGGTTCAGGCCGGTGCTTCCCGCTCGTGCTCCAGCTGTACGCCTTCGCCGAGCAGGTCCCGTAGCCAGGGCGGGATGTGCTTTTCGCTGCGGGGGAAAGCTTCCAGGTCGCGGGCGAAGGTCGTCGGATGCAGGGGAGGCCACCATTTCGGGTCCTCGTCGAAGTTGTACGAGAACTCCGGAGCCGACCCGGCGTGCAGGGTCAGCGTCGCCGAAAACCACGTTCCACGATCGGGTTCGTACATCCGGGTCCGCAGTTCGCGGAAGCCGCCTCGCACTTCGGCGGGCAGGTCGATATCCCCGCTTCCACCGTCGGCCAGACGGATCTCGGTGGCGTAGTCGTAGGCCAGCACGGTCGCGGACACCGTGAGGCTGATCCGCGACCAGCCGCCCGGAGCGGCCTTCGCCAAGGCCGACGTGATGTCGGCGGTGAGTTCGTCCGTCATGTGGTCGTCGTCCTGTTGTTCCCCGCGTACCGTGTCCGCGGACCGTAGTTCACCTGGGAAGGATCATTCGGGAAGTCCCGTTGCCTGGTCACCCGGGACACCTCGATCGGTTTGCCGTCGGGCCCGGGGACGATGTCGCCGCTCCCGTCGACCTTGTACACGACTTCCTGCCAGCGCATCGTCACGTTCTCCGGAACGCCGTTGCTGTCGCCTTCCATCCGGACCTGGTAGTTCTCGATCTCCTGGCCAGGCCCGCCGGCGAACTTGCCGAGCTCGACCTCCTGAGCCCGCCAGGAGGCGTCGTAGATCCAGCCGTCCTTGTAGTTACCGCTGTTGGAGCCTGCCATCTGGGGATGCATGTTGATGTACTCGCCGGGGCCGCCCATCTCGTTCGCCGCGAGGTGACCGCCCGCCCAACGGACCGGTTTGTGTTCGGCTCCGTAGTCGGGGTGGCTCCTGAAGGCCTTCTTGCCTTCGGCGTTGGACCGGTCCTGCGAGGCCTGGTCTCGGAAGTCTTCGTTCTGTCCCCGGAAGGCCGGGTCGCCGGTCATGGCCGTCGGTTTCCCGTTGGCACCGACCTCGAAGGTCCAAGCCTTTTCCGGATCGTTGAAGTTGGGGATCCGGTATTGCGTGTTGGGCTGCAACGGGTAACGCAGATCGGGGTTGTGGAACGGCTCCTTGGTGCCGGCGGTCGCTTCGATATGCGTCACCCTGCCGTCGGCGTCGGTGAAGAACCGGCTGCTGGCGCCGTTCTTGTACTCCACCCTGTACTCGGCGTCGGGCGCCAGAGGCCTTTCCCCGCGAATGGCCTGCGGGACCCCTTCGGAGTCCAGCTTGGTGTTCTTGACGCGCGGTTCCACATCGTCGATGACGCGAGGCGAGTCGATCGGATCGTGCCCGTCCGGCCGATTCCGCTGCCCGGTGAACTCCGAGTCGTCCCGGCGGTTCCAGTCGGCGAACCGCTCGTTGAACTCCGGCGAGTCCGGGCGGATCGTCCGGGGCTTGGGAACGTCGTCGTACGGCGGATGACCGGCGTCGTCGCCGTCGCCGCGGCTCTGGGCGCTGTCGGCGTCCACGTCCTGCTTGTCCGTGTGCGACGTGTCCGGGGTGAAGCCGTCGTCGCTCGCCCGGCGGGCGGTGCCGTCGGGGCTGTGGACGTCCCATTCGCCGTTCGGCGGGATCCGGGGCCGGGTGCGGCCGTCGGGACCGACCTCGTAGTCGGACGAGAAGACGCGCCCGTTCGAGTCGGTCCACGCCGGCTTGCTCGGCGCCATGACCTCGGTGTCGAGTTCCCGTGACAGACGGCGTGCGAAGTCGTTCGAGCCCGCGTCGCAGCCGATCAGCCGGATCGGGCGGCCGTCGTAGTCCCCGTTGCGGCGCAGGATGTCCGCGAACTCCTCCGGGGTGTAGGTGCGGTTGCCGATGCGGGCGTGCCCGTCCGGGGTGACGTGCACATCGACCGTGTAGCGGCCGTCCGGATCCGGCTGGACCCGGTGCGGCAGGTCGCCCATGTCCGAGTCGCCGCGGTGGTACGAGCTGCCCGCCGGGGTGCCCTCGGAGTGCCGCTGGTTGACCTCGTCCGGCGTCAGCGGACGATCCGGCTCACCGTCGGGGCCGCGTTCGTGCGGTGAACCGTCGGGGTGACCGTTCGGGTCCTGACGCGGACCGTGCCCGCCGGGGCCGTGCCCGTCCGGCGAATGCGGCGGCCCGGAGTGGCCACCGGGGCCGCGACCGCCCGGTCCGGTGTTGCCTGGACCGGTGTTGCCGGGCCGGTTACCGGGGCCGTGCGTGCCCGGCGTGCCGGTGTGCGGCTGGGCGCCGGGGCCGAAGTCGTTGCCGCGAGCGGCGGGCTGCGGCTGATGCGGCTGGTTCGGCCTGCCGCCGGGGCCGGTCTGGCCCGGACCGCGGCTGGGGCCGGTGTGAGTGTCGGGAGCGCGCGGACCGTGTGTGTCCGGGGTGCGCGGCGAACCGGGCGTGCCCGTCCAGCCGCCGCCCTGCGGCCTGCCGCCGGGCGAACCCGGGTTACCGCCGGGCGTGCCACCCGGAGCGCCTTGCGGCGGCATGCCGCCTGCGACGGGCTGACCCTGCGGCGGGACACCGGGCGAGCCGTCGCCACCGGTACCGCCGCGCTGCGCCGGAACGTGTGACGGGCCCGCGTCGACACGAGGTGCCGTGGGCGCGGTACCGCTGGTCGTCGTGCCACTGTCGGTCGGCCGGGTGGGATTGCCGCCGTCGTTGCCGGTGTGGTGGCCGGGCGACGGGTCGGACCGCGGCGTGGACGAACCGCCGCCGTCGCCGCCGTGCGTCCGGGGCGTGCCGCCGCCGTCGCCAGTGTGGTTGGGCGAACCGCCGGAATCCGTTCGCGTGTGCGGGGCGGGAGAGCCGCTGTCGGGTGTGTGGCTCGGGGTGCCGCCGGTGTCGGCTCGCGTGTGGGGTGCTGGGGAACCGGCGTCGGGTGCGTGGCTCGGCGAACCGCCGCTGTCCGTACGGGTGTGGGGTGCCGGGGAACCGCCATCCGGTGCGTGGCTTGGGGAGCCGCCGCTGTCGGCCCGCGTGTGCGGCGCTGGAGCGGGAGAGCCCCCGTCGGGCGTATGGCTGGGCGAACCGCCGGTGTCCGCGCGGTTCGGGCTCGACGAGCCGCCATCGGGCGTGCGGTTCGGGGTGCCGGAATCGCCGGGAGAACCACCGTCGGACCGGGTGTGCGGGGCCGACGTGTCGGAGCGGGCGGCGCTGGGGGACCCGCCACCGCCGTCCGGCGCGTTGCCGAGGTTTCCGTCCGAAGTGGACGGTCCGTCGCCGTCGCCCGCACGACCGGGAGATCCGCCGTCCGAACGAGAAGGCGAGCCGCCACTGTCTCTTGTGGACGGTGAGCCGCCGTCGCCGCCGCGGGTGGCGCTCGACGGGGAGTCACCGCCGGAATCGCCTTGGCGCGATCCCCCGGAGTCACCGTCGGGGCCGTTCGAGCCGGAGTCGCCGGAGCTGTCACCGGAACGGCCGGAGCCACCCGACTCGCCGTCGGAGCCGTTCGAGCCGTTGGATCCGTCGCCCGAACCGTTCGAACCGTCGCCGGATCCGCTGCCGGAGCCGTCACCGTCCGGGCCGTCCCCGGAACCGGATCCGGTTCCGCCACCGTCGGGCCCGCCGGACCCACCGCGGCCGCCGCGCTGGACGAAACCGCCCGGCTTGATGTTCCTGGTGTTGATCACGTCCAGGCCGGTGACCTTGCCCGCGATCTTGCCGAAGATCTTGATGATCTTCTCGAAGACGTCGGCCAGCTTGCCCAGCAGCGGCGAGACACGCCGCATCGCGTCGCAGAGTTCCTTGAGCTTGTCGGCGATCCTCGCGGCCCACTCGGCGATCGCGGTGACGGCCTGCGCGACCACCACGGGCGTGCCGAAGCCGAGGGAGAACACCGTCTCCATGACCCAGGAGATGAGCTTGCCGACCGCGTCCGCGATCAGCTGGCGGATGAATTCGCGGACGAACGAGACGATCTCGCCGAAGATCATCACCACGGTGCTGATCGCGCCGGCGACCGTGGCCGCCCCGCTGATCGCTTCCGCCTGCTCCGCGGCCTGCTTGCGGTACTGGTCGGCCGCGTCACCGGACCAGCCGGTGGTGCCGTTCTTGACCGCGTTCGAGAACTCGACCTGGGTGTCTTCCAGTTTCTTGGCGACGTTGCCCCAGGTCTCGGAGTACGACTGGATGACCGGCGGGTCGCCCGCGACGGCGTCCAGCATGTCCTTCAGCGGCTGCATGTGTTCCATCAGGAACGACGCCACCGACGACATCAGGTAGCCGAACGGGTCGATCGCGGCGCTGGCGATCTCACCCGCGAGGCTCAGTACGCCGAGTCCGCCGCCGATCCAGTCGCCGTTCGAGATGCCGTTGAAGGCGTCCATGGCCGACTCGGCGACGCCGATGCCCGCCCCGTAGCCGTAATCGCTGTTCCCGGCCGTCAGCGGTCCCGGGCCGTCGCCATCCGTCGGCGCTTTCGCGACGAGCGGGTTTCCCTCGGGCATCAGTCAGGCACCTGCGCCTTCTTGAACTCGGCGGCGAAGTTCTCGTCCTGCGTCCGGTAGGCGTTGGACGCCGAACGCACGTTGTTCGCCACCGCCGTCGCGGCTTCGACGGCCTTGTTCAGCGCGTTGATGCCGAACTCCTCGACCGGGTCGAGCATCATCCGGAACGGCTGGCAGATGATGCCGTACGCGTCGGTCGGCATGCTCACCTGCTGCGCGGCGTCGACCGCACCGCGCAGCCCGTCGGCGATGCCGTCGATCTGCTTGGAGTGCGCGTCGAGGTCGGCACCGAGCTCGTAACCCTTGCCTGCCATGGTTTCTCCCCTCTACCAGGCCGGATGAACGTTCTAGGAAAGAATGTTGCCGCCGAAGTCGTCGTCATCGTCGTCCTGCGTGCGGCGGCGGCGCGGGATCGGCTTCGGCTGTGGAGGAGTGGTCTGGGGCGGAGTGGCCTGCGGAGGCTCTTCGTCGTCCGGGCCGAAGCGGTGGTGCCGCTCGGGCTCCGGCGGGGCGAGGTCCTCCTCGGGAGGCGCCTCCGGGAAGGTGCTCTGCGCTTCCGTGATCACCCGGTTCGCCGTCTCGTCGGTCGTGCCGACGGTCTCGGCCATCGCCTGCTGCAGCAGCTCGGGGATCCGTGACTGCGCGAGCTGCACAAGCCGCATGACCTGCGCCGAGACCTCGGCCATCCGCTTGCCGCTCACGGCCTCGGAGATGACCAGGTTCTTGAGCAGGCCCTTCGAATCGACCGTCACTTCGATGGTGTTGTCCTTCGACCGCTCTGTCACGGTCTGCCCCTGCATGCGGGCGGCCATCGCCTGATAGCGCGCGGCGGTCTCCTGGATCTGCTTCGTCCAGTTGTCCACCATGCGTTCGCTGGCGTCGACGTTGTCCGGCATCGGGACCCTTCCACAAGCTGCATGCTGACGTCTTCACACTGACGGTCCGGAGGTGCCTCCGGTTCCGGTGTGTTCGAAGTTTAGTTCCCGTCCGGTGTACCACCCCGGACCGACAAAGTCGGCCCCATCACGCAGCGAAAGGGCCCCTCACCGCACGAAGTGCGATGAAGAGCCCTTTCACGCCCTGCGAACTGCCGGGGTCAGAGGTCAGCGCGGCGCCGCGCTGACGAACGCCTCGCGGTCAGAGATTGCCGCGACGCTCCTGCTCACGCTCGATGGCCTGGAACAGGGCCTTGAAGTTGCCCTTGCCGAAGCCGAGCGAACCGTGCCGCTCGATGAGCTCGTAGAACACCGTCGGGCGGTCGCCGATCGGCTTGGTGAAGATCTGCAGCAGGTAGCCGTCCTCGTCGCGGTCGACCAGGATGCGGTGCTCCTTGAGCTTCTCGATCGGCACCCGGACCTCGCCGATCCGCGCGCGCAGCGCCGGGTCGTCGTAGTAGGAGTCCGGGGTGTCGAGGAACTCGACGCCCGCCGCGCGCATCGCCTTCACCGTCGCGACGATGTCGTTGGTGGCCAGCGCGATGTGCTGGCAGCCCGCGCCGCCGTAGAACTCGAGGTACTCGTCGATCTGCGACTTCTTCTTCGCGATCGCCGGCTCGTTGAGCGGGAACTTGACGCGGTGGTTGCCGTTGGAGACCACCTTGCTCATCAGTGCCGAGTACTCGGTCGCGATGTCGTCGCCGACGAACTCCGCCATGTTCACGAAGCCCATGACGCGGTGGTACCAGTCGACCCAGTAGTCCATCTTGCCGAGTTCGACGTTGCCTACGCAGTGGTCGACGGCCTGGAACAGCCGCTTCGGCGCGCCCTCGGGACGGACGATCTTGCTCTCGCGCGGCTCGTAGCCGGGCAGGTAGACGCCCTTGTACTTCGACCGGTCGACCAGCGTGTGGCGGGTCTCGCCGTAGGTCGCGATCGCCGCGACGCGCACGGTGCCGTGCTCGTCGGAGACGTCGTGCGGCTCCTCGAGGACGGTGGCGCCCTGCGAGCGGGCGTGGTCGATGCACCGGTCGACGTCGGCGACCTCGAGCGCGAGGTCGATGACGCCGTCGCCGTGGCGGCGGTGGTGGTCGAGCAGCGAGGAGTCGGGCTTGACGCCGCCGGTGATCACGAAGCGCGCCGAGCCGGACTTCAGCACGAAGGACTTGCGCTCGAAGTTCCCGGTTTCGGGGCCGGAGTACGCGACGAGCTGCATGCCGAACGCGACCTGGTAGAACCACGCGGTCTGCGTGGCGTTGCCCGCGATGAACACCACCGCGTCCATCGACTTCACCGGGAAGGGGTCGGTCGAAGAGTCGTGGTCGACGAGGCCGACGAGCTGACGCAGCTGGTCGTAGCTCACGTCGTCAAGAGCACCCTGGGGTTCCACTGTGTGCGTCATGCCCTGAAGCATCCGAGGGCGTGACAAAATGTGCAATGGTCAAAGATTTCGCTGCGCACTATGCCCAGTCCAGCGGCAGGTGGCGCAGTCATAGTGGACAACCTGCGCAGGAGGTAGGCACGATGTCGGAAGTACTCGACGAGCTGGACGCGCGGCTGCTGCTGTTGCTCACCGACTCACCCCGGCTCGGCGTGCTCGAATGCGCTCGCCGTCTCGAGGTCGCGCGGGGCACCGTGCAGGCCCGGCTGGACCGGCTGACCGAACGCGGGATCCTCGGCGGTTTCCCGCCCGAACTCGACCTCGCGGCGATGGGATACGGCCTGACCGCGTTCGCGGTCCTGGAGATCGCGCAGGGCCGCCGGGCCGAGGTCGCGGAGGCGCTGTCCGCGATCGACGAGGTGTGCGAGGTCTACGCGACGACAGGTCAGGGCGACCTCTTCGTGCGCATGGTGGCGCGCAACAACGACGACCTGCAGCGGGTGGTCGACGAGGTGGTCGGCGCGCCGTACGTGCGGCGGACGTCGACGTCGATCGCGTTGTCGACGCCGGTTCCGCCGCGCGTACGGCCGCTGCTGGAACGGCTGGCGCGAAGCTAGCTGACCTGGGCCAGATACCGCTTCGCCGACCGCTGGACGGCCTCGTGCCCGTCGGTGCGGATGATCGCGTCCCACCAGGCGCCGTAGATCGCCTCGAACTCGTACGGTTCGAGCATCTCGGCCGCGCGGCGGACGATCTCCGGGCGCTCCGGGATCAGGTTCGGGTAGCTGTACATCATGCCGACGAAGCGCCTGTCCGGGACGACCTGCAGGATGTCGCCCGAGAGCACCGCGCCGCGGCCGTTTTCACCGCCCGGCCAGTGCAGCACCGTCCCGCCGGTGAAATGCACGCCGAGGTTGATCAGCCGCAGGTCGGGGGCGACGTCGAGGGTCGCGCCGCTCCACAGCTTGATCGCCGGGTCCGGCCTGCCGATCCACTGCTGGTCGCCTTCGTGCAGGTAGATGGGCGCGTCGAAGGCGTGGGCCCATTCGACCATGGTGGTGTAGTAGTGCGGGTGGCTGATCGCGATGCCGGTGATCCCGCCGAGCTCGCGGACTTGGGCGACCAGGTCGTCGTCGATGAAGCCCGCGCAGTCCCACAGGAAGTTGCCGGATTCGGCCTTGACCAGCAGTGCCCGCTCGCCGATGGCGAAGTTGGGGGTGGACCCGACGCCGACGAGGCCGGGCCCCTGCTCCTCGATGCGCGCCGCGTACGTCCCGCTCGCCCGAATGGTGTTCAGATCGGTCCACTGCTGTCCGGCTCGCGGGACGTACTGACGTTCGTCCTCGCAGACCGGGCAGTCGGACCGGGATTCCGCGTACTGCATGCCGCAGGCGACGCAGATCGGTAGTTCGCTCATCGTTTCCCTCCAGATTTCTCCGGAGGGTCACGCTAACGGCTCATATGCGCGCCCGGCCATATCGGGCTATCGGGCCGGGCGCGCGGAGGCTCACTTGTCGGTGTACGGCACGGCCTTGACGAGCGTCACCTTCTGGATGCTGCCGTTGGGCAGCTCGTACTCACGGGTTTCGCCCTCTTTGGCGCCGAGCAGCGCCTTGCCGAGCGGGGACTCCGGCGAGTAGACGTCCAGGCCGCCCTCGGTGCCCTCTTCGCGGGTCGCCAAGAGGAAGTTCTCGTTCTCGTCGTCACCGTCGTAACGCACGGTGAGGACCTTGCCCGGTCCCGCGCTGCCGTCGTTGGCGGGCGGCTCGCCCACCTTGGCCGAACGGAGGAGCTCTTGGAGGTGGCGGATGCGGGCTTCGTGCTGGCCCTGCTCTTCGCGGGCGGCGTGGTAGCCGCCGTTCTCCTTGAGGTCGCCCTCTTCCCGGCTATCGTTGATCTTCGCGGCGATGACCGGGCGGAGCTCGATGTAGTGGTCGAGTTCCTGCTTGAGCCTGTCGTAGGCATCCTGGGTCAGCCAGGTCACCTTTGTGTCGCTCACGGTCACCATCTCCTAGTAGGGCCTGCCAGGCTTGGGTGTACAAGCCGGCCACCAGGCCGGCATGGCGCGTCGGCCTGGCTGAGATAAAGGAAAAACACGGCCCGTCTTGGGCCGTGCCGGTAGATCAGAGTAACACGGCGCGAGGTATCGCCGCCGGAGGAATTCGGTCGCGCCTCGGCGTTGGGCGCCTGTTTCACCCCGTTGGCCGCTATGGCCTTGACAGGTACCGTGGTACGTCGTATGAGCATCCGAAGATATCAGCCGTGACCGGCTTTCCGATGCTCTTGATGGTGGTAGTCACCCTGCTGTTCTTCGAACCAGGCTGAATCAGGACCTCTTTGCGGCCGCTCTCCGCCCCTGCCTTGTCACGGACCCGGACGACGCACACGCCGGGACGGTTCACGTCGTTCCTGGTCACGTTGATGGTGATCTCCATCGCGTCGCCCGGCTTCTCGGCGAACGAGACGCGTTCGCCGTCGATGGGCGCGCTGCCGAAGTTCAGGAACATGGCGTACGCGATGCCGCCGCTGACCAGCAGCGCGATCACTCCGAACACCAGGCGTCGCCAGCGGGCCGGCTTCGCGGCGCGGGTCTTGCCGTACCGGCCCTCGGGCGGGTCCGTCCGGGTGCTTTCCGCGGTGGGAGCATCCTGTCCCGTGCTCAACCCGGGCCTCCCGGTTGGTGTCGTCGTGCTCGCAGGGACAATGGGGTCGTATGCGAGTGGTTCCCCTCGAGTATCCGCGCCCGGCCGGGCGGGCCGTCAGGCAGGGTCGCAGGGGAATAGAGAACGAGAAGGGGACGTTCGGAGCATGGTGCTAGCCAAGGAACCGCCGAAGTCACGCCTCCGCCTGATGGCGGTGCACGCGCACCCCGACGACGAGTCGAGCAAGGGCGCCGCCACCATGGCCAAGTACGCCGCCGAAGGGCACGACGTCATGGTCGTGACCTGTACCGGCGGCGAAGCGGGCAGCGTGCTGAACCCGGCCATGGACCGTCCCGAAGTACTGAGCAACATGACCGAGATCCGCCGGGAGGAGATGGCCCGCGCGGCCAAGATCCTCGGCGTGAGCCACGCCTGGCTCGGGTTCATCGATTCGGGGCTGCCCGAGGGCGACCCGCTGCCCCCGGTCCCGGAGGGCTCGTTCGCGGTCATCCCGCTCGAAGAGTCCACCGGTGCCCTGGTGAAGGTCATCCGCGAGTTCCGCCCGCACGTGATCGTCACCTACGACGAGAACGGCGGGTACCCGCACCCCGACCACATCCGCACGCACGAGATCTCTGTCGCGGCCTTCGACGCCGCGGGCGAGGCGGAGCGCTACCCGGAGGCGGGCGAGCCGTGGCAGCCGATGAAGCTGTACTACGTGCACGGGTTCTCGCGCGCCAGGATGACCGTGTTCCACGAGGGCCTGCTCGCGCGCGGCCTGGAGTCGCCGTACGAGGAGTGGCTCAAGTCGTGGGACCCGGAGAAGGCCGACGTCATGGACCGGGTGACCACCCGCGTCGAGTGCGGCGACTACTTCGAACAGCGTGACGAGGCCCTCAAGGCGCACGCCACCCAGATCGACCCGGACAGCCGCTGGTTCGCCGTCCCGCGCGATCTGCAGCGCGAGGTCTGGCCGACCGAGGAGTACGAGCTGGTCCGCTCACTGGTGGACAGCACCCTGCCGGAGGACGATCTGTTCGCCGGTTTGAAGGAGGGCTAAATGCACGCCGACGTAATTTTTCCCGCGGAGGCGCGATGATCACGGTCGTGGTGCCGGCGTTCGCCGTCGTCCCGGTGACGGCGGCGTCGCAGTTCCTGGCGCAGCAGCCGGGCAACGGCGACAACGGCGGCCAAGGCGAGGACTTCGGCAAGTCGTCGCCGGTGGGTTTCCTGATCCTGATCCTGTTCTTGGTCGCCGTCGCGCTGCTGGTGCGTTCGATGACCAAGCACCTGAAGCGGCTGCCGGAGAGTTTCGACGAGCCTGCCGCCGCTTCTTCGGAGGAGAAGGCCGCCTCTGCGGGGGACGCTCCCGCTGATGGTGCTTCGGGGGCTGACGCGGAGAAGCCGGCCGTGAAGACGGAGAAGCCGGCCGCCAAGTCCGACTGACGCTCGTAAGTACGTGAAGGCCCCCTTCATTGCGCTAGGCGCAATGAAGGGGGCCTTCACGTACTTGGGGAAGGTGTGAAGGTCGAGTTTCCTCGGCTCATCAGAGGCGCGGGTCGACCGGATCCGACTCCAGCGCCAGCACCGCGAACACGCACTCGTGCACCCGCCACAGCGGTTCCCCGCGCGCCAGCCGCTCCAGTGCCTCCAGCCCCAGCGCGTACTCGCGCAACGCCAGCGCCCGCTTCCGGTGCAGCCCGCGCTTGCGCAGCCGCGTGAGGTTCTCCGGCAGCGTGTAGTCCGGCCCGTAGATGATCCGCAGGTACTCCCGCCCGCGCACCTTCACTCCCGGCTGCGTCAGCCCGCGCGTGCCGCGCGTCAGGTTCGCCGCCGGTTTGACGACCATGCCCTCGCCGCCCGCGCCGGTCAGGTCCAGCCACCATTCGACGCCGCGTGCCACCGACGCCGGGTCGGTGGTGTCGACCGACAGGGTCCGCGTGCGGGTGAACAGGTCGCCGGTGAGCCGGTCCAGCAGCGAGAGATGCCACTCGTGCGGGCGGTCGTGGTACGCGCGTCCCTCCGACGCCAGGATCTGGAACGGCGCCAGCCGGACGCCGTCGAGTCCGTCGGTCGGCCAGCAGTAGCGCCGGTACGCCTGCCGGTACGCGTCCACAGTGGACTCACGGATGCGTGTCCGCGTCACGAGTTCCGACACGTCGATCCCGCGAGCGGCCGCCGCGTCCAGTGAAGCGACGGCGGCGGGCAGTACCGCCTGAGCCGCCGCGCCCACGGCCGCGTACTGGCCGGAGATCAGCGACCCCGCTTTCGCGCTCCACGGCAGCAACTCCGCGTCGAGCAGCAGCCAGCCCGTGTCCAGTTCCTCGAACAGCCCTGACGCGGCTTCCCGCACGCCGGCGAGCAGTTGGGCGTTCTGTTCCGGAGTGAAGAACGGCCGCCCGGTGCGGGTGTACACCGCGCCGGACCCCTGGATCCCGAACCGCGCGGGTGCCACGTCGTCGTCACGGCACACGAGCACGACGGCACGCGAACCCATGTGCTTCTCTTCGCACACCACGTGATCGACCCCCGCCGCGCGGAACTCTGCGAACGCCTCCTCGGGGTGTTCGAGGTAGTCGTCCAAGGCGGATGTCGAACACGGCGCCATGGTCGGCGGCAGGTACGGCAGCCAGCGCGGATCGACGGCGAAGCGGCTCATCACCTCGAGCGCGGCCGCCGACTGCTCGGCGGACACGCCGACCCGGCCGTGGTGGTGGGTCTCGACGATCCGCTTCCCGGTGACGTCGCCCAGCTCCAGCACCGCGGGCTCGCGTCCGCCCAACGGCCGCGCCGGTTCGAGTGGGCGCGCCGGTTCGTACCAGACCTTCTTCGCCTTCACCGAAACGACTTCTCGCTCCGGGTAACGCAAAGCGGTCAGCTTACCGCCGAAGACACAGCCCGTGTCGAGACACATGGTCCCGTTGATCCACTCCGGTTCCAGCGTCGGCGTGTGTCCATAGAGGACCATCGCGGTACCGCGGTAGTCGCGCGCCCAAGGCAGCCGCACCGGCAGGCCGTACTCGTCGGTCTCGCCGGTGGTGTCACCGTAGAGAGCGGTGCTCCGCACCCGGCCGGACGCGCGCCCGTGGAACTTCTCGGGCAGTCCGGCGTGCGCGACGACGAGCTTGCCGTCGTCGAGAACGTAGTGCGCGATGAGTCCTTCGCAGAAGGCGTGCGCCTTCGCGCGGAAGTCCTCGTCCTGTGCCGAAAGCTGCTCCAGCGACTCCGCGAGGCCGTGCGTCAGCTTGACGTTGCGCCCGTTCAGCGCGCGGACCAGCTTCTGTTCGTGGTTCCCGCAGACGACCAGCGCGCTGCCCGCCTCGGCCATCCCCATCACGCGGCGCAGCACGCCCGGCGTGTCGGGGCCGCGGTCGACGAGGTCGCCGACGAACACCGCGGTGCGCCCCTCGGGATGCACACCGTCGGCGTACCCCAGTTCGGTGAGCAGTTCCTCCAGCTCTTCGCGGCAGCCATGGACGTCGCCGATGACGTCGAACGGTCCGGTCAGCTCGCGGAGATCGTTGCGCAGCGGCTCGACGACGATCTCCGCTTCGGCGACCTCGGCTTCGCTTCGCAACACATGTACGCGGCGGAAACCTTCGCGCTCCAACGACTTCAGCGAGCGGTGCAGTTCGCCGCGCTGACGGCGGACGACGTGCTCGCCGAAGTCACGGTCCGGCCGGGACTCGTTGCGCTCGTGGCAGACCTTCACCGGCAGGTCCAGCACGATCGCCGTCGGCAGGACGTCGTACTCCTTCGCGAGCTTCAGCAGGCTCGCGCGGGAAGCGCGTTGGACGTTCGTCGCGTCGATCACCGTGATCCGGCCCGCTTCGAGCCGCTTCGCCGCGACGTAGTGGAGCACGTCGAAAGCGGCGGCCGAGGCGCTCTGGTCGTTCTCGTCGTCGGCGACCAGGCCGCGGAAGTAGTCGCTGGACAGGACCTGCGTCGGCGCGAAATGCGTCCGCGCGAAGGTCGACTTGCCGGAGCCGGAGGCCCCGACGAGCACGACGAGGGACATATCGGGAATGGTCAGTTTCATGCCACGGCCTCCTTTCGAGACGTGAAGACCGCCATTTGGGTCGGCGGTCCTGATTCCTGGGACTCCTGTCCCACTGGCAGGTGACGGACGTCGTAGCCGCGACGGGACGCGACGCCCTCGGCCCACGAACGGAACTGTTCGCGTGTCCATTCGAAACGGTGGTCGGCGTGCCGGAACCGGCCCTCTTCGAGGAATTCGAAGTGCCGGTTGTATTCGGCGTTCGGCGTCGTGACGAGCACGGTCCGCGGCGCGGCGACACCGAACACGGCGTGCTCCAGCGCGGGCAGGCGCTCCTCGTCGACGTGCTCGATCACCTCCATCAGCACGGCCGCGTCGTACCCGGCCAGCGACGGATCCGCGTAGGTCAGCGCGGACTGCCGCAGGGTGATCCGCGATTTGTCCTTGAGGCGCTTGTCGGCGATGTCGAGCGCGCTCGCGGACACGTCGACACCGACGATTTCCGTGAACGACGGCTCCTTCTGGAGCACGCGCAGCAGCGCGCCGGCACCGCAGCCGAGATCGAGCACGCGCCTCGCGCCCGCCGCCCGGAGCGCCGCGAGCACGCTCCCTTGGCGTTGCACGGCCAGCGGTTCGGGTCGGTCCGGCAGTTCGGTGACGCGGGCTTCGCTCTCGGCCGGGACGTCGTCCGCTTCGGCCAGCTGCGCGAGCGCGTACGACACGATCGGGCGACGCCGTTCGAGGTACCGGTTGGTGATCAGGTCCCGCTCCGGATGCTCGGCGAGCCAGCCCTCACCGACCCGCAGCAACTTGTCAGCTTCGTCCTGGCCGATCCAGTAGTGCTTGTCGCCGTCGAGAGCGGGCAGCAGGACGTAGAGGTGCCGCAACGCGTCGACGACGCGCTGGGTCCCGGTCAGCCGGAGATCGACGTAACGGGAATCGCCCCACTGCGGGAATTCGGGGTCGAGCGGGATCGTCTTCGCTTCGACCTGCCAGCCCAGGGGTTCGAACAGCTTGTGGACGACCTCGGCGCCGCCGCGCGCGGTCAACGACGGGACATGGATCTCCAGCGGGAACCGCTCGTCGACCAGCTCCGGCCGGTTCGCGCATCGGCCTGCCAGCGCCGTGGTGAAGGCCGCCCGCAGCGCCACCGCCAGATACGAACCCCCGGCGTACGGCCGGTCGTTGACGTACTGGGTCAACGACGTCCCGCCGCCGCGCACGAGGTCGACAGGGTCGATCTCGACCAGCAGCGCGACGGTGCAGCGTTCGTCGGCCGCCTCGGGGTAGAAGACGTGCGCCGTCCCGGCCGACAGCGTGAACGACTGCGCCTTCTCCGGATGTTTGTGCAGGAGAAAGCCCAGGTCGGTGGCGGGTGTCCGGGTGGTCGTCATGGTCAGCAACACCGGCTCAGTGTCGCGCAGACGGTGCGTTCCGCGCGCCCGCTTTTCCGCGTGCGACCCTGGTGGCATGTCGAACCGCCTGAAGGCCGCGACCAGTCCGTACCTGCTGCAGCACGCCGAGAACCCGGTGGACTGGTGGCCCTGGGGCGAGGAGGCGCTGGCCGAGGCGAAGCGGCGGAACGTGCCGATCCTGCTCTCGGTCGGCTACGCGGCCTGCCACTGGTGCCACGTCATGGCGCACGAGTCCTTCGAGGACGAAGCCACCGCGACGCTGATGAACGCGAACTTCGTCAACATCAAGGTGGACCGCGAGGAGCGCCCGGACATCGATTCGGTGTACATGGCGGCCACGCAGGCGATGACCGGTCAGGGCGGCTGGCCGATGACGTGTTTCCTCACGCCGGAGGGCGAGCCGTTCCATTGCGGCACTTACTACCCGCCGTCGCCGCGGCCGGGGATGCCGTCGTTCTCGCAGTTGCTCGTCGCGGTCGCCGAGGCCTGGGGTGAGCGTCCGGACGAGCTGCGTTCAGGCGCTCAGCAGATCATCGCGCATCTCACGGAGAAGAGCGGGCCACTGCCCGAGTCCGTTGTGGACGGTGTGGCGCTGGAAGCCGCGGTCGCTTCGCTGGGCAAGGAGTACGACGCCGAGAGCGGCGGATTCGGGGGAGCGCCGAAGTTCCCGCCGACGATGGCGTTGAACTTCCTGCTCCGTCACCACGAGCGCACCGGATCGGAGCTTTCCTCGGTCGGGCACACCGCCGAAGCGATGGCGCTCGGCGGGCTCAACGACCAGCTCGCCGGTGGTTTCGCGCGCTACTCGGTCGACGCGCGGTGGGAAGTGCCGCACTTCGAGAAGATGTTGTACGACAACGGTCTGCTCCTGCGTTTCTACGCCCAGTTCCACGGCGTGACCGGCTTCGACTACGCGCGGCGCACGGTCGAGGAGACCGCGGAATTCCTCCTTCGCGATCTCGGGACTGCCGAAGGTGGCTTCGCCGCTTCGCTCGACGCGGACACTGACGGCGTCGAGGGTCTCACCTATGTCTGGACTCCCGCGCAACTCGCCGAAGTGCTCGGCGAGGAGGACGGCGCTTGGGCGGCCGAGCTGTTCCAGGTGACCGAACGGGGCAACTTCGAGCACGGCGCGTCGACTCTGCGGCTGCGTGAGCCGCACCCAGAGGACGAAACGCGTTACGAGCGGGTCCGCCGTGCCCTGCTGGCCACACGTGACGGACGCCCCCAGCCCGCCCGTGACGACAAGGTCATCGCCGCGTGGAACGGGCTCGCGATCGGTGCGCTCGCCAAGGCGGGCTCGCGGCTGAATCGTCCACAGTGGATCGATGCGGCCGCTCGTGCCGCGGCTTTCCTGATGGAAACCCATTTCGTGGACGGACGGCTGCGCCGGACCTCGCGCGACGGCGTCGTCGGCACGACGGCCGGGGTGCTGGAGGACTACTCATGCCTCGCCGAAGGGCTCCTCGAACTCCACCAGGTGACCGGGGAGCCGCGGTGGCTCGCCGACGCGATCACCCTGCTGGACCTCGCGTTGGCCCACTTCGGCATCCCGGACTCGCCGGGTGCCTATTACGACACGGCCGACGACGCGGAAGTCCTGGTGCAGCGGCCTTCCGACCCGACCGACAACGCGAGCCCGTCGGGGGCTTCGGCGCTGGCGAACGCGTTGCTGACCGCGTCCGTGCTGGCCGGGCACGATCAGGTGGGCCGCTACCGCGAGGCGGCCGAGCAGGCGCTGGCGCGCGCGGGACGGCTCGCCGCCCACGCGCCGCGCTTCGCCGGGCACTGGCTCACGGTCGCCGAAGCCGCAGCCGCGGGCCCGGTCCAGGTGGCCGTCGTCGGACCGGACGCCGCCTCGCGCGCGGACCTGCTGGCCGCGGCCGTCGCGTCGCTGCCGGACGGTGCGGTTGTCGTGAGCGGGACTCCGGAAGCCGAGGGCGTGCCGCTGCTCGCCGACCGCCCGCTGGTCGAGGGCGGCGCTGCCGCGTACGTGTGCCGTGGGTACGTGTGCGAGCGGCCGGTCACCTCCCCGGAAGACCTGCGCGTTCAGCTCACCAGTCCCACGCCATAGGGCCGAAGGCGCCGCCGCCGGTCTGCGGTGCTCCGACCGGCTTCACCGCGACCTGTGGCTTCGGCTTCGGCTTGGCCGTCGTGGACTTCGGCGGCTTCGTCGAGGTGGTCGGCTTGCCCGGTTTCGTGGTGGTGGTCGGCGGGACACCGATCACCGTGAACGGCCGGGTCGACTTGCGTCCGTCGGTGCAGGTGAGGGTCGCGACGTACTTGCCCGGCGTCTTCACCGCGCGCCCGTAGCCGCCGTACTTCCCGAAGTTCCCGCCGATGGTCCATGTGACCGGCTCGGCCAGACCCGGCGAGGTCACCGGGCCCTTCGGGGTGCAGCCGCCCGCGGCGGCCCTGGTCTCGGCGTAGATCTGCCCGCCGGGTTCGACCTCGCTCGGCGCGAGGCCCCACGACGGATCGGTGGCCGCCGAGGCGGGCGCGATCACCGCCAGTTGAGCCGCTCCGAACATGAGAGCGCCGATCATGGCCTTCTTCAGCATGTTGTGCCCCTTTCCCCAGGTGCTGCCGAAGGAGACACGTTCGCGCAGGTCATCAGGTTGCCTCGGGTTTCGCCGGGGGAGAACACGGCTGACTGTCGGCCGCTGCGAGCGTAGCGTCGGTAGCGTTGTAATCATGTAATCGCGGAGGCGAGCATGCACACCTACTTCAGGACGGCGAGACATATGGGACGCGGTGGCTGGAAGGGCCGGGGCGGCTGGCAGCAGGCGGATATCCCTTCGGCGGACGACGCGGCGGCGTGGTTCGGCGGGCGGCTCCCGGAGGGCTGGTTCACCGGGGACCCCGTGGTCACGGTGGATCGCGAAGAGATCGTCATCGTCGGTGAGCTCCAGCCGCTCAGCGGCGAATACGCCGACGACGCGGCCCGTGCGGCGGCCGAGGACGGCCGGATCAGCCGGTTCCGCGAGGAGACCCGCGACGAGCGGATCGAGATCGCGCGCCAGGCCGAGCACCGGTATCAGCGCAAGGTCGCTTGGGGCGCGAGCCTCGGCGGCACGAGGCACCTGTTCACCACGCATTCGGCGCCGGTCATGACCAGGCTGCGGCAGCCCGAGCGCCTGGTCCTCGACACCCTCGTCGACGCCGGCGTCGCCCGTTCGCGGTCGGAAGCGCTGGCCTGGGCGGTCCGGCTGGTCGGGGAGCACGCGGACAGCTGGCTCGCCGAGCTCCGGGAGGCGATGACCAAGGTCGACGATCTCCGCTCACAGGGACCGGACCTTTCCTGAGACCGGGGTCCGCCCCTAGAGTCGGGATTCCGCCGTCTTCACCGAAGTCCTCTTGCGAAAGAAGGCGTCATGGACGGCAGATTCTCCCGGCGTTGGCTGATCAAGGGCGGTCTCGTGGTGGCCGCGAGCCCCTTGCTCGCGTCCACCGCCTCGGCGGCCCCGGCCCTGAAACTTCCCTGGCCCGAAGCCAACGACATCGTCGCGCGGACGAAACGTCCGGTCTTCCCGGACCGGACGTTCTCCGTCCTCGATTTCGGTGCCAAGGGCGACGGGAAGACCGACAACACCGCCGCGATCAAGAAGGCGATCGAGACGGCCAACGCGCGGGGCGGCGGGCACGTCGTCGTGCCGAAGGGCACCTTCGTCACCGGTGCGGTGTACCTCAAAAGCGACGTGGACCTGCATCTCGCCGCGGGCGCGGTACTCAAATTCGGTTCCGACGCCTCGAAGTTCCCGAACGTGCTCACCCGCTACGAGGGCATCGAATGCGTCAACCGGTCGCCGATGATCTACGCGTACAAGGAATCCAACATCGCGGTGACCGGGCCGGGCACGCTCGACGCGGCCGATACGGCTTCCTGGAACAAGGGCAAGGACCGCGAGTACCTGGAATCGCTGGTGGCCGAGGGAATCCCGCCGGAGAAGCGGATCGTTCCCGGCTCCGGGCACGCCATGCGGTCGACGTTCGTCGAGCCGTACTCGTGCGACACCGTGCTCATCCAGGGCGTGACGCTGAAGAACCCGGTGTTCTGGCAACTGCACCCCACGCTGTGCCGGAACGTCACGATCGACGGCGTCCGCACGGACGCGAGCACCGCCCACTCCAACACCGACGCCTGCGACCCCGAGTCCTGCGACCACGTCGTGATCGTGAATTCCCATCTCGGCGCGCACGACGACAACATCGCGCTCAAATCGGGCCGGGACGCCGACGGCCGCCGGATCGGCGTGCCGTGCCGGAACATCGTCGTCGCGAACTGTGTGATGGACGGCAACTGGGGCGCGATCACCTGCGGCAGCGAGCAGACCGGCGGCATCAGCGATGTCTACGCGTACAAGCTCACCGTCACTGGAGAGACGAAGTACGCGCTGTACGTCAAATCGAACACCTTGCGCGGCGGGTTCACCGAGAACATCAACCTCGACAGTGTCTCGGGCACCTTCGCCCGCTCGTTCGTGTATGTCCTGCCGGATTACAACGGCCAAACCGGCTCGTACGTCCCCCGGTTCGGGCCGTTCACCATCAGCGACTCGGCGAGCACGAAATGCGGGCGGGCGGCGTTCGACGTCCGCGGGTTGCCCAACTCACACGTTCGGGGCCTGCGGGTGCGCGATTGCCGCTTCGGCGGCGTCGCGAGCACGGAGAACACCCTGGAACACGTCGATGACCTGCGGTTCGAGAACACGACGATCAACGGGAAACCGGTCTGATTCGTGCTGCGCCCTCCGAAGCGGTGCGGCAGGCTGAACGCAGACCGCACCGCATCGGAGGAATCGTGGACACACCAGGACTTCCCGCGAAGATCGACCCGGACGCGCTGACCACCGTCCTCGATGGACGGTGGGCCGAGCTACGCCGAGCGGTGCGCGCGCAGATGGCGGCGGAGGACTTCAAGGACCCCGTCGACCTGGACGTCGAAGCACACCGGGCCCAGGTGCTCGAGTGGCTGCGCAAGCTTGCCGAAACCGACCGCCCGGGGCTCGGCTTCGACCCGGCGCACGGCGGTGGCGGCGACGTCGGCGGTTCGGTGATGTCGTTCGAGATGCTGGGCTTCGGCGACCTCTCGCTGATGGTCAAGGCCGGTGTCCAATGGGGGCTGTTCGGCGGCGCGGTGCAGCTGCTCGGCACCGAACGCCATCACGAGCGCTACCTGCGCAGGATCAAGGATCTCGACGTCCTCGGCTGCTTCGCGATGACCGAGCACGGCCATGGCTCGGACGTCCAGCACCTGCGCACCACCGCGACCTACGACCCGGCCACGCGCGAGTTCGTCGTGCATACGCCGGACCGGGGCGCGACGAAGGAGTACATCGGCAACGCCGCCCGCGACGGTGAACTCGCGGTCGTGTTCGCGCAGCTGATCACCGGTGGCGAATCGCGCGGCGTGCACGCGTTCCTGGTGCCGATCCGCGGCGAGAACGTGCGCGGCGTCGAGATCGAGGACTGCGGCCGCAAGGCGGGCCTCAACGGCGTCGACAACGGGCGGCTCACGTTCACCCAGGTGCGGGTTCCGCGCGAAGCGCTGCTCAATCGGTTCGGTGACGTCGCCGAGGACGGCACGTACACGAGCCCGATCGAAAGCGACGGCCGCCGGTTCTTCACGATGCTCGGCACGCTCATCCGCGGCCGGGTCAGCGTCGCGGGCAGCGCCGGCAGCGCCACGAAACGCGCGCTGGCCCTGGCCGTCCGGTACGGCGAGCAGCGGCGGCAGTTCGCGCGGCCCGACGGCGACGAGGTCGTGATCCTCGACTACCGCGCCCACCAGCGGAAACTGCTGCCCGCGCTGGCGACGTCGTACGCGCTGCACTTCGCGCAGGAAGCGCTCGTCGCGACACTGAACGACATCGCCGAGGACGCGCCGGAGGAAGAGCAGCGGGAGCTGGAATCGCGTGCGGCCGGGATCAAAGCCGTCTCGACCTGGCACGCGACGGCGACCATCCAGACCGCCCGCGAAGCGTGCGGCGGTTCCGGTTACCTGTCGGAGAACCTGCTCGCCGGGCTGAAGGCCGACACGGACGTCTTCACCACCTTCGAGGGCGACAACACCGTACTGCTGCAACTGGTCGCGAAAGGCCTGCTGACCAGCTACAAGGACCACTTCGAAGACTTGAGCCCGCTCGCGACCGCGCGGTTCGTGGCGGAGCAGTTCGTCGAGGCCGTGATCGAACGGACGTCCGCGCGCAAGGTCGTCGAGCGGCTCACCGACGCCGACGACAGCGACGTCCTGTACTCGCGCGAATGGCACTTGAAGCTGTTCGAAGACCGCGAAGAGCACGTACTCGGCGGCGTCGCGCAGCGTCTGCGTAAAGCCGCTTCGGACCCCTTCGGCGTCTTCAACGACGCGCAGGACCACGTGCTGCGCGCCGGACGTGCCCACGTCGACAGGGTGGTGCTCGAAGCGTTCATCAACGCCATCGAGCGCTGCGCCGACGCGGACGCACGGGAGCTGCTGGAGCGGGTCTGCGACCTCTACGCGCTCGCGAACATCGAGGCGGACCGCGGCTGGTTCCTCGAACACGGGCGCCTGACCTCCGGGCGCTCGAAGGCCGTCACCGCCGCGGTGAACGCGTTGTGCGCCGACCTGCGCCCGCACGCGCGGACGCTCGTGGACGCCTTCGCTATCCCCGAGCAGTACCTAGCGGCTCCGATGCTTCAGGACTGAGTCCGGCACGCTGCTCGGCGAGCTCGGCCCGCAACGCCTTGACTTCGCGGGTCAGCTCGTCGAGATGCTCGCGGGTGACGGCCTGCGCGCTCTCGTCGGCCTCGGTCACCCGGCGGATCAGCCACGACGCCAGCGTCGCGGTGACCACACCGAGCAGGGCGATCCCGGCCACCATCAGCCCGACCGCGACGACGCGGCCGGCGCCGCTGACGGGATAGCGGTCGCCGTAGCCGACCGTGGTGATCGTCGTGATGGACCACCACACCGCGTCCGGGAAATCGGTGATCGGCGCGTCCGGCGTGGCCCGTTCGGCGTCGAGCACGGCGAGCGCCGAACAGAACACGATGAGCGCCGTCGCGCCCACCGTGTAGACCACGACGCGGCCGCGCAGCGACAGGCCGGCGTTGCGGTTGAGGACGTTGAGCACCGTGACCAGCCGGAGCAGCCGCAGCTGCCGGATCAGTGGGAGCACGATGATCAGCAGGTCGAAGACGTTGCTCTTCAGGAACGCCCGTTTGTCCTCCGCGTGCTTGAGGCGGACGCCGTAGTCCAGGGCGAAGACCGCCCAGGAGAGCCAGGTGACGACCTCGCACCAGACCCGGCCGGTGTGCCCGAGCGAGGGCTGGAGGATCGGCCAGGCATACGCGGCCAGGAACAGTACGGCGGCGGCGTTGAGCGGCCATTCCATCCGCTTTTCCCACATCGGGCGACTCCTCACCTGGCCTTTTCCAGGTGCGTACGTTAAGCGATGTCGAGGGCTGTTCCATAGAGTTTCCCGGCCCTGAGGGTGATGTAGAGCCTGTCGCCGTCATCGGGTGTTCGCGTGACTTCGGAGAGTTCCGCTTTTCCTTCCACGACCGCGAATTTCCAGTGATCGGCGCTGGAGACGTAGAGCGAAGCGGTGGGGTTGTTGCGGAGCTGTTTGACCTTGAGGCGGTCTTCGGTCGTGCTGATCCGGATCTCGCGGGTCTCGGGATCCCAGGCGTAGACGACCGTGGAGAGGTGCGGGCGGCCGTCGCGCTTGAGGGTCGCGAGGGCGCCGAAGGTGTGCTCGGCGATGAAGGCGCTGAGGGCCGCGTCGTCGAGGGGGCGGGGCGGTGGGTTCTTGGCCATGGTGGCGATCATGGCTCTGGTGGCGGGGGCGCGGAAGAAGGCACTTTCTTGTGCCAGAGGGAACACGCGTGTGTCCGTCCAGGTCACGGTGGTCATGTGCGGGCGGAGATGCCCCGAATGTGGCATTGGGGACGCTCAACGTCCCCAACGCCACATTCGGGGCATGGTTCACCAACCCGTCCGCGAGCACGACACCTTTGTCCCACCCTCACTACCTCAAGTGGGAAAGGGTGTGCTGACCGAGCCGAATAGTGGCTCGCCTGGTGATCGAGTTTCCGCCGGGCAACTGGTGGACTGGGTCGGGAGGTCGCTTTGCTTGTTCGAGTGGTTGCTGAACGGAACGGCTGGTCCACGTTCATCTCAGGTGTGCCGGTGGCCGCGGATGGTGCATCGTTCAACGAAGCGATGGACGAGATGGTCGACGCCCTGCGGGCGTACGCCGAAGACTGGCACCTGCGGTTGCGAGGCGCTTCGAACCATCGTGACAACCATGGCTTGGTTCAACTGATCGACAAGAGCGATGACGAGCAACTGCGCGAGTGGCTCGCCAGCACGACCAACGCGAGCTAGGCGTACATCGCCAGCCAGATGGCAATGTAGTGCGAAACCGCGGCCAGCACCGTGCAGGCGTGGAAGTACTCGTGGTACCCGAATGTCTCCGGGAAGTGGTTCGGCCACTTCACCGCGTAGAACACCGCGCCCAGCGTGTAGAACAGCCCGCCGACGCAGAGCAGGACGAGGGCCGCGATGCCGGCGTGCGCGCCCAGTTCGGGCAGGACGAAGACGGCGACCCAGCCGAGTGCGATGTAGATCGGCACGCCCAGCCAGCGCGGCGCGTTCGGCCACAGCATCTTCAGAGTGACGCCGCCGATCGCGCCGCCCCACACGATCGCCAGCACGATGTACCCGTTCGGCTTGGACATCGCCAGAAGGGTGAATGGCGTGTAAGTGCCGGCGATGAACAGGAAGATCATCGAATGGTCGGCGCGCTTCATCCATTCGTATGCTCGCGGGCTCCACAAGCGACGGTGGTAGAGCGCGCTGACGCCGAAGACGCCGAGCACGGTCAGGCCGTAGACCGAAGTGGACAAAGCGGCTATAGGCGACACGGTGGACGCCGCCAGGCTGATCAGGGCCGCGGCTCCGGCGACAGCGCCGAAGAAGGACCAGAAGTGAAGGTGACCCCGCAGGCGAGGACGTGTGTCCACCAAGGGCGTGGGGCCGGACGGCTGGGGTTCGGTCTCTACGCTCACTCTCCCAGGTTACGGCACCGTAGGTTTTTTACCAGTGTCCGTGGCGCGTCCCACTGGGGCTTCCAGGGTGACTAGTGTCCTCTGGCGTGAGTCTTCGGTCCTTCTTGTCAGACGTCGTGTACAGCGCCTACGGCAGGCGCCTGATCCAGCAGGCCAAGGGGCGCCATCCACGCCATATCGCCATCATGCTGGACGGGAACCGCCGTTGGGCGCGTGAAGCGGGCTTCACCGACGTCGCCGACGGCCACCGTGCCGGCGCCAAGAAGATCGCGGATTTCCTGAGCTGGTGCAACGAGGCCGACGTCGAGGTCGTCACCATGTGGCTGCTGTCGACCGACAACCTCGGCCGCGCGGTCGAGGAACTGAGCCCGCTGCTGAAGATCATCACCGACGTGACCGACGAGCTCGCCGCGCCGCACACGCCTTGGCGGCTCCGCATCGTGGGAGCCCTTGACCTGCTGCCGCCGGAGGTCGCGAAGGCCCTCAGCGCGGCCGCGGAGCGCACTGAGGGGCGCTCCGGGATGGAGGTCAACATCGCGGTCGGTTACGGAGGGCGTCAGGAGATCGCCGACGCGGTCCGCAAACTCCTGCTCCAGCACGCCGACGAGGGCACCTCGATCCGCGAGCTCGCGAAGATCCTGGACGTCGACCACATCTCCGAACACATGTACACCTCGGGCCAGCCGGATCCGGATCTGATTATCCGCACCTCGGGTGAGCAGCGGCTTTCCGGATTTCTGCTCTGGCAATCGGCGCATTCGGAATTCTGGTTCACCGAAGCTTATTGGCCCGCATTCCGCCGGGTCGATTTTCTCCGCGCCATGCGTGATTACGCGTGGCGGCACCGACGCTTCGGTTCCTGACCGGTGACATGACGAAGGCCCCGGCGTGCACTCCGGGGCCTTCGACGTCGTCACTGAAGATCAGTGGTTGTGCTCCAGCGAGTGGAGGATGAGGGCCGGGGTGGTGGCCACGCCCGCGTAGGCGCCGGCGACCAGCGAGGCAGCACCGTAACCCAGCGCGCCACCGCCCTCGATGAACGTGTTGTAGGCGTCGCCGAACGTCGGGTCCGGGGTGCCGGTGGTGTCGCCGGTGGCGGCGAACGCGGTCCCGCCGACCATCATGATGCCCGCGGCGACGGCGGAAACGAAACCAGCCTTCTTCAGCACTTCGCACTCCTAAGTAGAGATATTCAGGGGGTCGGGGGCACCGAATCCGGTGGGGGTGTCCCGCAGTGAGAAAATTACTCGCTATTCAGGCTCTGTGACCGTCTCGTAAGCCCATTGTGTGAGCCGAAAAAGGCCCGTTTCACTCGGTCCGGTTCTCTGTCTCGGGCACAAAATGCGGCCCGCTACCAAGCGTGGTAGAACCTTCGCTCCCATCAGGTGAACGCCCTCTGTGGCGTTAATCCATCCGGGTCACATCGACGAGCGTCCCTGAATGGAGATCATCACTACGCACGGTGATGGTGACCAGGTGTTGATGTCACGCGACCGACAGTGAGATGACGGTTTGGCGAATCACCGTGGTGGCTGCCTGCGCGATCGGCCGGACGCAGGTACCTTCCGAAAGTGAGGGTTCGCGTCCCATGCGGACTCTCACGGGAGGCCCTGGTCGTGGCGGTTGTCGACAGGGCGGCACAGCCGCCCAGTGGATGCACGAGGGGGCCGGCACCCGGCCCTCGCGGTCGTGCCGGCTGACGCGGTAAGCGTCAGAAGGAGCGGTCAGTCAGGGAAGTGCCCGGCCCAGCGAGTGCGGGCGTGGTGCCACGCCCACGAGGGAGATGCCGTCGTGACTGCGCAGCGTTCACCCCGCAAGGCCTCTGGCCGTTCTTCGACCGGTGCCCCTGGCCCGGAGAAAGCCTCGATCTCGCCCGAATCCCAGCGGTCCACTTACGTGCTCGACACGTCGGTCCTGCTCTCTGACCCCTGGTCGGTGTCTCGTTTCGCCGAACACGCGGTCGTGCTCCCGCTGGTCGTCATCAGTGAACTGGAGGCGAAACGTCACCACCCCGAACTGGGGTGGTTCGCGCGCGAAGCGCTTCGCATGCTCGACGACCTGCGTCGTCAGCACGGCAGGCTCGACGCGCCGATCCCGATCGGTGAGCACGGCGGCACCCTGCAGGTGGAGTTGAACCACTCCGATCCCACGGTGCTCCCGGTCGGTTTCCGCACCGACTCCAACGACCACCGCATCCTCGCCTGTGCGCTCAATCTGGCGGCGGAACGCGCTTCGGTCACACTGGTGACGAAGGACATCCCCCTGCGCGTCAAGGCGGGCGCCGTCGGTCTCGAAGCCGACGAGTACCGCGCGCAGGAGGTGACACCCTCGGGCTGGACGGGGATGGCGGATGTGGACGTCCCGCAGGCCCTGGTCGACGCGCTGTTCAGCGGGTCTTCCGTGGATCCGGCGGAGTTCGGGATGCCCGAGGTCGGTGAACTGCCCTGTCACACCGGGCTGAGGCTGCTCGCGGGCAGCTCCAGCGCGTTGGGCAGGGTCACCGCGGACAAGCGGATCCGGCTCGTGCGCGGTGACAAGGAGGCTTTCGGGCTGCACGGCCGGTCGGCCGAGCAGCGGGTGGCGCTGGATCTCCTGCTGGACTCCGACGTCGGCATCGTCTCGCTGGGCGGCCGCGCCGGGACCGGTAAGTCGGCGCTCGCGCTCTGCGCGGGGCTGGAATCGGTGATGGAACGCCGCCAGCATCGCAAGGTCGTGGTGTTCCGGCCGGTGTACGCGGTCGGTGGCCAGGAACTGGGCTACCTGCCCGGTTCCGAGAGCGAGAAGATGCAGCCGTGGGCTCAGGCGGTGTTCGACACCCTCGGCGGGCTGGTCAGTCAGGAGGTCCTCGACGAGGTCTTCGACCGCGGCATGCTCGAGGTGCTCCCGCTGACCCACATCCGCGGCCGGTCGCTGCACGACACGTTCGTCATCGTCGACGAGGCGCAGTCCTTGGAGCGCAATGTGCTCCTGACCGTGCTTTCGCGGCTCGGTACGGCCTCGCGGGTCGTGCTCACGCATGACGTCGCGCAGCGCGACAACCTGCGGGTCGGGCGGCACGACGGTGTGTCCGCGGTGATCGAGAAGCTCAAGGGGCATCCGCTGTTCGCGCATGTCACTCTGACCCGGTCCGAGCGCTCGCCGATCGCGGCGCTCGTCACCGAGATGCTGGAGGACCACGGATAGCCGATCGGGGAGTCCTCTTGGGACAGTCCTAAGGGGACTCCCCGTGCTTCCTTCGCACCGTGGCGAGATCGGCGTCGTGGGTGGGCCCGTGGGAAAGGCGGTTCGGCGCCGCCGTGGAATAGAAACAGGAGATCGCCGGGACGACGTACGGGTCTTGGTCGGCGGTGAGGCACAGCAGGAGATCCCAGTCGTCCATTTCGACCAGTGACTCGTCGAAGCGGGCTTCGGGGAGCCCTGCGCGATGGGCGACGGCGCCGGTGTCGGCGAGGTTCTCCGCGAGCAGGGCTTCGCGGCTGTACGGCTTGAGCAGCAGCCGCGGCAGCCCTTCGACGTCGTCGATGACGTACCCGCCGTACGCTGTGGTGATCTCCGGGTGCTCGCCGAAAGCCCAGGCCAAAGCCTTGAGCCACAAGGGATGCATGGTGTTGTCGTCGTCGAGGTAGGCGACGACGTCGCCGGTCGCTTCGGCGAGGGCCGCGTTGCGTGCGGCGCTGACCCTGTTGTGTGCCACGCGGATCGTGCGGATACGCGGGTCGTCGAGGGCCGCGAGCACCTTGGGCGTGGAGTCCGAACTGGCGTCGTCGACGATCACCAGTTCCCAGTTCTGATACCGCTGTGCCCGGACCGATTCGATCGCACGCGGCAACAGAGTGGCGCGGTCGTGCGTCGGCAGGACGACCGAGATCTTCGGGGTGGCCGCGAGTTCCAGCGGTTCGAGCCACTGGGCGAACGTCTGGACGGCGCGCGCGGCTTCGAGTCGCCCCGCCCGGAGATGAAGGCCCTCGAAGGCGGTGTCGTGGCTTTCGAGCCAGCCGTCGAGGGCTTCCTGTCGCGAGCCGAGGGCCTCCTGCTTGGCTTCGACGGTGGTGATGCGCGCGTCGCCGTCCCGCAACGCGCGGCCGTGGTCCTCGAGCCAGGCGTTGTGGTGTTCCAGAACCGCGCGCAACCGCTCCAGCTCCGCGGCCTGGGCCGCGACCACAGAACGCAGTTCGGCGAGCTCGTCACTGTCCTCGTGGCGGCGGTCCACTGCCGCCGCCACGGTTCGTCTGAGGCGCTTCACCCGGTGCACCCTAGTGCTTCGGGGGTTCAGGATCACCAGCCCGACGGCAGCGGACGCCCTTCCGCGAAGCCCGCGGCGGACTGGATGCCGAGCAGCGCGCGCTCGTGGAACTCCTCCAGCGTCCGCGCGCCCGCGTACGTGCAGGCCGACCGGACACCGGAGCCGATGGAGTCGAGCAGGTCTTCGACTCCGGGGCGGGCCGGGTCCAGCGCCATCCGCGACGCCGAAATGCCCTCCTCGAACAGGCCTTTCTTGGCGCGTTCGAAGACGTTGTCCGTGCGTGTGCGGGCGCCGACGGCGCGCTTCGACGCCATGCCGAACGACTCCTTGTACGGCCTGCCCTGCTCGTCGTAGCGCAGGTCGCCGGGGGATTCGTGGGTGCCGGCGAACCACGAGCCGACCATCGCCGCGGACGCGCCCGCGGCCAGTGCGAGCGCGACGTCGCGCGGATGCCGCACGCCGCCGTCCGCCCAGACGTGCTTGCCCAGCTCACGGGCCGCGGCGGCGCATTCGGCGACGGCGGAGAACTGCGGGCGGCCGACGCCGGTCATCATCCGCGTGGTGCACATGGCGCCGGGGCCGACGCCGACCTTGACGACGTCCGCGCCCGCGTGGATCAGGTCGCGCGTGCCCTCCGCGGTGACCACGTTCCCGGCGACCACCGGGACCCGCGGGTGCACCGACCGGACGGCCTTGAGTGCGGAGATCATCTTCTCCTGGTGGCCGTGCGCGGTGTCGACGACCAGCACGTCGACGCCCGCCGCCAAGACGGCCTCGGCCTTCGCCGCGACGTCGCCGTTCACGCCGATCGCGGCGGCGACTCGCAGGTTCCCGCCGCCGTCGACGGCCGGGGCGTAGATCTCCGCGCGCAGCGCCGCGATCTCGGTCAGGACGCCCGCGAGCCTGCCGTTCTCGTCGATGCCGAGCGCGAGCCCGCCGCCGTGGGTGTGCAGGCGCTCGAACACCTCACGCGGCGGGGTGTCCAGCGGGACCGTGACGAGCGAGGGTTCCGCGACGTCGCCGAGCCGTGCGAAGCGATCGACGCCGGCGCAAGCCGCTTCGTCGACGATGCCGACGGGCTTGCCGTCCTCGTCCACCACGACGACGGCGCCGTGGGCGCGTTTGCCGACCAGGTTCAACGCGTCGGCCACCGCGTCCCCGCCGGTCAGCACCAGCGGGGTGTCCCACACGGTGTGACGGCTTTTGACCCAGGTGACGATTTCGGCGACCGCGGCCACGTCGACGTCCTGAGGCAGGACGACGAGCCCGCCGCGCCGGGCGACCGTTTCGGCCATCCGGCGGCCGGCGACGGCGGTCATGTTGGCCACCACGATCGGGATCGTGGCGCCGGTGCCGTCCACAGTGGACAGATCAACATCGAAGCGGGACTCCACGTCCGAACGGTTCGGCAAGAGGAACACGTCGTCGTAGGTCAGGTCGTGAGCGGGCCGGTGCCCGTCGAGAAAGCGCACGAGTCCCCAGGATACCCGCGTGGGACACTGTCGGCATGACCGACCGGGATCGTGACGAAGCCGGACGGGCCCGCAACGCGCGCCCGCGAGACGGTCTCGGCAGGCCGCTCCCGTACGGCGCCGACGGGGTCGAAAGGCAGCCTGAGGGCATCGAACGCCGCCCCGAGGACAGCATCGCCGAGGCCCAGCGCCTGCTCGACGCGGGACGCCCGTTCCACGCGCACGAGGTGTTCGAGGACGCCTGGAAGGCGACAGACGGGGCGGAGCGGGAGCTGTGGCGCGGCCTCGCGCAGCTCGCCGTGGGTCTGACGCACGCGGCCAGGGGGAACGGGAACGGCGCCGCGTCGCTGCTGGAGCGCGGCGCGGACAACATCGAGCCGTTCCGCGAGGCCAGGCCGCACGGGATCGACATCCCGGGGCTGCAGGCGTGGGCGCGGAAGATGGCCGAAGAGGTGAAGGTGCGCGCGCGGGTGGACCCGGTCGCACCTCGCCTACTGGGCCGGTAGCGCCGAGCCCGACCGGTACAGCTCGATCAGCAGCGGTCGCAGCGAGAGTCCTGTCTCGGCGAGCCGATAGCTGGTCCGGCTGGGGAAGCCGGGCAGTTCCTCTCGGATGGCGAGGCGTCGCGCTGTCAGGTCGCCGAGGCGTTCGGTCAGCACCTTCGCGGACAGGCCGGGCAACGCCGCGCGAAGTTCGCTGAAGGACCGCGCTCCGCCCATCAGCTCCCGGAGCACCAGCGTCGTCCAGCGGCCCGAGATCGCGGCGAGCGTGACCTCGACGGGGCCCGCCACGGCAGGTGCGCGTGGCCGGTGACCTGGCCTTGCTGATCGTCGACTGGGTAATCGAGGACCATCTCGCGGCGACGGCCACCGACGTCGCGAGGCGCGGCGAGGACGGGCTCTGGCGCTACGTGATCGACAACCCCTTCGGCATCGCCACACCTTGAGTACTCGACATACCGCGAGTATGTTACTTCGAGTAGAGATACTGATCAGTAGGTAACGGTGGGAGAAGCGCGGATGAGCGAGCCCAAGGAATTGCTGGCGGAACCGCTGAAACTGCGGTGTGGCGCGATCCTGCCGAACCGGCTGGCCAAGGCCGCGCTGAGCGAGCAGCTCGGCGACCGCCGCAACCGGCCGACGCCCGAGCTGACGCGGCTGTTCCGGACCTGGTCCCAGGGCGGCGCCGGCACGCTGATCACCGGCAACGTCATGGTCGACCCGACCGCGCTCGGCGAACCGCGCAACGTCGCTGTGCCCCGCGAACCGGACTCGACCGAGTTCAAGCAGTGGGCGCGGGCGGCGGACGGGACCGAGACCCGGTTGTGGGTCCAGCTCAACCACCCCGGCCGTCAGAGCCCGCGCTTCCTGTCCCGTCAGCCTGTCGCGCCTTCGGCGGTGCCGTTCGGCGACCGGGGCATCCGTTCGGTGTTCGCGACGCCCCGGGCGCTGACCGGCGACGAGATCGAAGCGATCATCGACCGGTTCGGCGTGGCCGCGCGGACCGTCGTCGACGCCGGATTCGCCGGTGTCCAGATCCACGGCGCGCACGGCTACCTCGTCTCGCAGTTCCTTTCGCCGCTGACCAACCAGCGCACCGACGGCTGGGGCGGGGACGCGCTGAGGCGGCGCCGCTTCCTGCTCGAAGTCGTCGCCCGCGTGCGCGCCGAGGTCGGCGACGCCGTGCCGATCGCGGTCAAGCTCAACAGCGCGGACTTCCAGCGCGGCGGCTTCAGCGAGGAGGAATCGCTCGAAGTCGTCCGCGAACTGGGCGAAGCGGGCATCGACCTGCTGGAAGTCTCCGGCGGCACCTACGAGAAGGCCGCCATGATGGGCTCCGGCAAGGCCAGCACCGTGAGCCGCGAGGCCTACTTCCTCGACTACGCCGCGAAGGCGCGTCAGGTCACCGATGTCGCGCTGATGGTCACCGGTGGTTTCACCAGCCCGGAGGGGATGGCGGACGCGCTGCGCTCCGGCGCGCTGGACGTCATCGGTCTCGGCAGGCCGTTGGTCGTCGATCCGGCGCTGCCCGGCCGCCTGCTGGGCGGCGAGGACGTCCGCGCCCAGCGCACGGCCCCGAAGACCGGCATCCGGCTGGCCGACAGCCTGCTCGAGATCCAGTGGCACACCCAGCAGATGCACCGCGTGGCCGCCGGGAAACCGGTGGACCGGCGGCTCGGCGCGGTGCGGGCGCTAGTACGCGCCGGTGTCGCGGATCCGCTCAACGCCTTCCGCCGGGTCCGGGGCTAGCGGGTCCGGAGCCAGGTAGTCGTCAAGCTCATCCCGACGGCTGAAGGTGCGGTCGAAGCCGACCGCGGCCGCCGCTAGGCCGATGAACAGCACGCCGATCAGCACGCAGTTGAACGCGACGCCGCCGTAGCCGTTGATGCCCGGATCGACGAACGGGTACGGGTAGAACCCGATGATCGCGCCGCGCACGAGAGTGACCGCGAGCCAGCCCAGCGGGTACAGCAGCGACCAGGACAGGACCCGCCACGACAGCTGCCCGCGCGGCCCGAACAGCAGCCAGCCCGCGACGCACATCAGGGGCGACACCTTGTGCAGCATCGTGTCGGCGAACACGGCCCAGCCGTGCAGTTCGTAGAGGTCGGCGAGCGCGACCTGGAAGACGACGCCCGTCACGGTGATCCCGGCGAGGCCGGTGAGCCGCAGCACGCCGAACAGCGTCGAGCGGCCCGCGACACCGAGCGCGAGTGCCAGGCTGCCGATGCCGACCAGGATGTTCGAGTCGATGGTGAAGAAGGCCAGCAGGTTGGCCACCCGTCCGGCCGGGGTCTGGAAGGTGCCGCCCTCGGTGCCCGCCGAGACCGGGATCTGGGCGGCGAGGCCGGCGATCACCACCAGCGCGGTCGCGCCGAACCAGGCGCGCGCGATCTTGGAAGCCTGCATCCGCTTACTTTATGGGTGATCACACCGGGACGTCCCGTCACCACCGGGCCTCGCCACTCGATCGGGGGCGGGACGCCGCCGGGACTTCCCGGCCACCGGGTCATATCGTGGGAACCGATGGACGTCGAGCGGAGGCCCGGACGCCGCGGGCGGGTCGCGCGGGGGCCGGCGGAGGACAGCGGGCCCGTCGCCGAGTTCGCGCGACGGCTTTGGGAGCTGAAACGCGCCGCCGGTGACCCATCTTACGATCGGATGCGCGACGAATACGGCGCGCTCGCTTCCAAGTCGGCGCTTTCGGCCGCCGCTCGTGGAGAGCGTCTGCCCAGCTGGGAGACGTCCTGGGAGTTCGTTCGTGTGCTGGCCGCCGGGGTGCTCGGCGGCGACGAGGACGAGGTCCGCCACGAGTGGCGAGGTGAATGGGAACGCGCGCGGGACACGCCGGCCGCCGGTGTGGCGCCCGAACCGGCTCCGGAACGCACGCGCCGGACGGCGTTCGTCCTCGCGGGAGCCGTGGCGCTCGTGCTGGTCGCGGCGCTGGTGTTCGTCTTCGCCGCCCCGTTCGGTACCGACCCCGCCGCTCCGGCCGGTGACGCGTCGGAGTTCGTCTCCGACGTGACAGTGCCCGACGGCAGCGAGGTCGCGGCCGGATCGACCTTCGTGAAGACGTGGGAGTTCCGGAACGCGGGATCGGTCGGATGGGTTGGCCGCTATCTGGTCCGCGCCGGTTCGTTCGGCGATCCCGGCGAATGCGGCACGCCCGAACGCGTGCCCGTCCCGCAGACCGCGCCCGGCGAACACGTGCGCGTCTCCGTCGAGGTCCGCGCGCCCGACCGGCCCGGGCATTGCCAGGTGTACTGGAAGATGGCCGACGAGCAGGGCCACATCCTGCTGCCGAACACGCGTGCCGTGTTCTTCTCGGTCCGCGTTCTTTGACCTTCCGGGCCGGTGGCCAAAGCGCTGACCTGCGTGGACATTGTTCTCTCGGCCATGGCCATTTCGCGGCCGTGAATCGCTTTCCGAGTGGCCGCGGGCGCCTTTAACGTCATCGGCGTCCGGGAATTCCGGATGGGGATTTTCCGAAACACTCTCACATTATTTGCGGAAAGGGAATCCATGCGTCCGTACGTCAAGGTCGCCGCACTGGCCGGGGCCGCGCTCACCGTGGCACTGCTGCCGGTCACCGCCGCACAGGCGGCTCCGGCGCCCGCTTCGGGCAGTGATCCGATCATTACCTGCGAATCCGGCTATCACGGCTGGATGCGCCGGGCAGGGAAGGACGCGATCTGCCTGAAGCCGGGCACCCGCACCTGGAACGTCAAGGTCTTCGAATGCGCCGGGGATCTGACGGTGCATTTCGAGAACGGCGAGAAGGCGTATTGCGGGGGAAGCATGAAAATCGGCCTCGACCTGGCCGTCCAGTCCAATGTCGTCAAGACCGTTGTGGGGAACCGATGAACAAGAAACTGCTCGCCGTCGTCCCGGTCGCGCTGGCCGGCACCCTGCTGATGGCACCGTCCGCTTCGGCGGCGTCGAAGGTCTGTGAAGGCGGACAGCTGATGGGCGGGGCGACCAAGGTCGTCGAGGTGAGCGCGGGGCAGAGCATCGACATCACCGTGCACAACCACGACTACCGGGGAATGCTCGTCCAGATCATCGACGACACCTTCGACAGCGGTCTCTGGAGCGGGGCCATCGCGCCGGGCAAGGAGCGCACCGTGAAACACGGCGTGCTCGGGGAGCCGCCGGTCTTTCACAAGATCCGGTTCGAGGTGACCTCCAACCTGTCGAACAACTACACGTACAAGATCTCTTCGGACCGCTGCTACTGATGCGTTCCGTCCTCTGAATGCGGGCTAGGGCTTGAGGAGGCCGCGCACGGTGTCGATGGTGTCGGCATCGGCGGCCTCCTTGTCCGGCCGATAGCGCACGACCCGCGCGAAGCGCAGGGCCAGCCCGCCCGGATACCGCGTGCTCACCTGGGCCCCGTCGAGTTCGATTTCGACGACGATCTCCGGCCGCACGTGCACCGCCCAGTCCGTGCGGTGCGTCTCGATCTCCTGGAACGTCTTCGTCTGCCAGGACAGCAAATCGTCCGTCATGCCCTTGAACGTCTTGCCGACCATGATCGGCGGCCCGCCGTCGGGATCGCGCGCGCCGAGATGCAGGTTCGACAGCGTGCCTGTGCGCCTGCCGTGACCCCATTCCGCGGCGAGCACGATCAGGTCGATCGTGTGCACCGGTTTCACCTTGAGCCACGCGCGCCCGCGGCGGCCCGCCGCGTACGGCGACGCGAGGTCCTTGACCATCACGCCTTCGTGCCCGGCGGCCATCGCCGCCTCCAGTACCTCGGAGGCGGAGGCGGGCGCGATCTCGCCGGGGATCACGTGCTCGCCCGCGACCTTGTGCAGCGCGGCGTTCCGCTCGGACAGCGGCGCGTCCAGCAGGTCGGCGCCGTCGAGGTGCAGGCAGTCGAAGAAGTACGGCCGCAGCAGCAACGCCTTGACCTGCTCCTCGCGGGTGCTGCCGAACCGGCTCATCGTCTCCTGGAACGGCCTCGGCCTGCCGTCGTCCGTCAGCGCCAAGGTCTCGCCGTCGAGCACCACCGACGTGCAAGGCAGCGAGCGCACGAGATCCACCAGTTCGCCGACGCTGCCGGTGATCTCCCGCAGGGTCCGCGTGTAGACGTGCACCTCGTCGCCTTCGCGGTGGACCTGGATCCGCGCACCGTCCATCTTGTACTCGACCAGCGCCTCGGCATGTTCGGCGACAGCCTCCTCCAGCGACTCCGCCGGGGACGCCAGCATCGGCCGGATCGGCCTGCCCAGGGCCAGCTTGAACTCCGCCAGCCGCTCCCGACCGCCTGTCATCGCCGCCAGGCCCGTCACCGGCAGCTGCCCGGACAGCATGAACGCCCGCCGGACCTCCTCGGCCGGGATCTCGGACGCCGCCGCGATGGCGTCCACCATGATCCCTTCGAGCGCGCCCTGTCTCAGCTCGCCCGTGAGCAGCCGGAACAGGAACTGCTGCTCGTCCTTCGTCATCTCGGTGAACAACGCCCGCAACGTCTCCGCGCGCAACTTCACCGACCCTGAACCGGACGCCGCCCCCACCGTGCCGAGTGCCTTGTCGACCTCGGCCACGGTCAACGACGGCTCGGCGGCCGGAGCCGTGTCCAGCTCGGCCAGCGTCCGCCAGCCGGTGCCGATGCGGCCCTGCGTGGGCTGCCCGGTGAGGAACGCGATCACCGCCGGAAGCTCCTGCTCACCGGCGGCATGCAGCAGCGCGGCCAGGGTGGCGATCTTCGCCTTCCTGGACCTCGTGGCGGCCAGTTCGGCCGACGCGGTCACCACCGCGGTGAACAACATGGGTCCATCATGAACCCGGGTACCGACAGTTTCCCGCCGAGCGGGTTCAGGCGTGCGCGGGATCGGCGACCCAGCTGGCGAGCAGGCCGAGCGCCCGCTCACTGTCGGAGCCGGGCTCGGCGGTGTAGATCACCAGGGCCAGGTCCGGATCGGCGGGCAGCCGCAGCGTCTCGTAGCGCAGCCGGAGTTCACCCACGATCGGGTTGATCATCGCCTTCCACGAGTGCGCCTTCTCGCGCACGGTGTGCTTCGCCCACAGCTTCCGGAAGTCCTCGCTGCCGAGGGAGAGTTCGCCGACGAGCTGGGCGAGATACGGGTCGTCCGGATACTTCCCGCTCTCGGACCGCAGGTTCGCGACGACCTCTTTCGCCACGGTTTCCCACTCCGGGTGCAACTCGCGGGCGCGCTCGTCGAGGAAGAACATCTTCGGGATGTTGCGCTCGCCCGGCGGGCGCCCGGCGAAGTCGAAGGCCAGCGCGCTGCCGAGCGGGTTCCAGGCCAGCACGTCGAGATAGCGGCCGAAGACGAACGCCGGGGACTGGATCGCGTTCAGCATCAGCTGCAGTTCCGGCCGGATCCGCTGCGCCCGCGGCCGCGCGACGCGTCTGCGCTTCGGGGCGGCCAGATTGCGCAGGTAGGTCTCCTCGTCGCGGTGCAGCCGTAGTGCCCGGCTCAGCGAATCGAGCACGGAATCGGACACGTTGCGCGCCCGGCCCTGCTCCAGCCGCGTGTAGTAGTCGACGCTGATCCCAGCCAGCTGCGCGAGCTCTTCGCGTCGCAGCCCGGCGACCCGTCGCTGGTTGAACCCCGTCGGCAGGCCGAGGTCCGCCGGATCCAGCGCGGCCCTGCGTGCCTTGAGGAAGTCGCCCAGTTCGGCCGTCTCGGTCATGTCGACAAGTATCCCGGACCTCGGGGACGCGTGCCTGGCCCTGGCAGACCCAGGCTGGTCGTAGGTACGTGAAGGACTCCTTCATTGCGCCTAGCGCAATGAAGGAGTCCTTCACGTACTTGCAGGAGACCAGGGTGCCACCCCGACCCGGAGCTTCCGGTCGCTTCTTATGGTCCTGTCCGGAAGGCAGGTTCTGGCCCTGTGCTTTGGGCCAAATCGCCGACATCGTGGAGGCATGGACAGCGAACGAAGAAGCGTGACGATCGGCGTACTGGGGGTGCTGATCGTCGGCGCGTCCGTGCCGGTGACGGGAATGCTCGACGGCTACCCGGTCATCACCGGACAGGCGCTGCGCTACGCGCTGGCGGGATTGCTCCTGCTGGCGTGGGCGCGGCTGCGCGGGCGACCGTTGCCGCTGCCGGGCCCGCGCGACGTGCCGTCGCTGATCGCCCTCGCGGCGACCGGGATGATCGGGTTCCAGGCGTGCCTGCTGTTCGCGCAGCGCTACGCCGAACCCGGCCTGGTCGCCGCGTTCCTCGGCGGCACGCCGCTCGTGCTCGCGCTCGCCGGCCCGCTGGGCAAGGGAAAACGGCCGTCGTGGGCGCCGGTGACCGGGGCGGTGCTCGCCGGGCTCGGGATCGCCGTGCTGTCCGGCGGCGGCGCGGCGCGCTGGCAGGGGCTGGTGCTCGCGACGCTGGCGATGGTGTGCGAAGCGCTGTTCACGCTGCTCGCCGTCGGCGTGCTCGAACGCCTCGGGCCGTTGGCGACCGCGACCTGGAGTTGTTGTGCCGCAGGCGTCGGTGGCGCGGTGGTCGGCACGATCGCCGACCCGTCCGGCGCTTGGACGTGGCCGGACGGGCGTGAACTGATCGCGCTCGGCTACCTGACGGTCGTCGTCACGGCGATCGCGTTTCTTCTTTGGTACTCGGCGGTTTCGGCGCTGGGCGCGGACCGGGCCGGGGTTCTGGTCGGGCTGATGCCGGTTTCCGGGCTCGCCGTGTCACTGCTGCTGGGAATGCAGGATTTCCGCTTCTCCCAGCTGATCGGGGTCGCACTGGTGTCTTCAGGCGTCGTGATCGGCCTGCGCCGCCGCGAGTTCGGTGAGGCGAGCGCATTTGACGTCGAAGTGCTTCACGACGTCGCCACCGATGATCGCGACCATGACCGCGCGCAGCGGTCCTCCGATCGTGATCTCCTGGACGAACTCCGTCCCGTCGTCGACCGCGGCCAGTTTGAACACGATGTCCATGGCACCGAAGGGGACCGGCTGGCGGATGGCGACTTCGCGGTCCTGGGTAAGGGAAGTGATCGTGAACGGCTCGGCGATCCGTGAGTGCACGCGGCCGCGCACGGCTCCCGACGGGACGACGAAACCGGTCGAGCCCACCTCGGCGGGACCGTGCAGTTCAACCTCGGCGAGGTCTGGATCCCAGGACGGCCACCGCGTGAAGCCGGCCAGTGACGGCCAGAGCGCGGACGGCGGACAGGGCAGGATTTCGCGGGAGGTTCTGGTCCAGGTCATACCCGGACGATATACGGAACTGCCAGTCTCGTAAACTGGGGCGCATGGTGAGAGGCAGGCCGAGGGAAGAAGGAATCGACGACGCGGTCCGCGAGGCCGTGCGGGCGTTGCTGACCGAAACCGGTTACCAGCGCTGCACGATCGACGCGGTCGCGGCGCGGGCGGGCGTCGGCAAGGCCGCGGTGTACCGGCGATGGCGATCGAAGGCGGAACTCGTGTTCGCCGCGGTGATCCATCCCGTCGAGCTCGAACCACCGGAGGACACCGGTTCGCTGCGGGGCGACGTGGCGGCGGTCCTCGACGTGATCCAGTTCTCTTTGGACAGTGTGGAGCTGCGGCAGGCGCTGCCGTCGTTGCTCGCCGACGTCCGCGCGGATCCGGTACTGGAAGCGCGGTTCGGTGACGTTTTCCTCGGCCGTGAACGCGGATATCTGGTCCTGATGCTGGATCGGGCCGTCGCGAGAGGGGAACTCTCACGACGGCCCGATCCGGCTCTGGTGCACGCGATCCTGCTCGGCCCGGTGCTGACATGGCTGCACCTGTTCACCGAGACACCGCCTTCGGGTGGGCTCGCGGCTTCGCTCGCCTCACCGCTCCATGCGGCTGTGGTCGCTCTCGGTGCTTAGCGGCCTCCGCGCGCCATGCGGAGCACGTCGAGGGCTTCGTCCAGCTGGGCCTCGGTGAGCTTGCCGTTCGCGACGTGACCGCGTTCGATCACGACTTCGCGGATCGTCTTCAGCTCCTTGAGCGCCAGCTTCGCGATCGCGGCGGCCTCTTCGTAGCCGATGTAGGAGTTCAGCGGCGTCACGATCGACGGCGAACCCTCGGCGTACTCGCGCGCACGAGCGGCGTTCACCGTCACGCCCGCGAACACCTTGTCCGCCAGCAAACGCGAGACAGCCGCGAGCAGCCGCGCCGATTCGAGCACGTTGCGCGCGATCACCGGCAGGTTCACGTTGAGCTGGAAGTTGCCAGCCGCGCCCGCGAAGGCGACCGCCGCGTCGTTCCCGATCACCTGGGCGACCACCTGCAGCGTCGCCTCCGGGATCACCGGGTTCACCTTGCCCGGCATGATCGACGAACCCGGCTGCAGATCCGGCAGCGCCAGTTCGGCGAGCCCGGTGCGCGGGCCGGAACCCAGCCAGCGCAGGTCGTTCGCGATCTTGTTCAGCGACACCGCGACAGTGCGCAGATGCCCGGACGCCTCGACGACGCTGTCCTGCGTCGCCTGCGCCTCGAAGTGGTCGCGCGCCTCGGTCAGCGGAAGGCCGGTCACCGAAGCCAGTTCCTGCGAAACGGCCGAGCCGAAGCCCTCGGGAGCGTTCAGCCCGGAGCCGACCGCGGTCCCGCCGATCGGCAGTTCGCCGAGCCGCGGCAGGCCCGACTTCAGCCGCTCGACCCCGAACCGGACCTGCGACGCCCACGCGCCCGCCTCCTGGCCGAAGGTGATCGGGACGGCGTCCATCAGGTGCGTGCGGCCGGACTTCACGATGTCCGCCCATTCGGTCGCCCGCGTTTCGATCGCGGCGGCCAGGTACTCCAGCGCCGGGATCACGTCGGACAGCACGGCTTCCGTCGCGGCGACGTGGATCGTCGTCGGGAAGGTGTCGTTCGAGGACTGCGAAGCGTTGACGTGGTCGTTCGGATGCACGTCGCGGCCCAGCGCCCTCGACGCGAGCGTCGCGATGACCTCGTTGGCGTTCATGTTCGACGAGGTCCCGGAACCGGTCTGGAACACGTCGATCGGGAAGTGCGCGTCGTGCTTGCCCTCGGCGACCTCGTCGGCGGCCTTCGCGATGGCCTCGGCGACGTCGGCGTCCAGTACGCCGAGCTTCGCGTTGACCCGCGCGGCGGCGGCCTTCAGCAGGCCGAGCGCGCGGATCTGGGCGCGTTCCAGGCCCCGGCCGGAGATCGGGAAGTTCTCGACGGCGCGCTGCGTCTGCGCGCGGTAGAGGGCGTCGACGGGGACGCGAACCTCACCCATGGTGTCGTGTTCGATCCGGTATTCCTGTTCAGCCATACCCCAAGTCTCGCGCAGTGCCTCCCGGCGCGCTCCGTGTCTTTCGGCACGCGAGGGCTAGGATCGAATGTGTTCTCGATCACGCCCCCCACCACCTCCCGGGAGAGTGCAGAATGAGCGAGTCCGCTGGGGAAACGTCGTACGACCTCGTCATCATCGGGGCCGGTCCGACGGGTCTTTTCGCCGCTTACTACGCGGGATTCCGCGGTCTTTCGATGGCCGTCGTGGATTCACTGCCGGAGGCAGGCGGACAGGTCACCGCGATGTACCCCGAAAAGATGATCTACGACGTCGGCGGGTTCGCCGAGGTCCGCGGCCGGGATCTGGTGCAGGGCCTGCTCGACCAGGCGGCGCCGTGGAAACCCGCGTATCTGCTCGGGCGCAAGGCCGAGAAACTCGAAAGTGTCGAGGACGGCATCACCATCACGCTCGACGGCGGCCAGGTCCTGCGCGCCGGCGCGGTGCTGATCACCGCCGGGATCGGCGAGTTCACCCCGCGGCCGCTGCCCGCCGGTGACGGCTGGCTCGGCCGGGGCATGGTCCACTTCGTGCCCGCGTTGCAGGCGCACGCCGGGCAGCACGTGGTCGTCGTCGGCGGTGGGGACTCGGCCTTCGACTGGGTGCTCGCCCTGCATCCGGTCGCCGCGAGCGTCACCCTCGTGCACCGGCGCGCGAAGTTCCGTGCGGCCGAGTCGATCGTGCGGCAGGCGCGCGAACTCGGCGTGCGGATCGTCATCGACGCCGAGGTCACCCGGTTCCTCGACCGCGACGGCGCGCTGGCGGAGGTCGAGATCCAGGCCAAGGGGGCCGAACCCGAACTGCTGCGCGCCGACACGGTGGTCGCCGCGCTCGGGTTCACCGCGGACCTCGGGCCGATCGAAAGCTGGGGGCTGCAGATCGATCACCGCGCGATCGCCGTCGACTCGACGATGGCGACACCCCGCGAGCGGGTCTACGCGGCGGGCGACGTCGCGGCGTATCCGGGGAAGGTGAAGCTGATCGCGACCGGCTTCGGGGAAGCGGCGACGGCGGTCAACAACATCACGGTCGCGTTGAACCCGGACGCGCATCTGTTCCCGGGGCACTCCAGCAACGCGGAGTAGCGCGTGACATGAAAGGCCCGTTTCTTGCAAATTTTGCAAGAAACGGGCCTTTCATCGCACGTCAGGCAGGTGGAGCGGGCGGCGTGGTCTTCTCCGTGATCCACTGCGCGTAAGCCACCACCGAAGTGGCGATAGACGGCGAAGTCGCGCACACCGGGTCCGCGTTGCCCGGGCGGCTGATCGTGCCCAGCAGCACCCACTTCTCGTCCACCTTGGCGATCTCCGGTCCGCCGGAATCGCCGTAGCACGAGCCCGATTTCCCGTCGGGGTTGTCGGTGCACAACTCGACGGCACCGTCGAACTTCGCGGTGCAGCGCACGCCTTCGACGATCTTCGTGTCCAGTTGCTGCAGCTTCGCCGGGCCCTTGCCACAGCCGGAAGTCGGGCACGTCTGGCCCCAGCCGAGCAGCCGCGTCGGCGTCCCCGGAGCCACGACGGCGCCGAGTGCGATCGGCGCCGCCTTCACCGGCGCGGCCAGCCGCACCAGGGCGAGATCGCCGCCCGCGTGCTCGGGTTCGGGGTTGTACGACGGGTTCACCACGACCTCGGCGAGTTTCGCGATCTCGCCGCCCTGGGTGTTGTCGTTGCTGCCGATCCGCGCGCTCAGGTTCGCCGGGTTCTTGCCCTCGACGCAGTGTCCCGCCGTCACGAGCCAGTCCGGAGCGATCAGCGCGCCGGCGCAGAAAGCCTTGCCGGAGGCCGAATGCAGCGACGTGACGAACGGATACGGCTCGTCGGCCTCTCTGCCGCCGACGAGGTCGCCCGCGCCCGTGGCCTGCCCGACCGGCGTGAAGACCATCGCCGCGAGCAGGACCACGAGCACGCGCTTGAGCACGGATTCTCCTTAGGGGAGCGGGGGAACCACGTCGACTTCCAGTGAGTCGTCGAGGTGGCCGTCGAAGTTGACGGACGAGTACGAGCGGAGCTTGGTCAGCCGGTGGTAGCCGTCGATCATCCGGACCGTGCCGGACTTCGAGCGCATCACGATCGACTGGGTGGTCGCGCCGCCCGCGCGGTAGTGCACGCCGCGCAGCAGGTCGCCGTCGGTGACACCGGTGGCGCAGAAGAACACGTTGTCGCCGCGGACGAGGTCGTCGTTGCCGAGCACGCGATCGAGGTCGTGGCCCGCGGCCAGCGCCTTCTCGCGCTCCGCGTCGTCCTTCGGCCACAGACGGCCCTGCAGTTCGCCGCCGAGGCACTTCATCGCGCAGGCCGCGATGATGCCTTCGGGGGTGCCGCCGATACCGAGCAGCATGTCGACGCCGGTGCTCGGCCGGGCCGCGGCGATCGCGCCGGCGACGTCGCCGTCGGAGATGAAGCGGATCCGGGCGCCCGCCTCGCGGACCTCCTTGATCAGCTGTTCGTGGCGCGGCCTGTCCAGGATGCACACGGTGACGTCGGAGACGCTGGAGTTCTTGGCCTTCGCGACCCGGCGGATGTTCTCCGCGACCGGGGCGGCCAAGTCGACCTTGCCCGCGGCGTCCGGGCCGACGGCGAGCTTCTCCATGTAGAAGACCGCGGACGGGTCGAACATCGCGCCGCGTTCGGCGACCGCGAGCACGGCCAGCGCGTTCGGCATGCCCTTGGCCATCAGGGTCGTCCCGTCGACCGGGTCGACCGCGACGTCGCAGTCCGGCCCGTCGCCGTTGCCGACCTCTTCCCCGTTGAACAGCATCGGGGCTTCGTCCTTCTCGCCTTCGCCGATGACGACGACGCCGCGCATCGACACCGTCGAGACCAGCTGACGCATCGCGTCCACGGCGGCACCGTCCCCGCCGATCTTGTCCCCGCGCCCCACCCAGCGGCCCGCGGCCATCGCGGCGGCTTCGGTCACGCGGACCAATTCCATCGCGAGGTTGCGATCGGGCGCTTCACGGCGGCGGGAAGAGCTGGCGGACGAGGTGGGGGTGGGCATGCTGCCTCCCGGATCAGGGAACTCGGCGGGGTCCCAGTCTCTCAGATACCCACGGTGGTTCGGTGGCTCAGGAGCATGGTGAACGTCACTGACCGTTGCCGGTCTCTTCTTCGACCGACGAAAGCGCGGCCTCGATCCGCTCGCGCGCGCCATCGAGGTGGTGCTCGCAGACCTTCGCCAGCTGCTCGCCCTTCTCCCACAGGGCCAGCGACTGTTCCAGGGACAGCCCGCCCGCTTCGAGTTCGCGGACGACCTCCACCAGCCTGTCGCGGGCCTGCTCGTAGCCGAGTTCGGCGGTGTCGCCACCGGGTTTGCTCACGCTGTGCTTCCTTCTACCGGACGTCGGTGCTTGCCGATACCCGCGCACACTACCGCGCCGGCCATGGCGTTGTCGTAACCCACGAAGGCGAGAGCGAACTCCTGGCCGTCACCCTCCGCGATCGCCGCGACGAGGTTCTCCTGTGCTCTCGCCACCCGTTTCCGGTGCACGGCGCCGTCCGCGAACCACCATCGGGTGCCGACGTGTTCCGCGGTGGCCTCCGACAGCTTGCGCAACTGGGCGTCGAGGCCGCGTTTGGTCGCGAACTCGCAGCCCGCGAGCAGGACGGTCCAGCATTCCCCGGCGGCGCGGTCGGTCAGCAGCGCGTTGCGCAGCACCTCCGGGGCGTCCGCGCGCATCGCGGCGTCGACGGTCATAGGCAGGAAACTCGCCGTCAACGGCCCTCCTCCGGCTCCCCCGAGACGACGGCGCCGAGCGCGCCGTCGACCACGCGGACGCGCAGTTTCGCGCCGTCCACGACCTCGGAGACGGACCGGAGTACTTGGAGGTTGCCTTCGGCGTCGGTGTACTGCACCACCGCGTAGCCGCGTTCGAGGGTCGCCGCCGGGCCGAGCGCGGTCAGCCGCGCGCGGGCGCTGGCTATCTCGGCCTGGTCCTTGGCGAGCAGGGTGAGCATCGCGCGGCGACCACGTTCGCGATGGATCTCAACGTCGTCGGAGCGCCGCTGGATCGGGCCGAGCGGGTCGGCGAGCACGGGACGGCTGCGCGTCTGGTTCAGCAGCCTGACCTGGGTGTCGACCCAGCCGTGCAGGGCGCGGCGGCCACGGTCGCGCATCTGGCGGACGCGCTGGGTCTCCTCGCGCACGTCGGGCACGATCCGCTTGCTGGCGTCGGTCGGCGTCGAACAGCGGAGATCGGCGACGTGGTCGAGCAGCGGGGTGTCGGGCTCGTGCCCGATGGCGCTGACCACCGGGGTCCCCGCAGCGGAGACCGCGCGGCACAATGCCTCGTCGGAGAACGGCAGGAGATCTTCCACGCTGCCGCCGCCGCGCGCGATCACGATGACGTCGACGTCCGGGTCGCGGTCCAGTTTGGACAGTGCCTGGAGGATCTGCGGGACGGCGAGCGAACCCTGCACGGCGGTGTTGATCACCTTGAACGCGACATGCGGCCAGCGAGCCTGCGCGTTCACCAGGACGTCGCGTTCGGCGGCGGACGCGCGGCCGGTGATCAGCCCGATTCCCTTGGGCAGGAACGGGATCTTGCGTTTGCGCTCGGGTGCGAACAGGCCTTCGGCGGCCAGCAGCCGTCGCAGCCGCTCGATCCTCGCGAGCAGCTCGCCGATGCCGACCGCGCGGATCTCGTTGGCGCGCAGGCTGAACGACCCGCGGTTCATGAAGAACGTCGGTTTGGCGTGCACCACGACGCTCGCGCCCTCGCGCAGCGGCGGGTCGATCGCGCGCAGCAGGCCCATCGGGCAGGTCACCGACATCGAGACGTCCGCCGACGGGTCACGCAGGGTCAGGAAGGCGGTGTTGGTGCCCGGCCGGGCCGAGATCTGCGTGACCTGACCCTCCACCCAGACCACGCCGAGCCGGTTGATCCACTCGCCGACCTTGCGGGCGACCGTGCGGACCGGCCACGGGTTCTCGGCGGTGGTGGACGGGCCCGCCGCGGCCGAAGTGGGCTCGGCGGTCACTGGCCTTCCGCGCTGCCGGTGTCGTCGCCGTCGCTCTCGGCCTTCTTCACGTTCCCGATGCGGCGCGCGAGCATGCCGACGAACGACGCCCTGTCGGCGTTCGCCCGTTCATAGGTCAGCAGTTCTTCCAGTTGCGCGAGATCGAACCGGCGCAGACGGGCGCGCAGTTGCGGCAGGGTGAGCGTGTCGTAGTCGTCCAGCCCGGCGGGGCCCGAGGTCACGGGTGCGCTCACGCTGTCGAACTCGCCGTCGGCGTGGTCCTCGGCGAGCGCGCGCTCCTCCTCGGCCCACGGGTCTTCGGTGAGCCCTTCGAGTTCATCGAGAACACCGAGGTGACCGTTCACCTCGGCACGTGGCTCCGGGACTTCGGCGTCTTCCCGTAGCGGGATCACGCACGAGTCGCGTTCGTACCGGCGTTCGCCGAGGTCCGGCGGGAGATCTTCGTCGAAGGTGGCCCAGCTGGGGGTGTCCTCGACCGGGCGAAGGCCGGACAGCGCGTCGTCACCCTTGATCGCCAGTTCGGTGACGTGCTGCTGGACGCGCATGGAGAACTGGAGCACCTGGCTGACCACCGTGACGGGGAGCCCGGTGAGCTGCTTGGGAAGTTCGCGAACCCGCTCGGCGGTGGTGACGGCGAGGCCCGCGGCGACCCGGAGGGGGAGCGGGAGAGGCTTCATACCTCTAGCCTGCCGTATTTGGTCCATCCTGCCCAACCGAACGGGGACGTAGGTTCACAGGACGTGACTCCACGCACATACTTTCGAGGGGTTTCCTGGTCACCTGAACGTGAGTGCGAGGAGCCCCCGGGGCAGCCCGTACCCTGGAGGTCATGAGTTCTGCGAGTCCCGGAATCACGCCCGCCGGCAGTCCGACGATCACCGAGTCCGGTGTGCCGGCAGGTGGCAAACGTGTCCTGCTCGCCAAGCCTCGTGGTTATTGCGCGGGTGTCGACCGCGCGGTCATCGCCGTGGAAAAGGCACTCGAGCTTTACGGCGCACCGGTGTACGTGCGCAAGGAGATCGTGCACAACCGGCACGTCGTGGAGACCCTGCGCGACCGCGGGGTGATCTTCGTCGACGAGACCTCCGAGGTGCCGGAAGGCGAATTGGTGGTGTTCTCCGCGCACGGCGTCTCGCCCGCGGTGCACGCCGAGGCGGCCGAGCGCAATCTGCGGACCATCGACGCGACCTGCCCGCTCGTGACGAAGGTGCACAAGGAAGTCAACCGGTTCGCGAAGGACGACTACGACATCCTGCTGATCGGCCACGAAGGCCACGAAGAGGTCGAAGGCACCGCCGGCGAGGCTCCCGACAAGGTGCAGCTCGTCGACACCGCCGAGGACGTCGACAAGGTCGAGATCCGCGACCCGTCGAAGGTCATCTGGCTTTCGCAGACCACCCTTTCGGTGGACGAGACCATGGAGCGGGTCGATCAGCTGCGGGACAAGTTCCCCGGCTTGGCCGACCCGCCCAGCGACGACATCTGCTACGCCACCACCAACCGTCAGGTCGCGGTCAAGGCCATGGCCGCCGAATGCGACCTGGTCCTGGTGGTCGGCTCGACGAACTCGTCCAACTCGAAGCGGCTGGTCGAGGTCGCGCTGAAGGCGGGGGCGCGCGCGTCGCACCTTGTCGACTTCGCGCACGAGGTCGACGAAGCGTGGCTCGAAGGTGTCGAGACCGTCGGCGTCACGAGCGGCGCTTCGGTGCCGGAGGTGCTGGTCATGGACCTGCTGGCGTGGCTGGCCGAGCGCGGCTGGGGCAACGTCGACGAGGTCACCACGGCGAACGAGAAGATCGCTTTCGCGCTGCCGCACGAGCTGAAGAAGGTCGGCAGGGCCTGAGGCTTCCGAAGACGAAAAGGGCCGCCCGAGGAGTTCCTCGGGCGGCCCTTTTCGCTGTTCAGAGGCTCAGGCGAGAGCAAAGGTCCCTTGCTATCGCTCGTCGTCCCACGGGCGGCGGCGGGGCGGCTGCCCACCGCGGCGCGGGTCGTCCGCACGCGGCGGACGGCGGCGCGGGGCACCGGGAGCACTTTCGCCGCGCGGGTCACGGCGGCGGGGTTCGCCACCCTCTTCCGGCCGCGGCCGGCGGGGCTGGCGTCCCGGGGGCGGCGGTTTGCGGGCACCTGGCTCGGCGTCGCGGCGGGGACGCCGCTCGTCTTCGGCGGGCGGGCGGCGGCGGGGCGGCGCACCGTCTCGCGGAGCGCCGTCTCTCGGGGCACCGCGGCGTGACGGCGGGGGCGGGGTCTGGCCGGTCCGGGACGCCGGACGGCCACGGGCCGGCGCGGCGGCCGCGGGACGGGCCGCGGGCTTGGCGTCGTCGCGACGTTCCGGCTTGGCACCCGGCTTGACCTTCACCGGGGCGTCGGGATCGCGTTCGCGGTAGATCCGGAAGAAGCCGATCGCCAAGGTGACGCCGGTGGTGATGGCCATCGTCGGGAACCCGTTGATCAGCGGTGTACCGATGTCGAAGGCTCTTTCGAGCAGATCCGAGCCCTTGCTGTTGTCCGAGGTCAGCAGAATGACCCCCGGGACGGTCACGGCGAGGACCAGGGGCGGCTGCACCATCGGGCCGAACAGCCCGCGGCGCTGGACGGCCACCACGGCGACCACCGCGCCGAGCGCGTAGAAGATCTTGAACAGCAGGCCCAGGTCCTTCTGCGTCATCATGTCGATGAAGGCGCCAAGGATGGCGAGCCCGAAGCCCACCAGGACGGCGGCCCACCAGGGCAGCCCGCGCCTGGCGCCGACGAGCGGACGCTCGTCCCAGGCTACGGGAACGTCGTCGGCATCAGGATCGCTCTGGCGATCGCGAATCGCGGTCACAGGCCCCACCGTATATCCAAGCTGCGGACATACCGCCAACAGGCGGTATGTCTATCGCCTGGTAGTGGTCATTCCGGACCACCCGGACGGACTGCCCGAGTGCTTTCCAGAGGTACTACGCGTAGGGGTGCGACAAGGTTGTCAACGAGGCCGAAACGGAGCCTCCGATTCCGGAAATCGCAGGTAGGGAACTTCCCTCGTGAGCGGTTAGGACTGTTCTAACCGTCGTTATCACTCACGAGATCACTCACAAACCGACGTCCGAATGCGTGCTTCCCGCCTCACGAGGCGGGAAGTTCGTCCGCCTTCCTGATCAGTGGCACCGGCGCGGGACTGCCCGCCGCGTCCGTCAGCGGTGAGACCGTGCTCCGGAAGCTTTCGAGCGCGTCCAGCTCCCGGCGGCGGGCCGAGATGAAGCGCTGCAGATGGGTGCTCGACAGGTTCAGCGCGTCGACCGCGTTGCCCGCGGCCCGGTGCGCGGCCGCGGCACCCGCCCGGACCTGCTCGACGTCCTCGACCAGGGCCCGCTCGGTCGCGGCGAACAGCGCGGCGGACGCCAGCACGGCGAATCCGGTCGGCCCGCAGAGGAAGACCCGCCTGTCCAGCATCCAGCGCAGCAGTTCCGGGTCGGTGTCCAGCGCGGCCACCACGGCCGCGTCGGACGGGACGAACATGATCGTCCCGTAGATCGCGTCGGCCCAGCGCTGGTAGCCCTTGCCCGCCAGTTCGGCCGCCCTCGACCGGATCTGCCGGACGTGGACGCGCAGCGCGTCCAGCCGTTCTTCGGGGTCGTTCGTTTCGACGGCCTCGGCCCAGCAGGCCATGCTCGCCTTGGCGTCGACAGGCACTGTCCGCCCGCCGCCGACCCGCAGCACCATGTCCGGTTTCGCCGCGCCGCCGCCCGCCAGGTCCGTCTGCAGCGTGAAGTGCAGCTCCTCGCGGAGCCCGAGCGCGCGTGCGGTCTCCAGGAGGACTTGCTCGCCGAGCTCGCCCCGGCCGCTGATCGAGGCGAAGGCGACCTCGTACCGGCGTAGCGCGAGTTGCTGCTGATCCGCCTTCGACCGCTCGGCGTCGACCAGTTTCGCCGCCGCGTCCGCTCGCCGCATGCCGTCGTTGTACAGCCGCCACAGCAGCGCGACCGCGACGAGCAGCAACAACGCGAGCACGACGGCCGCGGTGGTGATCACCGTCGCCACCGGTACCTCCCCTCGGATCCGAGTCGGGGACATCATGGCGGAACCCACCGACAAAAACCGGACGGCTCGATCGCGCTCCGTATCTGACCTGCGCCGTCCCCGGCGTGTCGGAAAGCGCAGGGGCGCCAAGGGCGCGCCTCCCGTTCCAGGCCGGTGCGCGGCCCTATTTTGGGCTGCGTGAAGCTCCTGCACACGTCCGACTGGCATATCGGCCGCACCTTCCACGGCGCCGATCTGCTAGCCGAACAGGAAGCCGTGCTCGGCCATCTCGCCGACCTCGTGGTCGCCGAGTCGGTCGACGTCGTGCTGGTGTCCGGGGACATCTACGACCGCGCGGTGCCCTCGGCCGAGGCAGTCCGCGTGGCCACCACCGCACTGGGCAGGCTTCGCCAGGCAGGCGCGAAGCTGGTGATGACGCCGGGCAACCACGACTCCGCCCCGCGGCTGGGCGCGTTCGCCGAATTCGCCGCGGCGGGCGGGCTGTACCTGCGCGCCACGATCGCCGGTCTCGCCGAACCGGTGCTGCTGCCCGACGAACACGGTGACGTCGCCCTCTACGGCATCCCGTACCTCGAACCGGAGCCCGCGCGCCACGCCCTCGGCGTCCCCGAGGCCCGCGGCCACACCGGCGTCCTCACCGAGGCGATGCGGCGGATCCGAACGGATCTCGCCGCCCGGCCGTCCGGAACGCGGTCGGTGGTGCTCGCGCACGCCTTCGTCACCGGCGGCGAGCCGACCGAATCCGAACGGACCATCGCTGTCGGCGGCGTCGAGCAGGTGCCGGGTTCGGTGTTCGACGGCGTCGACTACGTCGCGCTCGGCCACCTGCACGGCCCGCAGACCCTCGCCGAGCACCTGCGCTATTCGGGCAGCCCGCTGGCGTACTCGTTTTCCGAGACACGCCAACGGAAATCGGTCTGGCTGGTGGACCTCGACGCCGACGGGCTGGCCGAGGTCCGGCGTCACGAACTGCCGGTTCCGCGGCACCTCGCGATGCTCCGCGGAGAGCTGGACGAGCTCCTGTCGGATCCGGAACACGACGGCCTCACCGAACATTTCCTCTCCTTCACCGTCACCGACCGGGTCCGCCCGATCGACGCCATGCGCAAACTGCGCGAGCGGTTCCCGTACGCCGTGCACATGGACTGGCAGCCGGAAGGCGGGCACGACGGTGCCGCGCTGAAGTACGCCGAAGCCGTCCGAGGACGATCCGACGTCGAGATCACCCGCAGTTTCCTCGAGGACTGCCGCGGCTCCTCGCCGTCGGGGAGCGAGGAGCGGCTGGTGCTGGCGGCACTGGGCGCCGCGGGCAGGGAGCGCGAAGTATGAGGTTGCACCGGTTGGAGGTCGCCGCTTTCGGGCCGTACGCGGGCCGCGAGGTGGTGGATTTCGACGTGCTCGGCGCCGACGGCCTGTTCCTGCTGCACGGCGACACCGGCGCGGGGAAGACGACGCTGCTCGACGCCATCGCGTTCGCGTTGTTCGGCACGGTCCCCGGCGCTCGCGGCGAGGTGAAGCGGCTGCGCTGCGATCTCGCCGAACCCGACCAGGTCACCGAGGTCGTCCTGGAACTGACCGTGCAGGGCCAGCGGATGCGGATCGCGCGCAACCCCGAGTACCAGCGGCCCAAGCGCCGGGGCGAGGGAATGACCCTCCAGCAGGCGAAGGCGGTGCTGAGCTGGGTCGGCACGGTGCCCGCCGGGCACGTCGCCGAAGGCATCACGCGGATCGACGAGGTCGCGCGCACGATCGAGCGGCTCATCGGCATGACGCACGAGCAGTTCTTCCAGGTGGTCCTGCTGCCGCAGGGCGAGTTCGCGCGGTTCCTGCGGGCGAACACGGCCGAGCGCGAGGAACTGCTGGAGCGGCTGTTCGGCACGGAGCGGTTCTCCGACGTCGAGAAGTGGTTCGCGGATCTGCGCGCCGAGCGCGGCCGCGAGTTGCAGGAACGGCAGCAGTCGCTGCGGGAGTGGGTCGCGCGGTTCGCGCAGGTCGCCCAGCAGGAAGCACCCGAAGAGGGACAGGCCGAGTGGGTCGAGGCGGTGCTCACCGAGTCGGCGCTGCGCGTCGAACAGGCACAGGAACGGGACACGAAGGCTCGCGCGGCGGCCAAGACGGCCGAGGCCGCCTGGCAGGAGAACCGGTCCACCGCCGAGCGGATCCGCCGGGTGCGCACCGCGTACACGCGGCTTTCGGCGATCGCCGAGCAGGCGGATCAGCGCGCGGAGTGGGCGGAAGAGGTCGAAGCGGCCCATCGCGCGGCGGGTGTCGTCGCGGAGGCGGATCTGCTCGAACGCCGCTCGAACCAGCTCGCCGCCGCGGAGTCCGCGGAAGCGCTCCGGACCCGGGAAGTGCCTGACGCCGCGGACAGGTCCGCCGCCGAGCTTCGCGCTCGCGCCGGCGCGCTGCGCGAGGAAGCGGGCGCGCTGGCCGAACTCGTGGCGGAAGGTGAGCAGCAGCAACGAGAACTGATCCGCCGCGATCAGCTGAGCACCGCCGCGAAGGAGGCGGCGAAGCAGGCTGAGGAATTCGCCGCCGAACTCGAATCCGCGCCGGAGAAGATCGCCGCGGTGCGCGCCGAGGCGCTCGCGGCCGCCGAAGCCGAAGCGAAACTCGACGGTGCCCGCACCCGTTTCGACGATTTGACCTCGCTGGTCCGGGACGCCGACGAGGTACCTCGGGCGGAGGTGGCCGTCGAGCAGGCGCGTGGGCTGGTCCGCGACGACGTCGACGGCCATCAGCAAGCGCGGCAGCATCGCCTCGACTTGCGTGAGCGCCGCCTCGACGGGATGGCGGCCGAACTCGCCGCCGGACTGGCCGCGGGCGAGGACTGCCCGGTGTGCGGGGCGACCGAGCATCCGGCGCCCGCCACGCATACCGGCGGTCTCGTCGATCCCGAGGACGAACGCCGCGCCGAAGTCGCGGAGCAACAGGCCGAAAAGCGACGTGAGAAGGCGCAGGCCTCGCTGTTGGAAGCCGAAGGACGGCTGAAGGCGCTGATCGAGCGGTTGGGCGAGCGCACCGCCGAGGCGCTGCGGGCCGAACTCGGCGAGGCGCGGGATCTGGTCGCGTCGCTGTCGGAAACGGCTCGTCGCAAGTCCGTCCTGGACCGGCGGCTCCTCGACCTGGAACGGAAGACCGAGCAGCTGACCGAACGTCGTCGCGTGACCGGACAGCGGGCGGCCGAGGCCGGGACCGAGGTCCGAAGCCTCACGGAACGGCTGGCCGAACGAGAACGGCGGCTGGAAACCGCGCGCGGTGAGTTCGCCGACGTCGCCGCCCGGCGGCGGCACCTGCTCAGCTTCGCGACCCGCCTCGACGCGCTCGCCGAAGCACGGCTCGGTGTCGTGGGTGCTCGCGAGCGTCGCGACGAGCAAGCGAAACTGGTCGAAGAAGCGTTGCGGGCCAAGGGTTTCGCTGATCTCGACGAGATGCGGGCCGCGTCGAGGCCGGACGAGCAGATCACGAAACTGGAGACCAGCCTCGCCGACGCGAAGGCGATGGAGAAGGCCGAGAAGCGGGCTCTCGCCGAGCCGGAACTCTTCGGCATCTCGCCGGAGGACGAGATCGACGTCGCGGCCTCCGAAGAAGCGGCGCGAGACACCCGTGGCGAGGCCGAACAGTCGCTCGTGGCGCTGCGGGCGGCTGCTTCGCGGCACGCGGACCTGGCGAAACTGGCCGAGCGGATGACGTCCTTGATGGCGGAACTGGCGCCGGTCGAAGAGCGGTACCTGGAGCTGAAGGCGCTGGCCGAGGTGGTCAACGGACGCGGGCAGAACGCGCGGAAGATGTCGCTGCGCTCGTACGTCCTCGCCGCGCGGCTGGAGGAGGTCGCGGTCGCGGCGACCGCCCGCCTGCGGACGATGAGCCAGGGCCGCTACTCGTTCGTGCACTCCGACGCGGCCGGTGCCCGGGGCACCCGCGGCGGGCTCGGGCTCGACGTGCTCGACGACTACTCCGGCACCATCCGGCCCGCGAAGACGCTTTCGGGCGGTGAGTCCTTCCTCGCGTCGCTCTCACTGGCGCTTGGGCTCGCCGACGTCGTCGCCGCCGAGACCGGTGGAGCGCTACTGGACACGCTGTTCATCGACGAAGGCTTCGGCACGCTGGACGCCGAGACGCTCGATATCGTCATGAACATCCTCGACGAGCTTCGCGCCGGGGGACGGGTGGTCGGGCTGGTTTCGCACGTGGAGGAACTGCGGCAGCGGATCCCGACCCGGCTGCGGATCCGAAAGGCGCGTACGGGCTCTTCAGTCGAAATCCACGCCGCCTGACCTCTTCCGCGTGCTGCGAGCGGACCGTTCGCAGCACGCGGAAGATGCGGGATCAGGCGGCTTCGTGGCTCAGCAGCCACTGCTTCGCCGGGACACCCCACCGGAAGTTCCCCACCGCACCGCCGGTCCGCACCACCCGGTGGCACGGCACGAACAACGCCGCCGCGTTCTTCGCACACGCCGACGCGGCCGCCCGCACCGCCGACGGGTTCCCCGCCAGCGCCGCGTATTCCGCGTAGCTCACCGGCTCACCCGCGGGCACCTTCCGCAGCATTTCCCAAGCGTGCTCCCGGAAAGCGCCGGACCGCTGCCGCACCTCGATGTCGGCGACAGCGTCCAGGTCGCCGCCGTGGTACCGGCGGATCGCGGTGCTCACCGGCCCCAGGTCCCGTCGCTGCTGCACCTCGCCGGGGGCGAGCGACGGCGAGATCAGCGGCGTCAGTTCGCCGACGTCTCCTGTCCAACCCGAGGCGAGTACGGCCCCGTCACCCGCCACCACGGCGGTGAACGGGCCGATCTTCGTGTCCATTGTGGACCAATACGCGATGCTCATTGTCTTCCTTTCAGGCGCGCCACAGGTACATGCCGGCGTACGAGGACCAGGGCTGCCAGGCCCGTCCGCGTTCGGCCAGCGTCGTTTCGTCGTCGGTGATGCCCAGCGTGGCCGCTCCCCGGCGCAGCGCGGGATCACCGGTCAGCAGGACGTCCGGCGCGCCCAAGACGCGCATCAGGACGTAGTCCGCGGTCCGGGGCCCGATCCCCGGGAGCTCCAGCAGCTCGGCCCGCAATTCCTCGGGATCGCGGCCGACGTGGACCGAAACCCCGTCCGCCAGCGCGCGGGCCACCGCGGCCACCCGTTCCGGGCCGTGCTCGGCGACCTGGGCCGCCGTCGGGAACAGCGTGGTCAGCCCTTCCAGTGACTCGTCGCAGCTGGGCATGCGCTCGCCGAGGGTGTCGGCGAGCGACGCCGCCTCGGCGGGGGACAACATCGCGCGCAGCACGAGTTCGTCCCCGTCGACGGCGCCGGGCACCCGGATGCCCGGGATCGCCTCGACCAGCGGCGCGAGCGCCGGGTCGGCCCCGAGGACCCGCGTGACCGCCTCGGGGTCGGCGTCGAGGTCGAGCAGCCGCCGTACCCGCGCCACCGCGCTGCTCAGGTCGCGCAGGTCGGTGAGCCGCAGGTCGCTGCGGACATGGTCGTCCTTCATGGTCAGCCACACCACGCCCGAGCCGTGCGCGAGCCGCAGCGTGCGTCCGTAGCCGGTCACCCCGGAATCGTCGCGCGTCACGTGCTCGACGCCCGGGATGGCCCGGTCGGCCAGGAAGTTCAGCACCCCGGCCGCGTCGAATGGTTTGCGGAAGGGCAGCCGCAGGCTCAGCCGGGTCCCGGTCGGCGTCTCCAAGGCATTTCTTTGATCGACACTGCGTCGTCCGCGACGCAGGCTCGCCGCGCGAAGCTGCGAAGGCGTCGTCGCGAACACTTCGCGGATCGTCTCGTTGAACTGCCGGACACTGGAGAAACCCGCCGCGAACGCGACGTCGGTCAGCGGGAGCCCGGACATCTCGATCAGCAGCCGTGCGGCGTGCGCCCGGTGCGCCCTGGCCAGCGCCAGGGGCCCGGCGCCGAGTTCCGCGGTGAGGACGCGCCCGAGCTGGCGTTCGGAATAGCCGAGCCGCCGCGCGAGCCCCGGGACGCCGTCGCGTTCGACGGTCCCGTCCGAGATGAGCCGCATCGCCCGTGCGGCGAGGTCGGCCCGGATGTCCCAGTCGGGCGAGCCGGGGACGGCGTCGGGGAGGCAGCGGCGGCAGGCGCGGAAGCCGTTGGACTGCGCCGCGGCCGACGTCGGGTAGAAGCGGACGTTCTGCTGCTTCGGCGTCGACGCGGGGCAGGACGGGCGGCAGTAGATCCCGGTGGTGGCGACGGCCATGATGAACTGCCCGTCGAACCGGGAGTCGCGGGCGGCGACGGCGCGGTAACACCGTTCGGTGTCGCGCCACACGGCCCGTTCGGCCAAGGTCTGTTCGGTCATGACGTCGATCGTGCCACCAGGTCGAGAGCCCGGCTGGCGGAAATCCGACACGGCGATCAAGGCCTCGGCGGATGGGGTGATGGGCGGCACGTAGACTTCTGGCCCGTGAGTCTCACCCTCGGCATCGTCGGCCTGCCCAACGTCGGCAAGTCCACCCTGTTCAACGCGCTGACCCGCAACGACGTGCTCGCCGCGAACTACCCGTTCGCCACGATCGAGCCCAACGTCGGCGTCGTCCCGCTGCCGGACCCGCGGCTGGACGAACTCGCCAAGGTGTTCAGCTCCGAGCGCACCGTGCCCGCCGTCGTGTCCTTCGTGGACATCGCGGGCATCGTGAAGGGCGCGTCCGAGGGCGCCGGGCTCGGCAACAAGTTCCTCGCGAACATCCGCGAGGCGAACGCGATCTGCCAGGTCGTCCGGGTCTTCGACGACCCGGACGTGATCCACGTCGACGACCGGATCGACCCGGCGAGCGACATCGAGACGATCAACACCGAGCTGATCCTCGCCGACCTGCAGACGCTCGACAAGGCGCTGCACCGGCTCGAGAAGGAGGCGCGGACGAAGAAGGAAGCCAAGCCCGCCCTCGACAACGCGCTCAAGGCCAAGGAGATCCTCGACTCGGGCCGGACCCTGTTCCAGGCGCAGAAGGAGGTCGACTTCGAGGTGCTGCGCGAGCTGAGCCTGCTCACCACGAAGCCGTTCCTTTACGTCTTCAACGCCGACGAAGGCATCCTTACCGACGAGTCCCGTCGCGAAGAGCTGGCCAAGATGGTCGCCCCCGCGGACGCGGTGTTCCTCGACGCGAAGGTCGAGTTCGAGCTGCTCGAACTGGACGACGAGGAGTCCGTGCGCGAGCTGCTGGAGTCCGTCGGCCAGCAGGAGCCGGGCCTGTACTCGCTGGCGCGCGCCGGTTTCCACACCCTCGGCCTGCAGACCTACCTGACCGCGGGCCCCAAGGAGTCGCGCGCCTGGACGATCCCGCAGGGCGCGACCGCCCCGCAGGCCGCCGGCGTCATCCACACCGACTTCGAGCGTGGCTTCATCAAGGCCGAGGTCGTCTCGTACGCCGACCTGATCGAGAACGGTTCCATGGCCACCGCCCGTGCCGCGGGCAAGGTGCGCATGGAGGGCAAGGACTACATCATGTCGGACGGCGACGTGGTGGAGTTCCGCTTCAATGTCTGACCAGGCAAGAAGCTGACCCCTGTCGAAAGCCCACAAAGCTTCCTGCGCGTAGTGCGACTGCTGAGCGGGGCCGACTTCAGGTCGGTTCCGGCGAGCATCGAACCCGCGAACTGCGGCTTGACGGGGATGGAGTTCCGGTGTTAGCCAGACGCACCAGCACGCTGGGGCGCGTTGGTGGAACAACTTCGCAGGCCCAGCACTTAGGACCGCTGCGGGGTGGTAACGGCACCTGGCATTTGGCGGCTATCATGCTTGCAGCTCGGGCAAATGACGCAGGGAGGGCAAGACGCCCGGGCAAGTTCCGACGTGGTATACGGGTAGCATCGACTGGTTACTTGCCCCACGAGCACCGGGAGCTTCGACCGTGGTGAATGCGGATAGCCCGAAAAACATCACGGGCGGCCCCCGACAGGAAGTCCAGCGCTGGTTCCAGCCCAAGAAATCCGAATTCCACTGGGAACAGGATGGGCTGGACTTCATCAGGAAGCTCATGCCCGACACCGAGCCGTACCGTGCTTGGGCGACCTTCTCTTTCACCGCTGCTTCCGGCCGGATCAACGAATGCGACCTGCTCATCGCTGTTCCTGGCGGCCTGTACTTGCTAGAGTTGAAAGCTCATCCCGGACGAGTGACGAACACCGGTGCCAGTTGGCGTGTCCACGACCAGGGCACAGGCAAGATCCGCACCTTGCCCAACCCGCTACACCTGACGGATCTGAAGTCCAAGGAACTAAAGGGCCAGCTTCAGCGAGCGGCCCAGGCCCTTGGCATCAAGCACCGGATCCCGTGGATCGAGCCCGCGGTGTTCCTTACTGATCCCGGCCTCGAAAGCCAACTGGACGAGTTCCAGCGGCCGGGTGTGTACGCGAGAGACGTTTCCAACGGTCTACCAGCGCTCTGGGACGATCTCCTGGCACGCCCGCCGCATCGTGAGGCGAACCGGATCACTCCGGAGTTCGCCCGTGACCTGAATCGGCTGCTGACCAAAATCGGCATCCGGGCAGGTTCAGCGCATCTTCGCTACGCGGACGATTGGAAACTCGCTTCCCGGCCCCTGGACACCGGGTCGTTCTGGGAAGACCGCCTGGCAGTCCGGGATGACAGGCAGGTATCGGAACAGGGACGTCTCCGGATTTACCTGGTCAGCGAAGGTTCGAGCGCGACGGACGCACAGAAGGCCCATCGAGCGGCGCTCCGTGAGTATCAGGTACTGCAGGGCATCAGTCATCGCGGCATCGTTCAGGCGGTGCAGTTCAAGGAACACCAGGGACGGCCGGCGATCCTGTTCCGGCACGCCGAGTCAGACCTGCGGCTTGCCGACTACCTGACGACGTTCGGTAAGGCAATCCAGCCGGAAACGCGGCTTGACCTTGTCCGCCAACTGGCCGAAGCGGTCAGGTACGCACATCAGCGGTCGCTGTACCACCGGGCCTTGTCTCCACGATCGGTGTATGTGAGTTGCAGGAAAGACGGTTCGTCCCCGGTCCTTCGGCTCACTGATTGGCAGACCGCCGCGCGTGATTTCGAGACGAGCAGCCTGCGCTCGATCGGCGACTCCTCGCTGGACGGCGCATTCATCGAAGACACAGCCCAATGCTATCTGGCCCCGGAAAGCGACCAGGCTTATCCGGATCCTGTGGACCTCGACGTGTTCGGAATCGGTGCGGTCGCGTATCTGATCCTCACCGGTCAGGCACCGGCTGCCCAGCGCTCGGATCTCAAAGCCAGGCTGGCGAGCGACGGGGGTCTTCATCTCGTCGCCGTGGACGACGGTCTGCCCGACGAACTCGATGCCTTGATCCACCATGCCACTCGAAGTGACATCGCACATCGCCTCGATTCGGCGGACGCCTTTCTTCAGGAACTCGACGACGCTGAAGAAGAATCCGTCCCGGAACGCCCGACTCCGACCACGACGGAGATCGATCCGCTAACCGCGACCGCGGGCCAATCGCTGAACGCGGTTTGGTCAGTGCGCAAAGTGCTCGGCACGGGCGCAACCGCCCGTGCGCTGCTGGTCGAGCGGCTGATCGAAGATGACAACGGTGATGTCAGCGTCGAAGAACGCGTGTTCAAGGTCGGTCTGGACCAGGCGAAAGCCCAACACCTGCACGAGGAAGCCGAAGCGCTGCGCAAGGTCGGCGGTGGCTACATCGTGAAGCTGCGTGGTGAACCGTTCGAAATCGCGGGACGCACGGTGCTTGACCTCGAGTATGCGGGCGAGATTTCGCTCGGCAAGCGCCTACGGGAAGAGGGTCGGCTCAGTTACCACGAACTCGAGCGCTTCGGTGCCGACCTGTTCTCGGCGTTGGACCAGCTCGCGTCGGCGGGAATTTGGCATCGCGACCTGAAGCCGGACAACCTCGGTATCTACCTGCGGGCAGACCGCTCCAAGCAACTTAAACTGTTCGACTTCTCGCTGAGCGCGGTGCAGCTCACCAAGACCACAGCTGGCACGCGCGGCTATCTAGACCCGTTCATCGGCACCGCACGGCGCCCCGAATTCGACGCACACGCTGAGTGGTATGCCGCCGCAGTCACCCTGTACGAGATGGCGACCGGGGAACGCCCACGCTGGGGTGATGATCTCACCGCACCGGAAATGGGCCAGGAAGAGACGCCGGTCTTCGCTGCGGAAATGTTCGAGCCGGCACTGAGCGACGGACTCACGTCGTTCTTCCGACGCGCACTGCATCGGGAAGCAGGACGTAGATTCGACACATTGCGTCAGCTCGAAGACGCTTGGCGAGCCGTGTTCACCGCAGCTGAGGCCACAGCGCCGGCGACGACCCCCGCGACAGCAACTATCGACGTCGCCAGCCCTGCGGACGTCGAACAAGCGCGCGACGACGCTGCGGAAACCGCAACCCTGGAGACACCCTTGCAAGCGGCTGGCTTGTCTCCCAAGGCCGTCTCGGTGGCTACTGAACACGATGCCGCGACCGTCGGGGAACTGTTGAAGGTTCCGCTGTACAAGATCGTGCGGGCGAGGGGAGCGGGGTCGCGAATCCGGCGTGAGCTGAACAAGCGGCACAAGCAGTGGACAGCCCGGCTGCTCCGAGCGGTCGCGACGACCGAGCCCACCGAGCCGCCGGCTCCGCTTGAGTCACCCTTGGACACGGCGTACCTCGGGGTCGACGAACTAGCTGGCCAGCTGACCCCTAAACGGGGACGGAAGAACTCCCGAAAGCATGAAGTCGTGCGGTTGGTGCTGGGTTTGCCGGCGCCGGAGGGCGTGGACCCTCTGCCTGACGAGTGGCCGACCCAGAAGGTGGTGGCTACGCATCTTGGCATGACTCAGCCAAGTGTGTCGCGGGCCTACGCCGAAGCGATCAAGGCTTGGCGCGCGACGGACTGGCTGATACCGATCCGTCGGGAGCTGGCCGGGATCACGGATGAATTGGGCCGAGTCGCCACTGCGCGCGAGCTCGCTGCGGAGTTGCGAGCACGCCACGGTGCGGTGAGCGAAGATTCTCAACGAACCCTCGAAGACGCTCTTGCAGTGGTACGCGCGGCCGTGGAAGCCGAGCTTGCGCCAGCCACCGACGACGAGTCCGAGGAACCCCGCCTAGCTGTGCTGCGTAGAAGTACGGTGTTGATCGCCTGCGAGTCCCTGAATGGTTCGGACGATCCCACGCCGAACGAATTGGCCGACTACGCCGTCGCACTGGGCAACGCGGCTGAAGAGTTGGCTGGGATAGACCCGTTGCCCAGCTCAGCGACCGTGCTACGCACACTACGTGCGATATCTCCGCCCGAAGGGCTGCGTCCGCTCGCAGACACGCGCCTGGTGGCATTGGCCGCCGCGATGAGCCAGACCGCGGCCGCCTCGCGACGGCTCGAGCTTTACCCTCGTAACCTCGATTTCGTTCGCGCGTTGCGGATCACCCAGGCCGCGGCCGGCTTGCGTGCGGCTGGGATCTCGCTGGAAGGCCTGCTTGGCAGGGTGCGCACGCGTTTCCCGGACATCGAACTGGGCAATCCCACCTACTTGCAGGTACAGGATGCCTTGCGGCAGGCGGGCAGTCAGCTTGAGTACGACCCGACGACGGCACGTTTTCTGCCACCGAATCAATCCTGGCGCCAACTGGGCACTTCTTCACAGTCGTCCAATCAGCTTTCATCGGTGGACGCCATCGCGGTGGCGACCGGCCGCGATCCGAACGAGCGGCTCTCCGCTCACCTGCACGAAGCAGCTGAGCGCGGGGCGTTCCTGGCGTTGACCGTGCGGGCGAAGCTGGCGCCGGGAGTGGCCGTAGCGATGGCGAACGAGTTCGGTGCGGTACGTCGGGACATCGGAAGACTGTTCCTCGCGGAGTTCAGAAAGCTGGCTGGTGAGAAGAACCAGGATTGGACCAAAGTGCTGGCCGCGGACGCGCGGTTGGACAGCCACGGCTTGGTGCCGCGCGGGCTCGCCTCCTATGTTTCCGTTGTGTGGCAGCGAGTACGTGTTGAGCTCCAGAAGAGTGCGGCTGAAGCCGGTCCGCGCGGCATTCTGTTCCTCCATAACGCTGGTCTCCTCGGCCGGTACTTCGACGCCGGTGGCCACAAGCTGCTGACGGACTTGCAGAAGGCGGCTCGCCGTCCGGCGGAGCAGCCGCACGGACTGTGGCTACTCTGCCCGTCCGACGCGCCCCGTGACGCACCACGACTGTCCGGCAGGTTGGTCGAGATCCTCGGCGATCACGAACGGGTGGTACTGCGGCCGGAGTTTCTGGACGGTCTTCGTCAGTCAGACGTGGCTTGATCGCCGTTCTGTAACAGCTTGAGGGCAGATCGCGAGAATGATCGTATGGCCAGGACAAAGATCCAAGCGGCGGAACATCCTGTCGGTGACATCTTCACGGACGACTACCACTTCACCATCCCGCGTTATCAACGTCCGTACGCCTGGACGACAGAACAGACCGGCGAGATGTTCGACGATCTTCTCGCGGCATCCTCGGCCAAGGCGTCGATCAACGAGGCTGATCCGTACTTCCTCGGAAGTATCGTCTTGGTGAAAGCGGAGGACGCAGCGCTGGCCGAGGTCGTGGACGGACAGCAGCGGCTGACCACCCTGGCCATCTTGCTGAGCGTGCTCCGGGAAAACGTCTCCGAACCGTTCGCGAACTCGCTCGACGCGCGCCTGTTCCAAAAAGGCGATCCGATCAAACGGACCGTCGATCAGCCCCGCCTCCGGCTGCGAGATCTCGATCAAGGCTTTTTCGAGAAGCACATCCAAGAGCGCGACGGCATCTCCACGCTGGCCTCGCTGACCACCTTTTCTCATTCCGACAGCCAGCGCAACATCGTGCAGAACGCACTACTCCTCCTCGAGCGTTTGGCCGAACTGAGCAGCAACGAGTGTGAGCAACTGGTCACCTTCATAGACCAGCACACCTACCTCGTCGTGGTCTCGACCGAAGACTTCGAATCGGCCTACCGCATCTTCACTGTCCTGAACGAGCGCGGGCTCAATCTCACCCACACGGACATTTTGAAGGCCGAGATCATCGGCGCAATCCCGGACGCGGATCAGGACGCCTACAACACCAAGTGGGAGTCTGAAGAAGAGGACTTGGGACGGACCGACTTCGCCGATCTCTTCTCCCATATCCGCATGGTGTACGCGAAGACCAAGGCGAGAGAGTCGATCCTCAAGGAATTCAGATCCGCCGTTCTGTCCAAAGTTCCTGACGGCAGGAAGTTCATCGACGACATCCTTGTTCCCCTGTCAGACGCGTTCGAGATCGTCACCCGCAGAGATTACAAGGCGGAAACCGGAGTCGGCGAGGTCAACCGACTGCTGGGTTGGCTCAAGCTGCTGGACAACACCGACTGGGTACCTCCCGCGATCAGCTATCTGAGCAAGCCGACCGCTGACTCGCAGACCCTCTGTCGGTTCCTCGCCGATCTCGAACGACTGGCGGCCAGCATGCTCATCCGACGTGTGGACATCACTCGCCGCGTCGAGCGCTACGGCCGGGTCCTCGACCACATCGCAAAGGATCTCGATCTCTTCTGTGGCACATCACCGCTTCAGCTCGACGAATTCGAGCGAGCGGAGACTTTTGCGAGGCTGAACAAGGAGATCTACACCGTCACCCGCGTGCGCCTCTACGTACTTCTCCGGCTCGATTCCGCGCTGTCCGCGGGCGGCGCCATCTATGACCATCCGCTGATCACGGTGGAGCATGTGCTGCCGCAGAAACCTGCCGTGGACAGCTCTTGGGAATCCGCCTTCACCGTTCAGGAACGTGCATACTGGGTGCACCGGCTAGCCAATCTTGTTCTGCTACCGCGAAGGAAGAACGCGCAGGCCAGTAACTACGATTTCGACGTCAAGAAGACGAAGTACTTCAGCAAGTCGGCGGCTTCGCCGTTCCTTCTCACGATGCAGGTTCTCGACGAACCGGACTGGACGCCGGCCATCCTGGAAGAACGCCAGGAGCAACTTCTATCCTCGTTGAGCGCCCTGTGGAGGCTCAATTAACCGGTAGTTCTGCCGTCACCGGCCAGCCGGGGAATTGGGCCATACGAGTGATGCCAGGCGACCTATGTAGCGCAAGATCGACTGGGTACGATTACGGCTGCGTAGCCGAGGGAGAGGAGGCACGCAAGCGTGCCAACGATGGATGAGTCCGGTACAGAGGTCAGCGAAGCCGTGGACCTCACCGACGAGGAACGTGCGGACCTGCTCCGGGCCGACGCGCAGCCGCTGACGGTAAGCTATTCCGGGCAGGATTTCGACGTGGCCGGGCTGGTGCAGCGGCTTAACAAGGACAGTATTCTCATTCCTCAGTTCGGCCAGGAGGATGCGCGAGTCGAGTCTGCGGGCTTCCAACGCTCTTTTGTCTGGAATCGGCCCCAGATGGACCGTTTCATCGAGTCTTTGCTGTTAGGATATCCTATCCCCGGAATTTTTCTTATCCGGCAGCCGGATAAGCGCTACCTGGTCCTCGACGGCCAGCAACGCCTGCGTACGCTGCAGTACTTTTACCGGGGTATCCATGCGGGTAGCTCGTTCGCTCTGAAGAATGTTTCGAAGCCGTATGTCGACCTGACTTACAACGCCCTCGACGAGGAACAGCGCAGGCTGGTCGATGACACCTTCATTCAGGCGACGATCGTCACAACCGACGGCAGTGAGAAATCGCTGGAAGCGATCTACCAGATATTCGAACGGCTTAACGCTGGTGGTACTCAACTTACCCCGCATGAAATCCGGATGGCGTTGTACTCCGGCGAGTTCGTCGACTTTGTCAATCGATTGAACCAGATGGCACCGTGGCGGCTGCTGTATGGGCGCAAATCGCCCCGAGTTCGCGATCATGAGTTGATCTTGAGAATCCTGTCGCTCTACCTTTCGGTGGAGCCCTATCGGCAACCGCTGAAGAAATATCTCAATAAATTTGTAGCCGAACATCGAAGCTTTCAGGGATTCGACAGTAAGAAAGTTGCAACGCAGTTCACTGTTGTTGCCGAATTATTGGCAGATGCGGTTGGTCGAGCTGCGCTACGGCCATACTCCAAACAGATGAACGTGGCGTGGGCCGAAGCGATCTTCGTGGGTGTTCTTCGTCGAATCAACCGGGATCCCAGCATCTCGGCAGAGTCCGTTCGCGGTGTCGTGGAAAAGTTGCGCGATGATCCTGATATGCGAATATCCACCACTCAGGACGTTTCTTCGGAGAGTCACGTCAAAATGCGGCTGAAAATCGCAACAGACCACTTCTCGGAAGCTTGATAATGACCAATGAACCATGGCCTCCGCGAACGATAACCGCCTTGCAGGTATCACTGAAAGCTACCAAGCTCCTGATAGCTGAACCTTCCCGAGATCAGTCTGATGAGGTTGAACGATCACTCGTCCGTTACTTTGTTGTCCGTACTTGCGGCTATTTGGAGCAGGTTGTCCACGAGTGTTGTAAGGCCCATATGCGTGGCAAGTCTGACCCGCGAACGGCGAAGTTTGCTACCAGTTGGCTCGGTCGTGGTGGCAGTAATCCAACGCCGAGTAAGCTCGTCGAATTGGTTGATCGGTTTGACGCCGCCTGGGGAGCCGAGCTCTCAGATTTCTTCAATCAGGACGACGAGCTACTCAAGCGTGAAATCGCCTTCCTGGTAGCTCGAAGAAACGCGATCGCGCACGGCATGAGCGAAAACCTCGGGGCGCGCAAAGCCCTCGACCTCGTCGACGCGACGCAGCAGGTCGCGAACTGGTTCATCGACCGTTTCAAGCTGTGACGACGCGTCAACACCACGCGAGACCGGGGAACGTCGTGCTACAGACCACGACGACTAAGCTGGACGAGTGGAACACGGGAGTGACTTGGTAAGTGTGGCAGGTGGCGTGGATGCCCAGGCGCTGCTTGCTGACCTGCGTAAACAGCTTGTGATCCTGGAGGGCGATCTCCGAGAGCGCAGCGAGGAGACAGGATTCGCGGATGGCTTGCGTGCTGAGTATGACGAAGCCAAAGAGGCGTCGCGCCTCGCGTCCACGTACGAGACCTGGCGCGACGAGCGAGTCACCCAGACCGCGGTGGCCTGGATCTTGGGATGCGTCTTCGTTCGGTTCTGCGAGGACAACGGCCTGATCGCCGAGCCTTTCCTGGCTGGGCCGGGCGAGCGGCTGGCGATCGCCGAGGCCCGACACGAAGCGTACTTCCGTGACCACCCTCAGTTCAACGACCGCGACTGGCTCGAAGCCTCGTTCACCCACTTGGCGGAATCTCACCCCACTGTGACTGAACTATTCGACCGGCGCAGCAACCCGCTTTGGAGGCTCACACCGTCATTCGGTGCGGCCAGCACTCTGCTCGCCTTCTGGCGCCGGCGTAGCCCGGACGGTCGGATCATCCACGACTTCACCGACGGAGACCGGAAGACCCGCTTCCTGGGTGACCTCTACCAAGATCTTTCGGAACACGCGAAAAAGACCTACGCGCTCCTGCAGACACCAGAGTTCGTCGAGGATTTCATCCTCACGCTGACCCTGGAGCCCGCCATCGAGGAGTTCGGCCTGGAGCCGGTGGTGGAGATCCACCGTGAAGGCGGCGGTGTCGAGCGAACCCTCCATGGCCTGCGAACCATCGATCCCGCCTGTGGCTCAGGTCACTTTTTGCTGGGCATCTTCCATCGCCTGCTCGCCCACTGGCAGACCGCGGCTCCCGGCGTGGACATCTGGGAACTCATCCGCCGGTCACTGGACGCGGTACACGGTTGCGACAAGAACCCCTTCGCGGCCTCGATTGCTCGCTTCCGTCTGCTGGTCGCAGCCATGCACGCCGGCGGCGCACAGCAGCTCCGCACCGCACCGAACTTCCCCATCAACGTCGCCGTTGGCGATTCACTCCTGCACGGTCGTGGTGTGATCGGCAAGCAGGAGAAGCTGTTCGACGTCGGGACTCGACGGCCGCAGCACACTTACCAAACCGAAAACGTCAACGAGTTTGTCGAGTCCATCGACCTACTGGGGCGGTCCAGCTACCACGTCGTCGTCGGTAATCCGCCTTACATCACCGTGAAAGACAAGCAGGAAAACCAGAACTACCGGGATCGATACAGTGCATGCGCCGGGACCTATGCTCTCTCCGTTCCCTTCGCGCAGCGGATGTTTCAGCTGGCGATCCGCCGATCAGGTGCCGCCCGAGACGCTGGTTTCGTTGGGCAGATCACCTCGAACTCATTCATGAAGCGAGAGTTCGGCAAGAAACTCATTGAAGAGTTCTTCCCCACAGTTGACCTCTCGTACGTGATCGACACTTCCGGTGCCTACATTCCCGGACATGGCACCCCGACCGTGATTCTGATCGGTCAGAACCGTTACGGGCGCGCCGAGGACACCGTGCGCGCTGCGCTTAGTGTTCGCGGTGAGCCAAGTCAGCCTACGGATGCTGCTAAAGGATTGGTGTGGGCGGCTATTGTCGCTCAAATTAACAAGGCGGACAGCGAGTCCGATTGGATTTCGGTGGCCGATGTTGCGCGAGGTTCTTTCGGTAATCACCCGTGGTCCCTTAGCGGTGGAGGGGCGTTCGATTTGCAGGAGACCTTGGAGAAGAATCGGACCCGCCTTTCGGTGCGAGCAGATAGTGGATTTCGGGCAATTACCGGACTGGACGAGGTCTTCGTTCTCCCTGAGCGTGTGCTGTCAAAGATGGAAGCACCCTTCCGAGAGTATATTACCGGAGAAGACGTTAGAGATTTTCGCAACGCATCTAGTTTCACTATCTACCCATACTCGACACCGAAAAATTCAATTCCAGTCAAGGTGCAACAATGGATGTGGGACTGGAAGACTAACCTTGAAGATCGGCGACGGTTCGGTATACCTTTTCGAGAACTTGAGAATTCCGCCTGGTGGGAGATGCGGGAGTTCTACTCAAAAAGATTTCGACCTGGGCCGATAATTTTGTTTGCTTTTGTTGCGACGCATAACCATTTTACAATAGAACGTGCAGGGGCAGTGGCGAACAGGGCTGCTCCTGTGGTGCAATTGCCGGAAGGCGCAAGTGAAGATGACCATTTGGCGCTGTTAGGCATATTAAACTCGTCGACGGCTTGCTTCTGGCTCAAGCAGGTGAGTCATGATAAAGGTAGTCAATCCGGTACGGGTGGCTTCATGCACGACGAGTGGGAAAGGTTCTATGAATTCACCGGAACCAAGCTGCAGGAGTTTCCGTTGCCTGCCGAGCTTCCGTTGAAGACTGGACGCGCGCTCGACAATTTGGCGCAAGAACTGGCCCGTCAGGAACCGTCCTCGATAGCAACGGAAGGTACGCCGACTCGCGAGTGGCTGGATGCGGCTTTTGTGGAACATGAGCATATTCGTGGTGGGATGATCGCGCTACAGGAAGAACTGGACTGGGAGACCTACCAACTTTACGATCTTCTCAGTGACGGAGAAGCCGCCAGCCTGCGCGCCAAGTCCGAAGATTTGCCGGTGTTGAACCTGGGGGAGCGGGCCTTCGAGATCATTCTCGCTCGGGAGGTGGCAACTGGCAAAACCGAGACTGTCTGGTTCGAACGCCATGGCTCAACCCCCATCACCGAGATCCCAGCCCACTGGCCCGAGACCTACAAGAAGGTCGTCCAGAACCGGATCGACACGATCCAAAAACGTCGGGACATAGCGCTTATCGAGCGACCGGAGTGCAAGCGGCGCTGGTCGACGGAGCCGTGGGAGAAGAAGGAACGCGAGGCGCTCAAGACCTGGCTGCTCGATCGCTGCGAGGACAAGCGCCTCTGGTTTACCGTGCGTGAGGGCCTGAGCGAACCACGGACACTGACGGTCAGTCAGCTTGCCGACCTCTTGCTCGCTGATCAGGATTTCACCTCGGTCGCGGCCTTGTACGCGGGTGATCACCTCGGCAAGCGGGATATGGCCTTGGTCCAGATCCTCGAACAGCTCATTGCCGACGAGCATGTCCCGTATCTGGCCGCACTCCGCTACAAGGACTCCGGCCTGCGAAAACGTGCTCAGTGGGAAAACGTCTGGGCGAAGCAACGCGAGGAGGACCTCGCAGGGGAACGACTCGACATCGACGTGCCACCGAAGTACACCTCTGCGGACTTCCGGCGGAACGCCTTCTGGTCGCACCGCGGCAAGCTCGACGTACCGAAGGAACGCTTCATCTCCTACCCGGGCGCGAGCCCGGACGCTGATCAGACGCTGCTGCTCGGCTGGGCCGGATGGGATCACAAGGACCAGGCTCAAGCATTGGTGAACCTGGTCAACGACCGCACCAGTCAGGCAGGGTGGGAGATCGGCCGGATCGTTCCGCTGGTCGCAGGCCTGGCCGAAGTGCTGCCCTGGGTCAGGCAGTGGCATGGTGAGTACGACGAGGAGTGGCAAGGCAACCCCGCCGAGGAGTACCAGGCCTTCCTCGACGATCAGCGTGCCCGGCACCAGCTGACCATCGAGACGCTCAAAGCATGGCGCCCGCAGGCGGCCACACGAGGACGGAAGACGAAGGGGAGCGCGGACGCGTGAACGGCGAGATCTATCTCCGGGACGTACTGAACATCCCGGAGTCGGTACATTCCGGCAACTTCAAGGTCGACCTCACCGACGGCTTTACCGAGACCGCCAAGATGGTCGACGACTATGTGATCACCGACCAGCTGAAGACCGCGTTCGGCGATGCCCTCACTCTCGTGCGCGCAGCCGTCCGGGACGGCAACTCGCACGCGGCGTACCTGCACGGATCATTCGGCTCCGGTAAGAGTCACTTCCTCAGTGTCTTGCACGCCGTCCTCAACAACCACTCGGCCGCGCGGGAAAAACAGCAGTTACAGTCTGTTGTCGCCAAGCACGACGAGTGGTTGCGCGAGCGCAAGTTCCTCATGGTTCCTTACCACCTCGTCGGTGAAACCGACCTCGACTCGGCACTGCTGGGTGGATATGTGCACACGGTCCGTAAGCTGCGGCCCCAGGCTCGGACCCCGCCGGTATACCGGTCCGCGATGTTGCTCCGCGATGCCCAACGGCAGCGGGAATTCCTCGCCGACGATGCCAAGTTCGCGGAGTGGCTCGGTTCGGCGGCAGAGGGCGTCGACGATCTTCCCGACCTTGACGACGTGGATAGCGGCCCCGTCGAATGGTCGTCCAGCGCACTGGACACCGCCTTCGCCGCATCCGCCGGAGACCCGCATCACGACGCACTGGTCTCAGCGCTGATGTCGGGCCCGATGAAGTCGTACGCCCAGGGCGCACGTGGTGACAAGGACGCCTTCGTGCCGCTGGAGAACGGGCTATCGGTGATCAGCCGCCACGCCAAAGAACTCGGCTATGACGGCGTCATCCTGTTCCTCGATGAGCTGATTCTCTGGTTGCAGGCGAACATGTCCCGGCGCGACTTCGTCAACGAACAGATCGGTAAGTTGGTCAAGCTGATCGAGTCGGGTGACGCCGATCGCCCGGTGCCGATCATCTCGTTCGTTTCACGGCAGCGTGATCTGACCCAGCTGATCGGCGCCGACGTGATGGGCGCAGACGTGAAGAACCTCGAACAGCAGGTGCAATACCTCGCCTGGCGGTTCGACACCATCAACTTGGAAGACCGCAACCTTCCGGCGATCATCAAGGAGCGGGTGCTCAAACCCCGTTCAACGCAAGCCCGGGCACAGCTGGACGCGGCGTTCGCCGATCTCAAGTCGGCCAAACCCGGTGTCCGCGACGTGCTTCTGGACTCGACTGGCGCTACCCGTGCGACCTGGGAAGACTTCCACGACGTCTACCCGCTTTCACCGGCCCTGCTCAACGTGTTGGTGGCGCTGTCCGGCGCACTACAACGCGAGCGCACCGGGCTCAAGCTCATCGAGGACATGCTGCACCAACGGCGTGCCGACATGAAACTCGGTGAGCTGCTCCCGCTCGGTGACCTATGGGATGTGCTCGCGCAGAGCAGTACCGCGGCGTTCACCGATCGTCTCCGTAAGGAAGCCGAGGCGGGGCAACGGTTCCACAACAAGGTGCGGGTCTACCTGGAACAAAAGTACGGGTCGGCCGATGACCCTCGCTATCGCGCGGACGATCGGCTTATCAAAACATTGCTGCTGGCGTCGCTTGCCCCTGAGGTGCCTGCGCTTGCCAGGCTCACCGGTGCTCGGCTGGCCGCGCTGAACCATGGATCGATCCGGTCGCGCACAGTCGAAGCTGGTGCGGTGGTGATTACTCGGCTTCGTGAGATCCAGGCCGAATTCGGTGAACTTCGATCCGAAGGAGACGAAGATCCGGTCTTCGCACTGCACCTGTCGGATCTGGACGTCGAGCCGTTTCTCGACGCTGTCAGTGAGATTGACACCGCAGGGGCTCGCCGCATCTGGGTGCGAGATCAGCTCTGGGCGGCCTTAGGAATCAAGGATTCGGGAGCATTCGTCTGCGAACGCGAGATCATCTGGCGTGGCAGCAGGAGGATTGCCGAGTTCGTTTTCGAGAACGTACGTGACCGGCAAACTCTGCCCAAAGAGCAGTTCCTGCCCACCGTCGAGGGCCGGATCCGATTCGTCCTCGACTACCCGTTCGACGAGCCGAACCACAGCCCCACCCAAGACCTCGGCCGAGTACGTGACCTGCAAGCCGAGCGCGTCCAGGGTGCGACGATCATCTGGCTGCCCCACTTCTGGTCTGAGCAGCGTTCCGGGCAGCTCGGTCGGCTACTGCGCATCAGCTATCTGCTCGAACGCAACCGACTCGATGACTACGCGGCGAACCTCTCCACCGATGACCGGATCCGGGTTCGGCATCAGATGGAGGCTCAACGCGACAATCTCCGGTCGCAGCTCGGTAACGTGCTGAACCAGCTTTACGGTATCTCTCGTCTCGACGAGGCCAACGTAGGGCACCCAGCAGGTGAAGACGGTCACGTCTTCACTCTCTACCCCGGGCACGAGGTACGACTGCAAGGCGGCGCAGGGTTCGAGTACAACGTGCTTGCGCTTTCGGACGACCTGTTCGCCACGCTCTACCCCAAACACCCGAACTTCGATCCCAAGAACGACCGCAAGGCCGTCACAGTCGGCGAGCTGCGCAACGCCTTGACCTGGTTGGGAAAGGCCATGGAAGACGGTGGCCGAGTCGTACTGGACAAGAGCCAGCTCGCACCGGTCAAGAAGATCGTGCACCCGCTCGAACTGGCCGAAGTCCATGATGGACCTCTGAACGTCATCACCGAGTGGCGCCGCAGGATCGACAAAGAAGCTGCGAAAGCAGGCATCACCGGGGACTATGCTGTCGAGGACATCCGTCGCTGGATCGAGGACTTCGGCTGCACCGGCTTGGACAAGAACGTCGGAAATCTGATCATCGCCAGCTATGCGCTCCTAGCCGACCGCGCCTGGGTATACCAGGGCATCGTGCAGGCCGAGCCGCCTGGTCTGGAGCAGATCGGCGCCAACTGGTCGTTGCGAGCGCAAGAGCTGCCTTCGGAAGACGAGTTTCAGCAGGGCCGCGCCCGAGCGGCCGCAATCTTCGGCATAGCCGTCCCTCCCGTGCGGTTCGCCCGGAACGTCGCCAAGCTCGCGGCCTCGGTAGCCGAGCAGGTCTCCTTTTACGAACAGGCTGTGTTCGGTGTGCACAGATCCCTCGCCAAGCACGCGCGCGAACTCGGTATCGACGAGCCCGCGACGGCACCGAGGGTTCGGTCCACCCGCGCCGCGGGTGAGCTGATCGCCGGACTTGTCGGGGTGAACGATCCGACAGCGCTGGTGCGCAAACTCGCCTTGGCTCCTGATCCCGAAAGCGATAACGCACTATCTCGGACCATATCCTCGGCGCCACAGGTGCTGGAAGCACTGGACAACACGGAATGGGAGCCACTGGAAAAGGTCCGTCAATTCCTTGGCCGGACCGACAGCATCGGGGAGCGATCCGAACGACTCCTCGCCAGAATATCCGAGACGGCGACGTCCATCGAGCTGTCCAGGCAACTCGCCCCGGTCCTGGAAAAAGCCCGTGGCGAGGCGGTCGGCATTATCATCGATGCCGCCGATAACGGTCCTGGCCCGGATCCCGCACCCGGACCCAAGCCTCCTCTCCCACCGGATCCAGAACCCGAACCGGATCCGCCTGTTCGTCCCCCACTTCGAGTACCCGCGGGGGCGGGCCCGGTCGTGCTGGCTGGTGTACTCAAGGACGTCCAGAGCGAGATTCGCGCCTACTCGGACGAACACCCGGAGGCGATCATCGAGATCGAGTGGCGAGCCACCACGGACGGATCGCCACGATGACCGCAACTCCATCGTCCGTGGCTCCGACGGTCAATCAGCGGATCCTGGAGTCGCTGCTGCAGGAGCATCTCCCCAACGCGAACGGACGTCGCCTCGTACTTGTCCACGGCAGCTACCAGCCGGGTGCCGCGGTCGAATTCACCCTGGACCGGCGGCAGGTCAGAGTGGTCAACGAAGACTCCGTGCTGGGCGTGGTCGCCGCCTGGCTGGATCATCAGGACAACGCCAAAAGAGATGCCATCCTCGTCGTGATCACCCGAGTCGCTGACGATGAACTCGACTGGGAGCTTCGAAGTCACGCGATCAAACTGGGAAGCCTCCCGGTCGATCCGACCGAAATCCTCAAGCTCAGGTTCGGCGCCAAACGCCTGGATCCGCGCGTCTGGCAGACCCGCTGGCTGGCAGACGCCCTGATCGACGCTGAGCCGGCGGCCGGCTGGCCGCGCACCGGGACGGTGCTGACATACGAGTCGGCGATGCGTGCGCTGGCGAGTCAACGACTCAACATGGATACGACATCCCTCGACGCCGACGGACTACTCGATTGGTCCCGGAGTACCCCGGGGCCCGCTCGTTTCACTGAGCTGTCCGAAGCAGAGAGCGAGGGGTTCACCCAGTGGCTCGGTGAGACCGTAGGACCTGCCGCTGTGCCGTTGCTCGCGCTCGTCGCCCTCGGGAAGGGGACGGACGCCACCGCTCTGGGAGTGCTAGGGTCCGCGCTGAACGATCCGGAGGCTCTTCCCGATGTCGCGGTGGCGGTGGGCGGGCTGTTCCCTGGCATCAGAGGTGACGATATCCGGGCCTTCGCAAGGGCTGTGGAAGGTGCCCTGACTCGCTGGAGTGTCGCTCCGGCGAACGGCCGTGACCGGGCGAGTGAGGTGCTCGCCGTGCTCCGACGCGCTGATGAGCTCGCCGAGCGCGCCGGCCTCCGTCCGGCGCTGGCAAGCAACGTACTGCTGCCCTCCGCGTTCCGCTCCAGGATCCGAGCGGTTGCCGAAGCGCTCCCTGATGCGAAAGCGGCGGAAGCGGCCCTGACGAAACTGACCGAACACCGGCTGTCGACCATGTTCGGCGACCAGGAACGCGCTGCTGTGATGGCCGTGCGGCTGGCCAGGTGGAGTGGCTCACCTGAACCCGCTGTCGACTCGGTTGCCTCAGCGGTACATCAACAGCTGGCCGAATGGGGCTGGGTAGACCGAGCCCTCTCCGTGCTGTGGTCTGGCGACAGCGACCACGATCCGCATGTCGAACGTGCTTATCAAACGGTGTGGCAGGCCGCTGCCGCCAGGCGGTCACGGCTGGACGAGCGGTTCGCGACAAAGCTGGCAGCTTGGGTGCCCATCGCGTCCTCGATCTCGAGCCAAGGATGCCTACTGGTCGAAGACGTGCTTGCCACGGTCGTCGCACCACTGGCCGGCAAGCGTGCTCCGCTGGTCGTCGTGGTGGACGGGATGAGCAGCGCGGTGGCCATAGAACTGGGCGAGGAGCTGGCCGAGCGGCAGGGCTGGATCGAAGCCTCGCCGTGGGAACAACGAACCACCGCGGTGTCGGCGATCCCATCGATCACCCAGATCAGTCGTGCTTCGTTACTCAGTGGAGTGATGACAAGCGGCGGTCAGGCAGTGGAGAAGGCAGGGTTCGCGACTTTTTGGGCGAGCCGTCGCAAAACCGGGCGACTTTTCCATATGGCGGAGTTGGGGGGCGTCGCAGGTCACCGGCTCAACCCGGAGCTTCTCGGCGCATTATCAGGTACCGAAGTGGTCGCTGTCGTGCTGAATACCGTCGATGACGCGCTGGATCACGGCAGGGAGAGCTCCGATCCGCAATGGCAGTTGTCCGGTATCAGGTACCTGCCGGAACTACTGGCCCAAGCCCAGAGCTACGGACGTCCAGTAGTGCTGGCTGCGGACCACGGACATGTACTGGAGCGAGGGGCCACAGAAACACCAGCTCCAGCAGGAGAAGATTTCGGTGCACGATGGCATACAGGTACCCCGGGTCCTGGTGAGGTCGAACTGGCCGGGCCAAGGGTCTGTGCGGGCGATGGCCGCGTGGTCGTACCGTGGCGAGAGGACATCCGGTACACCCATAAACGAGCGGGCTACCACGGCGGCGCCGCATTGGCCGAAATGACCGTGCCCGTGCTGGTGCTTCTACCCTCTGCGGAGGCCTTGCCTCCCGGGTGGCGACTCCTGTCTCCTGAGGTGGTGCGCCCGGACTGGTGGTCGCCCGCACTTTCGGTGCAGACTGAGCTGGTCAAGCAATCCGCCAAGCCTGCCAAAGTCACCAAAGAACAGACGCCGAGCTTGTTCGACATGGCAGAGCAACTCGAGCAAACCGAGCAACCCACACCGGCCAGTCTCGGGCAGCGGATTATCGGCACTGACGTCTTCAGCGCACAGAAGAGATTCGTCCGGCGGGCGGATACCGCGGCAGTCGCGATGGTTATCGACGCGCTGGACACGGCCGGTGGAACCTTGTCCACCGCGGCGATTGTGGCGAAGGCGGGCAGAGCGGCACGCAATATCGACGGTTTTGTGACGACGTTGCAGCGGTTGCTCAACGTCGAGGGATATCAGGTCTTCGAGGCGATCGATTCAGGCCGCAGTGTCAAATTGAACCTGCCACTATTGCGTGAGCAGTTCGGTGTGGAGAGTCCATGACCCCGGCGATCAGTGTCGCACGACGACGGGAAGTCCTTGACGCCCTGCGCCGCGGCACCGTGCCGAGGTCCGGGCTCGACCTGTTCGCGGTGGGGCTCGACCGGTTCAGTGGGACGCTCGATGACGACTTGGCGGCGATAGCGACCGGTGGCGCGGCTTTTCACGCCATCCGCGGGGAGTATGGCTCGGGCAAGACGTTCTTCGCGCGGTGGCTTGCCGAGCGGGCCAAGCGCGCGGGGCTGGCCACGGCGGAAATCCAGATCTCCGAGACCGAGACGCCGCTACACAAGCTGGAAACGGTGTATCGGCGGCTCATCGAGCGGCTCGCCACTTCGACCCACCAGCCGAGCGCGTTACGGCCGATTGTCGACTCATGGTTCTATACGCTCGAAGAAGAGGTTCTGGACGCTGGCGAGATCGCGGATGACGACGAACGCCTGGCGATTGCTGTCGACGCGCTGATGGAGCAGCGGCTTTCCGATGTCGCACGCACGACACCGGCGTTCGCCGCCGCTTTGCGCGGCTACCGGCAGGCTCAGCGCGAGGGAGACACTGCGACGGCCGAAGCGCTGATCGCGTGGCTGGGTGGACAGAAGTCGGTCTCAGCCACAGCGCGCCGGGTGGCCGGTGTGCGCGGCGATCTTGATCATTTCGCCGCGTTGGGATTCTTGCAAGGCTTGCTGACGGTGCTGCGAGACTGTGGGCACCCTGGGTTACTTGTTGTCCTGGACGAAATCGAGACCCTGCAGCGTGTACGCGGAGACGTCCGGGAAAAAGGCCTGAACGCGCTGCGTCAGCTGCTCGACGAGATCGACTCCGGTCGTTTTCCCGGCCTGTTCTTGGTCATCACCGGAACGCCCGCCTTCTACGACGGCCAGCAAGGTGTACAACGTCTGCCGCCTCTGGCTCAACGCCTGGCCACCGACTTCACGACCGACGCGAGGTTTGATAGTCCGCGTGCGGTCCAGCTCAGGCTCAGCGGTTTCGACCTGGAACGATTGGGAGAACTGGGACGTACTGTCAGAGACCTTTACGTGGGCTCCGCCAAGCAACCAGACCGGATCTCGACGAAGGTTGATGACGCCTATATTACCGAGTTGGCCTCGGCCGTGACCGGTGGACTTGGGGGACAGGTCGGTGTTGCTCCCCGTGTCTTCCTGCGCAAGCTGGTCCAGGATGTCCTGGACCGGGTGGACGAGTACGCCGACTTCGACCCCCGTGTCCACTATCCGGTCACCGTCAAGAACTCCGAACTGACCGAAGTCGAACGCAACGCCGCGGCGAGCGCGGACGACATAGACCTGGACCTGCCGTGAATGCCGCCCTGGATCGGCTGCATCCAGCGCTGGTGTATCACGTTGTCAACTCTCTCGGGTGGCCATCGCTACGCCCGCTGCAAACCGACGCGGTCGCCCCCATATTGGACGGCCAGGACGTGATATTGCTCGCCCCGACAGCAGGAGGAAAGACAGAAGCGGCGGTTTTCCCTCTGCTCAGCGCGATGGAAGAGGGGCAATGGCGTGAGCTTTCGGTGCTGTATATCTGTCCTCTGCGTGCGCTTTTGAACAACCTCCAGCCGCGCTTGGCCGGCTACGCACACTGGTTGGGGAGATCGGCCGATGTGTGGCACGGTGACGTGAAGACGGGTGACCGCAAACGTATTCAGCGGGAGCGACCCGACATCCTGCTGACTACGCCCGAATCGCTTGAAGCGATGCTCGTGTCCACCAAGGTTGATCCGCACGAGTTCTTCGCTCAACTTCGAGCCGTCGTCGTCGACGAAGTCCACGCCTTCGCAGGGGATGATCGTGGCTGGCATTTGCTGGCTGTTCTGGAGCGCCTCTCCAAGCTGGCCGAAAGGCCACTGCAACGCATCGGGCTGTCCGCAACGGTCGGCAATCCCGCTGAACTTCTGGTTTGGCTTCAAGGATCAGGTACGGACCGGAAGAGCCAGGTCATCGCGCCAAGAGTAACTTCTGTTGGCACGGGTGCAGACCTGACCGTCGATCATGTTGGCACGATCAACAACGCCGCGAAGGTCATCGCCACCCTGCATCGTGGTGAGAAACGACTGGTCTTCGTCGACAGCAGACGACGTGCGGAAGAACTTGGTGCGTCGTTGCGAGCGGCGCAGGTGACGACCTTTCTCTCACACTCATCGCTCTCTGCCGCTGAGCGAGGCCGGTCCGAGCTGGCGTTCGCAGAAGCGCGGGACTGTGTGATCGTCGCGACTTCCACCCTCGAACTGGGTATCGATGTCGGAGACCTGGACCGGGTCATCCAGATCGACGCGCCGAGGACGGTCGCGTCGTTCCTCCAACGACTCGGCCGAACTGGACGCAGAGCAGGCTCGACCAGGAACTGCCTCTTTCTCTGCCTCGAGCCTGATGCGGTGCTGGCAGCGGCGGGGCTGCTGGAGCGATGGGCTGCGGGATGGGTCGAGCCCATCGCCGTACCACCGCATCCCCGGCACATCGCTGCGCAACAGATCCTTGCCCTGGCGCTGCAGGAGAAAACGATCGGTACACACACCTGGCGCGAATGGTGGGGTCAGCTTCCGCTGTTCGACGAGCATGCAGACGCGATCATGAAGAATCTTCTAATAGAAGGCTACTTGGAAAGAGATGGTGCGATGGCGTTCATCGGACCACAGGCGGAGAAAAAGTTTGGCCACCGGTACTTCTCCGATCTGCTGGCCGTATTCAGTGCTCCTCCACAGTTTACCGTGCTGGCCGGCCGCGAGGAAATTGGCGCGGTCGGTGACGATGTACTTCTCGCGGATGAGCATGACGGACCACGTATCCTGCTGTTGGGGGGACGAGCATGGAAAGTTGGCTACATCGATTGGAAGCGACGACGGTGCTTTGTCGAACCGAGTGATCTGCCGGGACACGCGAAATGGGGTGAGGGGGGAGGCGGACTTTCCTTCGATCTGGTCCGTGCTCAGCGAGCAGTGCTGCTGGGCACTGATCCAGTCGGGGTAACATTCACTCGGCGCGCCGAGGCTGTCGTCAGGGAACTACGGGAACGCCATTTTAATGATGTTGCGAAAGATGCGTTGATTCTTCGCCGGAAAGGCCAAGACCTGCGTTGGTGGACTTGGGCAGGTACGGCTGCGAATCGGACATTGCATGCTTCGCTGCCGACTGTAATGGATCCGCGACAACGCATCGGTGATCGGTACTTGCGGTTCTGTTCGGATCCTTCGTCTGACGACATAAGTGCGACGCTGGCGTCTCTTCAAGTGCTACGTCATCCGCAGGTCGACAAGCGTGCCATGAATGGTCTCAAGTTCGCGGCGGCGCTGCCGGTAGACCTGGCAATGGAGACCGTGGCTGAACGGCTTTCTGATCCAAGCCATGCGCGACAAACCCTTGATGAACCTCGACGTTTTGTCATCGCCAGTGATCTGTAAGGGTGCCGCTTGCGCCTAAAGGGGTGAAACAGGTGTCGATCACGTATAGTCCCACCGGCTGACTTCTGTGACTACCTGAACAGTCGCTATTGAGCTGTTGGATTTTGACGATGAGTGCCATCGCTCGCGAGATTGCTCACGACGGTTTGCTGAAGGTATTCATCACTAGATTGCCAATGGCGGTGAACGGGCTATTCGGAAACGCGCTTCCGAAAACGTGAATTTGATTCCTGATGTGCGCCCGTCTTGGCCAAGAGAGTTCTGCCTATTCCGGCGGTGTCCAAAGAAACGAGGTCCCGGCCTGGCTGTGACTGGTAGAGGCATGTTGGTGAGCCAGAGGCTCTGCTCGAATAAATTCATTCAGATCGAAAGTTTTGCGCCACGTGCCAAAATTAGTTTAGACACAGGTATACTGACCTGTTGTCGCCAACGTCTCCGGCGGAGTACGTCGATTGCTCAACGCGCCGGATTGCAGGTGATCAGTGAGCCAGTGAACAGACCATGTTTGTGCGGCGAGAAGGAGTGGCTCCGCGGTGGTCGTGGTTGCTGGGCGCTCCGATAAGTCCAAGCGCCCCAGATGTTGGCGGCGAACGCGATTCTTGTGTCCGGAGCAGGTTTGTTGGATCGGTAAAGTGTCGGCAATGGCTGCGGTGCCCTTGCGTGACCATGTTCCCGTCGATGCCTTGTGCTTCGTCGGAGTTGGCTAGGGTTTTTACGGGTGTAGGTGGGTGTGGCCCAGGCTGTAGGCGGTGGCCATCTCGATGGCACAGCCTTCTCGCTCGATGATTTAGCCTGAGTGAGTGTCCAATCGTCTGGGCTGGCTTTTGGGCGCCTTGGCGAGGCATCCTAAGGCGGCGACGCGGGCACGTCAGGGTGTCGAAAGCCTGCTGTCGCGTGGGCAGGATTTGATATTGGGTGATGATCACCGGCGAACTGGCAAGGCGGGTGAAACCTCACCGCGCCAGCCCTGCGCCAAGGCTGTCGTGAGTGATTTGGGTCGTTAGACCGACCTGTCTCTCGAACGACCCAAATCACTCACGAGCACCGCTACTTCCGCAGCAGGCTGTAAGCCGCCGAACCGATCAGCTCCAGCGAGACCTGAAGCCGCTCAAGGGAAACGTTGTCCTTGATGGTGTCTTCCGGCGTGTGATAAGTCGGCTCCAGCAGTGCCGGGCCGCTCTCGCCACGCCAGCTGAAGTTGCCCGAAGCGATGCCGCGCTCGAAGAACGGCACGTGGTCGCTCGAGCCACGCGCGACCGGACCCTTGACCCGCGGGTCGTAGCCGAGTCGCTTGGCCGCGGCGTTCACGGCCGCGGTCGTGGCGTTGTCGGCGCCGTCCACCGAAAGCAGCCAGTAGGTGACCGCCGGGTCCCAGCTGGTGGCGACCATGTCGTTCTGGAAGCAGCCCGCGATCCGCTTCGCCTCCGGGTCGGTCAGGTTCGACACGTAGTGCCGCGAACCGATCAGCCCGTACTCCTCCGAGCCCCACAGCGCGAACCGCAGCGTCTTGTTCGTCGGCAGGTACCGCAGGACGCGCGCCAGCTCCAGGCACAGCACGGTGCCGCTGCCGTCGTCGTTGGCGCCGGGGGAGCCGGGGACGCTGTCGTAGTGCGCGGTCACCATGACCACGCCGTCGTCCTTGCCGGGGAAGGTGGCCGGCCGCTCGGCGAGGACGTTGTACGACGTCAGGTTCTTGTGGTGCGTGGCCGTCGCCTTCACCTTGACCGAGCCCTTGGCGAGCCGTTCGCGCAGGCGTTCCACCTGGACCTGGGCCAGGCCGAGCACCGGGACGGTGACCGGGGTGGCGAGCGTCGGGGAGAAGGCGGACAGTTTGCGCGCCGGGTCGGCGCCGATCCGGCCGATCAGCACGGCGACCGCTCCGCGCTGCGCGGCCGTCAGGTACGCGTCGGCCTTGTTCGTCACGGCCGCGATCAGCACGATCTTGCCGGTCAGGTCGTCCGGAAGCGTGTTCCCGTCCCCGGCGTCGACGACGACGGCCTCGCGCGTGACGTCCTGCGCGCCCTGCGGCGACGAGCCGGTCTGCCAGCTGTCGCGTCCGACCGACAGGCCGCCCAGGAACTTGTCGGCGATCGGGAACGGCTGCAGCGTGACCTGGTAGCGCAAGTCGCGAAGCACCTTCGCGATGTAGTCCTTGGCGCGCAGTTCGCCTTCGGTGCCGGCGATCCGGGGGCCGATCTTGTCGCTGAGCACCCGCAGGTGCTCCAGCGCCCGCCGCGACCGGACCCGTGCGATCACCGGGTAGTCGCCGAAGTCCAGCGACGGCGGGAACTGCGCGCCCGGACGCTGTTGCGTGGCCGCGGCGGCGGTGCCGGGGTTCAGCCCGATCGTCGCCGCGCCCGCCAGTGCCACCGCGCCCGCGAGCACCTCACGTCTGCGCAGACCTGCCATGGAACACCCCTCACTTCTCGGAGAATCTCGTTCGAGTAGCTAAGAGTCGCAAGGCCGCCGGAACAACCTCCGATCGTCCCCTTTTTCCGTTTCAGCCCACGGTCGTCCGGCGGTAGGCCTGGGACACGGCGACGCCGCCGCAGGCGATGGCCCCGATCAACCCGCCGATCAGCAGCACGGTCCCGATGAACGGCCCGAAGTCGCCGACGTCGGCGAGCCGTCCCCAGAAGGAGCCTTCGAGCAGCGCTCCGACGAAGATGAACACCGGCGCGACGATGCCGAGGAAGAGGATCGGGCGGAACCGGGCGGCCAGCGTCAGCACGAGGATCCCGGTGATGCCGAGGATGAACGGGCCGGGCGGGATGTCCGGGAAACCGGGCACGCCCGAGACGATCTGGATGATCAGGCCGGCGACGCCGACGAAAAGAAAGAAGGCGTTGGCGACGGCTGCGGTGGAACGGTTCATGGCGGAACTCCTCGCTGGGGCGGATGACCACTGAAGAGTCCTCGTCGAAGCCGGGAAGAGCGTCGGCCCGGAAGCGGCAATCGGGTCTACGCGGACCTGCGTACAGGTTCGCCGAGGACCTCGGTGAGCTCCGCCGAAATCGCCTTCATCAGCGCGTCGCCGAATACGCAGATCGTGTACTCCCACGGATGCCCGAACGTGCCGAGCCGGAAGTCGGGCGTCAGGTACAGGTAGTAGTCGCCGTCCGGAAACGGACTGAGCGGCCAGTCCTTCACGGTGGGCGAGAACCGGTACGACTCGTGCTGCCAGTCGAGTGCGTACAACTCGTCGGCGCACGAGGCCAGGCCCCGCTGGATCACGGAAACCATCCGGTCCAGCAGCAGGTATCCAGGATCTTCGTCGAGGGCGGTCAGGCTCCAGGTCGCCGATCCCGCGGGTTCGGCGATCCCCGGCCATTCGAATCGGTTCGTGCTCGGCCGGAAGGCGAACTCCGTGTAGAAGCGGCTCCAGACATCCCGGTATTCGGCCTTCTCCAGAGTCTCGATGCTCACGCGGGGAAAATACGCCCCGTGAGTCTGATACCAGAGTGGTATCATAACCCTCATGGCCATGACCTTGAGGTTGAACGACGAGCAGGAGCGCGCTCTTGCCCTGCTTGCGGAGGCCGATGGCGTGAGCAAGCACGAAGCCACCGTTCGCGCCATCACCGAGGCCGCCGCGCGCCGCGTCCGTGACGACCGTGTCCGCGCGCTGTCCAGGGACGGCAGGGAGCGCTACGCCGCACTGCTCGACCGCCTCGCCCAGTGATCGAGTATCTCACCGTCGAAGACCTCCTGGCGCTCGCGGAAGACCTCCGGGTGCCCAAGATCCGTGATCTCGGGCTGCTCGACTCCGCCGCGCACCGGCCGCAGGCTTCGTTGATGGGCCGGGACGCTTATCCGACGCTGCACGAGAAGGCGGCGGTGCTGCTCGAGTCGCTGGCGCGCAACCACGCGCTCATCGACGGCAACAAGCGCCTGGCCTGGATGGCGACGTTCGTCTTCTACGGGCTCAACGGTCACGACCTCGACGCGCCGGAAGACGACGCGTACGACCTGGTGATCGCGATGTCCGTCGGTTCGCGCAGGTACGCGGAAGCCGCGGTCGAACTGGCCGCGTGGGCGAGGGTAACTTCGAACGGGTGAAGCCGTTGAGTCCCGACATGTTCGCGCCAGAGTGCCCGTCGAATCTGACGCCGTTCCGGATCGGCGACAAGTGGGCGGGCCTGGTCGTGCTGTGTCTGGAAGAGGGGCCGCGCCGGTTCACCGAACTGAGGGTGCCGCTGAGGGGCGTCACGTCGAAGGTCCTCACGGAGACCCTCAGGGCTCTGGAGCGCGACGGCATGATCACGCGGACGGCGTACGACGAGACGCCGCCGCGGGTCGAGTACGAGCTCACCCCGCTCGGCCGCACGTTGTTCGAGCCGATGGAGGCATGCCGCGAATGGGCGGCGAAGCACCTTCCGGAGCTTGTCGCCGCCCGCGAGGCCTACACGCCCTAGCCGAGAAGGCCGAGCATGACGATCGTCAGCAGCGTGACGGCGGCGGCGAAGGCGGTCACCCAGGCGCGCTGGGCGGCGGTGATGGAGGCGTTGTTCACGGCGGTTCCCCGGGGGAGAGAAGCGATAGGTTCGCCGGGAACAGCGCGTTGATCAGGGTCCGCGTTACCGTCTTGGCGCCGGTGTGGCGAAGATCACTGATCGTGCTGATGGTGTCGATCACGCGCCGTGTACCAGAGCACTCCGGCAGCGGCTGCCACCATCGCGCCGAATGCGGAGAAGCCCACCACGATCGCCTGCGTCATCACTCGTCCTTTTCTCGTCGGTCGTACCGGGTAGACGTCCGAGAAGCGGTGTCGTGGCGCGGTCGTCGCGGACGTCACATGTCGTCGAGTACCCCGTCGATCTGCGACGCAAGCGCAAAGTCCTTCTCCGTCAGCCCTCCGGCGGAGTGCGTGCTGAGCCGGAACGTCACCGTCCGCCAGCGGATGTCGATGTCGGGATGGTGGTCGGCCGCCTCCGCCAGTTCGGCCACCTTGTCCACCGCTTCGATGGCTTTCGGGAAGCTCGGGAGCTTCGCCGTTCGCTCGATCGTGACGCCGTCACGCGTCCAGCCGGAGAGCTTGGTCACGGCCTCGTCGGCCTGCTTGTCGTTCAAGATTTCCGCCATGACTCCATGGTGGTACGCCGTCGGCTACGCTGCACGTTTGCCACGGGTCCCCCCTTGAAGAACGCAGGAGGCTAGATGAAACGCGCCCTCCGCACGGTCGTTGCGGCTGGCACGGTGGCCGCCCTCGTCGCGGGCTGCTCGCTCTCCGGGAACACGGGGAACGACCCGCAGGCGCCGGCGACGGTCACTCTCGTGACACACGACTCGTGGCTCGCCCCCCAGGAGGTCCTCGACGCGTTCGAGCGGCAGTCCGGGATCAAGATCTCCGTGCTCAAGCAGGGTGACGCGGGCGCGCTGACCAACAAGCTGGTGCTGACCAAGGCGAACCCGATCGGGGACGTCGCGTACGGCGTCGACTCGACGTTCGCCTCCCGCGCGCTCACCGAGGGCGTTTTCGAGCAGTACACCAGCCCGGAGGCCGATCGCGGGCCCCAGCGCTACTCCGTCGACCCCGAGCACCGGCTCTCCGCCGTCGACCTCGGCGACGTCTGTGTCAACATCGACAGCCGGTACTTCGCGGAAAAGGGAATCCCGGAGCCGAAGTCGTTCGCGGATCTGGCCGACGCCAAGTACAAGGACCTGATGGTCGCCGAAAGCCCCGCGACGTCGTCGCCGGGGCTGGCGTTCCTGCTCGGCACCGTCGCCCAGTTCGGCGAGCAGGGCTGGCAGGCGTACTGGACGCAGCTGAAGGCCAACGGTCTCAAGACGGTCAGCGGCTGGGAAGAGGCCTACACCAAGGAATTCTCGGGTTCCTCGGGCAAGGGCCCGCGTCCGATCGCCGTGTCCTACGCGTCTTCGCCCGCCGCCGAGATCGGTGACGACGGCAAGCCGCGGACGAAGGCACTGCTGGACACCTGCTACCGCCAGGTCGAGTACGCGGGTGTGCTCGCGGGCGGCAAACAGACCGAAAAGGCCCGCAAGGTCGTGGACTTCCTGCTGTCCCAGCAGTTCCAGGTGACCGTGGCGAGCAACATGTACGTGTACCCGGCCCGTCAGGGCGTCGAGCTCCCGCAGGGCTGGGCGCAGGCCGCGCCGCTGCCGCAGCAGCCGAAAACGCTCGAACCGGCCAAGATCCAGGCCGGGCGCGAGCAGTGGATCGCCCAGTGGCGCACGCTGTTAGAAGGCTAGTTGCCCCCAGTCTGACCCTTCGTGGTGCCGGGCTGGCCGCACTCGCCGTGCTGCCGCTCGGTTTCCTCGTGGTGTTCTTCGCCTGGCCGGTCGCGGCGATCGTCGGCCGTGGCTTCGGGGACGGCGGCGTCGGCACCGCCATCGGTGACCCGCTGACCTGGAAGCTCGCCGGATTCACCGTCGCGAGCGCCGGGGTTTCGACGATCGTCGCGGTGCTCGCGGGACTGCCGGTCGCGTTCCTGCTCGCGCGAGTGAAGCTGCCGGGTGTCTCGCTGGTCCGGACGCTCGTGCTGGTGCCGTTCGTGCTGCCGACCGTCGTGGTCGGCCTGGCGTTCCGCGCGCTCTGGCCCGACGGCGGACTGCTGCCCTTGGTGCTGGCCAACGCCTTCTTCAACATCGCCGTCGTCGCACGCACGGTTTCCGGGCTGTGGAGCCATCTGGACCCGCGCACCGTGGACGCGGCGCGGGCGCTCGGCGCGTCACCGTGGCGTGCCTTCCGTTCGGTGACGCTGCCCGCGCTCGCGCCGGCCGTCGCGTCCTCGGCCGCGGTGGTGTTCCTGTTCTGTGCCACCAGTTTCGGGGTCGTGCTCATTCTCGGCGGGGCGAAGTACCGCACCCTGGAGACCGAGATCTACCTGCGCACGGTCGAACTGCTCGACCTCTCCGGAGCGGCCGCGCTGTCCCTGGTGCAGTTCGCCGCCGTCGTCGCCGCGCTCGTCGTCGGCGCGCTGGCGAGGCGGCGCCGCGAGAACGCGGTCCGGCTGCGTTCGGGGAGCGAGACCGCGCGGCGGCCGCGGGGTGGCGAGTGGTGGGCCGTCTTCGCCGGGCTCGCGGTGATCGCGCTCCTGATGACGCCGATCGTGGCGCTGCTCGTCGAATCCGTGTCCACTTCGGATGGTTGGAGCCTCGCCGGGTACGAAGCGCTAGCCGGTCAGGGATCCCGTGGCGCGCTGCAGGTTTCGGGCTGGGACGCGGCGTCGATGTCGCTGCGGACGGCGTTCGACGCCACGATGCTCGCGATGATCATCGGGGTGCTGGCCTCGGTCGTGCTGGTCGCGTTGCGCCGCACGCCGGGCAGGCTGGCGCGGGGGATGGGCGAGACGATGGACGCCGCGCTGATGCTGCCGCTGGGGGTGTCCGCGGTGACCGTCGGTTTCGGCTATCTCGTCACGCTCGACGCGCTGCCTGGTGACCTGCGGACGTCGCCGCTGCTGGTGCCGCTCGCACAGGCGCTGGTGATCATCCCGCTGATCGTGCGGATGGTGCTGCCGGTCCTGCGGTCGGTCGACGTCCGGCTGCGGCAGGCCGCGTCGACCCTCGGTGCGAGCCCCGGTCGGGTGTGGCGGGAGATCGACCTCCCGCTGACGGCGCGTTCGCTGGTCGCGGCCGCCGGTTTCGGTTACGTGGTCGCGCTCGGCGAGTTCGGCGCGACGAGCTTCCTGGCCAGGCCGGACGCGCCGACGCTGCCGGTCGCCGTCGCGACGCTGATCTCGCGGCCGGGGGAGCTGAACAATCAGATGGCCTACGCGGCCTGCGCGCTGCTCATGATCGTGACCGTGGTGGCGGTGGTGCTGATCGACCGGTTCGGCGCGGTCCGCGGGCAGAATTCGGTAGGGGAGTTCTAGTGTCGCTGTCGGTACGGGATCTGACCGTCCACTATGGATCTTTCGCGGCCGTGAAGGACGCCCGGCTGGACATCGCCGACGGTGAGGTGCTGGCGCTGCTCGGCCCGTCCGGTTCGGGGAAGTCGACGCTGCTGCGGGCCATCACCGGGCTGGAGCCGCTGACGTCGGGCACCGTGCGTTGGGACGGTGAAGACCTCTCCGGAGTCCCGGTGCACCGGCGGGAATTCGGGCTGGTGTTCCAGGACGGGCAGCTGTTCCCGCACAAGGACGTCGCCTCGAACATCGCGTTCGGCCTGCGGATGCACGACGTCCCGCGCGCCGAGCACGCGGAGCGGGTCCGGGCGCTGCTGGAGTTGGTCGGGCTGAGCGGTTACGAGCGGCGGCGGGTGACCGAACTGTCCGGCGGGCAGGCGCAGCGGGTGGCGCTGGCCCGTGCGCTGGCGCCGGAACCGCGGTTGCTGCTGCTGGACGAACCACTGTCCGGTTTGGACGCCGGACTGCGGGAGCAGCTGGCGATCGACCTCGCGGCCCTGTTGCGGCGCAGCAAGATCACCGCGCTGCTGGTCACGCACGATCAGGAGGAAGCGTTCACGCTCGCCGACCGGGTCGCCGTCCTCGACGACGGCGAGATCCGGCAGGAGGGCGCGGTGCGCCGCGTCTGGCGGCAGCCGGTGGACGAGGACGTGGCGCGGTTCCTCGGCGTGACCACGTTCGTCGACGGTGAGGCGTCCGGCGGTGTGGTGCGGACGCCGCTCGGCGAGGTCGCGCTGCCCGACGTCGAGGACGGAGCGGTGCGGCTGGGGCTGCGGCCGCACGGTCTGCGGGTTTCCGCGGACGGCGTCGAGGGTGAGGTGACGGCGGTGGTGCACCGGCGGGAGCACGTCCGGCTCGTGGTCGCGCCCGGCGGCGACTTGTCCACTGTGGACGCCGTCGCGCCGGTCACGGCCGATCTGCGCCCTGGTGACACCGTGCGGCTCGCTCTGGACCCGGACGGCGTCGCCCTCCTTCGCGACTGACCGCGTTTCGTAAGCCGCCTGAAACCCTGTGGTTTTCCGCAGGTTGGTTGGCCTGACAACCTCAGGGGCAGCCGGTCTCGGCTCCCATAACGTCGTCGACATGCTCCTGAAGACGATCTTGGCCGCCATCCTCGCCGTCAGTCCGGCCGCCGCACCGCCCCCGCCGGACATCCCGGCCGCCGAGCTGCACGACAGGCTGGCCGCCCTCGCCGACAGCCGCGCCATCACCGCAGGGCTGATCCACGTCCGGACCGGCACCGGTCAGTGGTCGGACGCGGTGGGCGTGCGGGACCTGCCATCGGGGAAAGCGGCCGCCGCCGACGGCCACTTCCGGATCGGCAGCATCACCAAGACCTTCGCGGCCACGGTGCTCCTGCAGCTGGCCGACGAGGGACGGCTGACACTCGACGATCCGATCGAGCGGCACCTGCCTGGTGTCGTGCCCGACGGCGAGCGCATCACCGTCCGGCACGTGCTGCAGCACACCAGCGGCCTGCACGACTACATGAGTGAACCGGGCTACTCGACCAATCGTTGGCGAGCCGATGCTCGCTTCGACGACTACACGCCTTCGCAACTGCTCAAGGTGGCGTTCGCGAAGGGTCCTGACTTCGAGAACCCAGGCGAGTCCTGGCACTACTCGAACACCAACTACATCGTGGCCGGCCTGTTGGTCGAGAAGCTGGCCGGGCGCCCGTACGGCAAGGAGGTGGAGCGACGGATCCTGCGGCCGCTCAACCTCGCGCACACCAGCGTGCCGGGTCACCGCCCCTCGCTGCCCGCCCCGCACTCCCGCGGCTACGAACCGTTGCCCGCGACAGGGATCGTCGACGCCACCGACATGGACCCGTCGCTGGACTGGGCGGCCGGCGAGATGATCTCCACCACGCGAGACCTGACCACGTTCGTCACCGCCCTGCTCGACGGAAGGCTGACGAGCCGGAACAGCCTCGCGGAGATGCGGCGGATGCGGGAGGCGGTTCCGTTGTTCCGCTATGGCCTGGGACTGCAGGAGTTCGCGATCCCCTGTGCGGAGGGCCCGAAGCCGGTGTGGGGGCACACGGGGCAGCTGATCGGCTACATCACCGTTGCCTTCACCGACGGAAAGGGCAAGTCGATGACCCTATCCCTCAACCCGTACGAGCAGGATCCGCCGACCGAGGCGGTGGTTTCCATGGCGACGGCGGTCTTCTGTCGCGATTAGTCCTCTGAATGCGGTTGTTGCGGTGTGCAAGTACCGCATTCAGAGGACGAAACGCGGGGTCAGCCGTCGCGCGTGGTGAGGCGCGAGTAGGCGATCGAGAGCCCGATGACGATGTAGCAGGCGGCGCGCAGCGCGCCCTCGCCGAGCAGCGTCGTGTCCAGCGGATCCATCAGCACCGAGGCCGGCGCCTGAGCCCAGTCCTTGTTGAGGAGGAACGGATGCAGCCACGAGACCGCGTCCAGGAAGCCGAGAATGGTGAACACGATCGTCCCGGCCAGCACCGAGGCCACCACCAGCATCGGATGCTCGGTGAACGACGAGATCGCGAGCGCGACCGCGCCGACCGCCCACAACTGCAGCGTGATCCACAGGGCCACGACCAGGAGCCTGCCCAGCGCGTCCCAGACGCTCAGCGTCGAGCCGGTGAGGGTGAACATCGAGTCGGTGCCGCTGATGATCAGCCCGGTCACGAAACCGGTGAACGTCATGGCCAGTACCGCGAGCACCGAAACCGTCGCGACGCCGAACGCCTTGATCGCGAGCAGCCTGCCTCGGCCGACAGGGGCGATCAGCCAGCCTCGCAGCGTTCCGTGCGCCGCCTCGCCGGCGATCGCGTCCGCTCCGGCCATCGCCGAAGCGAGCGGCAGGAGCAGCGCCAGCGTCATGGTCAGGGCCGCGACAGGCAGGATGAAGCCGTTGTTCATCGCGGACGCGAGCAGCGCGCCGTCCCCGCCGCCGCCACCGCCGTTCGCTTCCGCGGGGTCGACCAGCGTCAGCGCGACCCCGATCACGATCGGGATCAGCGCGAGCAGCCCCAGCACGGCCAGCGTGCGAGGCCGCCGGAAGATCCAGCGCAGTTCGGCGCGATACAACCGGAGCAGGCCGACGCTGTCCCGCCCGGTCCGTGCCGCGGGTGCCGCGGCCAGAGCGTGGGTCACGACTCCCCCTCACCGTCTACAGTGGACTCCGGCTGGGTCAGCCGGGCGAACAGGTCTTCCAGGCCAGTCCGGGCTCTCGCCGCCTCGTGTACGGCCACCCCGGCCGTCACCAGATGGCGCAGCACGTCGGGAGCTTCGGCCGCGGTGAGGTCCACGCGGACGCCGTCCGGCGTGAGCCTGCTGCCGATCCTGTTCTCCCGCAACGTTTCCACCGCGAGTTCGGCATCGGGCGTCCGCACCAGCAGCGCCGCGTTCCCCGACTCCAGCAGTTCCGTGAGCTCGCCCTGGGCGATCACGTTCCCCGACTGGAGCACCGCGACGTGGGTGCAGGTCGCCTCGACCTCGGCCAGCAGATGCGACGACACCAGCACGGTGACGCCGTCGGCGTGCAGTTCACCGATGATCCGGCGGATCTCCCTGGTACCGGCCGGATCGAGGCCGTTCGTCGGCTCGTCGAGCACGACCATCCGCCGCGGCACGAGCAGCGCGCTCGCCAGCCCCATCCGCTGCTTCATGCCCAGCGAGTACCCCTTGTAGCGCCGGGTGGAGGCGTCGGTCAGGCCGACACGCTCAAGCGCCGCGTCGACCGCGCCCGGGATCCCGGCCGACGCCAGCCTCGGTTCGGCCGCCGCCACGCGCATCAGGTTTTCCCGCCCGGAGAGAAAAGGGTGGAAGCCCGGACCTTCGACCAGCGCTCCGACGTCGGGCAGCGCGTGCGCCGCCTCGTCGGGCATCCGCTTGCCGAAGAGTTCGACCTCGCCCTCGGTGGGCCGCACGAGGCCGAGCAGCATCCGGATGGTCGTCGTCTTGCCCGAACCGTTGGGGCCGAGCATCCCCAGCACGGCGCCTTCGGGAACGTCGAGGTCGACGTGGTCCACGGCCACCGTGCGGCCGTAGACCTTGCGCAGGCCCCTGGTGCGGGCCGCCATGGGTACCGCCGGAGCGGACGCCTCTCGCGAGGCGTCCGTCCCGGCTTCGAACGTGGTGGTCACTTCGCGGCCAAAGCCTCGAAGAGAACCTGCTCCGGCACCGCGCCGACGGCGTAGCGGCCGTCGTCGGTCAGCACGCCGCTGCCGACCTTGGTGGTCACCAGCCAGCCGCTGCCCCAGGCACCGCTGACCGGCTTGGCGAACCGCGAAAGCAGCGCCTTCGGGTCGACCTGGCGGCCGTCCTCGCCCTTGGCGGAACCGGCCTTGGCCAGCGCGTCGGCCGGGATCTTGCCGGTGATCGCGGTGTCCCAGCCGTCGCCGACGACCTTGATGTCGGACTTCGCCTGCTCGGCGAGTTCACGGCTCTTCGGGTCGACCTCGACGGCCTTCTCGGTCACCTTCGCGCCCTTCGGCGGGGTGAACTCGAAGTTCGACGCGGGCTGGTTCGCGAAGTTGATCTCGCTGAACGAGACCTCCAGCGCCGGGGAAGCGGTGCCGTTGGCCAGCACGGTCAGCCGCAGCGGCATCCGGGTCTGCTCGTCGATCGCGACCCGGATCTCGCGCAGGAGCGTCCGCTCGGTCGGCTTCGGGGTCAGCACCAGCTCGTAGGCCGAACGGTTCGCCACCGAGGACGTCCCGTCGACGGCGATCGTGCTGCTCTCCCGCACCTTGCCGAGCAGTTCCGAGGCCACCGTGGCCGGGTCGACGGCCTTGCCCTCGACCTTGCCCTGGTGCTCCTTGGCCAGCCCGTCCGGGATGGTCACCTTGGTCGCGGAGTTGTCCTTGGAGTTGTACTCCCAGACGGTCTGGCCGTTCTGGACGATGGTCTGCTGGCTGGAGCCCTCGGTGAGCGACACCTTGCTCTTGCCCGCACCGTCGGTCGAGATCTGCGCCGAGTCGATGCTGAGCGCCGACGCGCCGGGCAGCGTGTTGCCGATCTGCGGCAGGCCGAGGTCGTTGTTGACCTTGACCTTCCCGTCGAACGCCGACGGCTTCGCGTTGAGCGTCGACTGCACCAGCTCTTCGGCGCTGATCTGCGGCAGCACCGGGGCGTCACCCGCGCTGGCGGGCATCGCCACGACGGCGAGGCCGCCGACACCGAGCGCCGTCCCCACCACCGCCGCGGTGATGGCCTTCCTCTTCGGATCCATGCTGTCTCTCCCTGTTTCCCCGAACCCCAGTGTGCTCGGGTCTTGGCGACAACGCTTCCCCGGAAACGCTGAGATACCACTCAGACTCCGCCGCCCGAGCTGAGATGGCGCTGAGAGCTCGCGCGTGAGCTGGTGAAAGCGTGAATGATGAAGGACGTGAAACCTCGAGTACTGGTGGTCGACGACGAGCCCGGCGTCCGCAAGGCGTTGCAGCGGGGGCTGCGCGCCGAGGACATGGACGTGGTCGCGGCGGCCGACGGGCCCAGCGGCCTGCGGCTCGCGCAGACGGGCTCCTTCGACGTCGTCCTGCTCGACATCATGCTTCCGGGTCTTTCCGGCTACCGCGTGCTCGAACGGCTGCGGGCGCTCGGCGTCACCACGCCGGTGCTGATGATCTCCGCGAAGGACGGCGAGGTCGACCAGGCGGACGGCCTCGACCTCGGCGCCGACGGCTACCTCGTGAAGCCGTTCTCGTTCGTCGTCCTGGTCGCGCAGGTGCGTGCGGTGCTGCGGCGGACGTCGCCGGACGCGATCCGCGGACCGCTGCGGATCGGCGCGCTCGAAGTCGACCGGAGCCTGCGGCAGGTCCGCTACGACGGTATCGACGTGTCGTTCAGTCCTCGCGAGTTCGCGCTGCTGGAGGTGCTGGCGGGTCGCGCGGGGACGGTGGTCACCAAGGACGAACTGTTGCGCGCTGTCTGGGGTGACGAGCAGGCCGCGACCCGCAACGTCGTCGAGGTCTACGTCGGCTACGTGCGCCGCAAACTTGACGCCGTCGGGGCCGGCGCGCTGGTCCGGACCGTGCGCGGGCACGGCTACCTGGCCTCGGACGCCCAGCTCGACGAAGTGATCGCCCCGGCGGGACAGGGGTGATCGGCTCGCCGTCTTGGTGGCGCCGCCGATCGCTCCAGGTCCGGATAACCCTCCTTGCGGCCGCAGTCACGCTCGGTTTCCTGCTCGGGCTCGCGGCGGTCGCCGGGGACAACCTCCAGCCGCTGCTCATCGGCTCGGTCGACGACGAACTGGGCACCCAGCTGGAGATCGCGAAGGCCGACGTCTCCGCCGGGCGGACGCCGACGGCCTCGGCGGTCACCGTCCGCGTCCTCGACACCGGCGGCGGCCCGGTCGACGGCCTGCCCGCCGCGAACCTCGGCCCCGCGGACGTCCGCGCGCTGAAGGCGGGTGAACCGGTCACGACCGGTGGTGAGCACAGCTGGCGCTGGGTCGGCACCGTGATCACCGCCCCCGACGGGCAGCAGCGGCTGGTCGCCGCCGGAGCCGGTCTGGTCGGCTTCGCCACCGCCGTGCACTCCGGTGGGCTGTGGCTGTTCGTGGTCGCGTCGGTCGGCGCGGTGGGCGCCGGGATCGCGACGTGGCTGCTGGTGCGGTTCGCACTGCGGCCTGTGGCGCGGATGCGCGGTTCGGTGCGGGCGCTCCCGCCGGGCGCGCGGCTGCCGTTGCCGGATTCGCACGACGAACTCCGCGCGCTGGCCGAGGAGTTCAACGCCCTGCTGGCGCGGCAGGAGGAGGGCGCCGGTCGGCTCCGGCGGTTCACCGGTGACGCCGCGCACGAGCTCCGCTCGCCGGTCGCGTCGATCCGCGTCCAGGCCGAGGTCGCCGTCGCCAACCCCGATCCCGAGCTCTCCCAGGAGACGCTTTCCGACATCCTGGAGGAGGCGGAACGGCTTTCCGCGCTGCTCGACGGGCTGCTCGCGCTGGCGAGGTCGGACGCAGGGGAGGTCCCGCCGGCGGAACCAGTCGAGCTGGTGAGCGAGGTGCGTGCCGCGGTCGCGCGGATGCCCGCCGACGCGCCGGATGTCCGGGTGACCGGCACCGTCGGGACGGCATGGGCGCTGGCGACCCACGCCGAGGTCGAGCTGGTGCTGAGCAATCTGCTGCGCAACGCCTGCCGGTACGCGCGCGGCGAGATCGTGGTGTCGGTGCTCGCGTCGCGGTCCTCCGTGCGGGTGGTGGTCGACGACGACGGGCCGGGTATCGCACCGGAGCACCGGGAGCGGGTCTTCGACCGCTTCTACCGTGTTTCCGACTCGCGGGCGCGGTCCTCCGGTGGCACCGGGCTGGGCTTGGCGATGGTCGCGGAGGCCGTCCGGCGGCGCGGGGGCAGGGTCCGCGTCGGCGAATCACCCGATGGCGGAGCGCGCTTCCAGATCGTCTGGCAGGCGGCCCGGCCTGGCTGATCGGTGTGGCTGATTGGTCTGGCTAGGGTGTCCGCGTGGTGATCGTGGGTGCCGCCATCGTGCGGAACGGACAGATGCTGGCGCAGCAGCGAGCTTGGCCCGCCGACCACGCCGGGCAATGGGAGCTGCCGGGCGGGCGGGTCGAAGACGGCGAAAGCGACGAGGCCGCTTTGGCGCGTGAATGCCTGGAGGAGCTGGACGTCGCCGTGACGGTCGAGAGCCGGGTCGGCGAAGACGTCCCGCTGCCGAAGGGGAAGGTGCTGCGGATCTACGCCGCTTCGCTGGTCAGCGCGGGGGACGAGCCGCGGGCGGTGGAGCACAAGGACGTCCGGTGGATCTCCCCGGGCGACCTCGACGATCTCGACTGGCTGCCCGCCGACCGCGTGCTCCTGCCCGCCCTGCACACCCTGCTCGCGAGTCGGTCGTGAGTGGCGATTGAAGGGGTCGGCGATCGCACACCTCGCCACCGGCACGCTCCAGCCACACGAAGGGCGCCCCCGGCCGACGCCTGCCTCGCACCTGCTCCGGGGCGTGTTGCGAAAGCCCACCCCGGCCGACGCCTCACCGCCACTTCAGGTGTCGGGGGGGGGCCCGATTATGAAGATAGGTCCGGGCAAACATGGGTTGTGTGAAGCCCCCCAGGCAAACACCGCCCAGCCGCCGGGCCCCGCGGGGACGGGG